>DATAUO010000304.1:0-23581 GCA_036268215.1 Steroidobacteraceae bacterium
GCCGCAGTGACCGACGCCGTGCGCGAGCTGTTTGCGTCGGTTTTCCCCGGCGAGCCGTTCGAGCGCGTCGCCGCCGCTTTCGAGGAGTTCGACAAGCTGTTCACCGGCCGCATGCCGGGATATCACGGCGTCGACACCGTCTATCACGATCGCCAGCACTCTCTCGACATGACGCTCGCCATGGCGCGGCTCCTGGTGGGTCATGAGCGCACGGTCGAGCCGCGCCAGCGGTTCGGCGCGGAGCGCGCCGTCATGGGGCTCGTGACCTCGCTGTTCCACGATGCGGGATACATCCGCGAATTCGGCGACCGGCAGCACCGCAACGGCGCCGAATTCACCCTCTATCACGTGACGCGCAGCGCGCGGTACCTGGCGAGATTCCTGCCGAGCATCGGCATGGAAAGCTGGGTACCGATCTCGACGCGCATCGTTCACTTCACCGGCTACGAGATAAAGCTCGACCAGATCCAGCTGGCCGACGCCCGCGACCGCAAGATCGGCCACCTGCTCGGAACCGCCGATCTGATCGCGCAGATGGCGGATCGGTGCTATCTCGAGAAGTGCCGCGACCGGCTCTACCCCGAGTTCGTGCTCGGCGGCATCGCCGCAGCCACCGGCACGGACGGTGCGTTGCAGATCAAGTACAGCTCCGGACTCGATCTGCTGCGTCAGACGCCCGACTTCGTGCGCGAGACCCGTTTGCAGCGGCTCGAAGGGGAGTTCGAGCACGCCTACCGGTATGTGGAGCCGCTGTTCGGCGGCAAGAATCCCTACCTCGAGGCCATCGACCGCAATCTCGGTTACCTGCACCGCGTGCTGCGCACCGAGCGCTGGCCGATGCTGCGCCGAAATCCGCCGCTGTTCACTTCCGGCGACAATCAGCTCGGCCAGGTGCGCGGGCTGATGGTGAGCCACCTGAAGGCGCTCTGGGCCTGACACGGCCGCTCTGGGCCTGAAGCACTCGGGGCCTGAAGGTGCTCTGGCGTGCCGATCGCAGGCTCGCGGCCGACTGCGCGGGCCTCAAGGCCAGTCGATGACCGCCACGTACCGCGCGTGCAACTCCTCGATCCGCGCGATGACCTCGTCCTTCCCCAGCATGGGCGTCGTCTCGATCGCCGCGCGCAGCACCTTCGGCGTCAAGCCGTTGCGCGCCGGCTCCGCGAGCGGGGCGAAGCTGAAGTGCCACGGCTCCGCGGCAACTCCGGAGCGCGCGCCGCGATAGGGGCGAAAGAAGCCCCAGCGCGCGGCGTTTTCCTCCAGCCACTCGAACAACGGCGCGTACGGGCCTCCGGCGTCGTATTCATCGGGGGTGAGCCGGGGCTGGTATCCGGACGGCGTCGCGCGCCGATCGATGAGGTCGAGATCCGTGCCCCAGTGATGGCGGCTTGCGCCCGGCAGCGCCGACCAGAGCAGAAGGGCTTCGATGCGCTCGGCAGCGGCGAGGCCGCGAACGTCGATCGGTGCGCCCGCGGCGTCGAGGACCGTTCGCTCGCCGGTGAACTTGGCGTTCCAGATGGAAAGTTGCCGCGGGAAGTCGCGGAAGCTCGATGCGGGCTCGACCTCGAATCCATCGGCCAGGGCGGCCCGGCGCATGTTCAGGAACGGCGCCGCCACATCGACATGCAGGGTGCAGCGGGGCTCAGGCAACTCCGTGACGTGGGTACGAACCTGCCCGGTCAGCTCGTAGGCGTTCACGGTTCACGAGGCTATGTCGCGGGCCGCCGCGAATCCGGAGACCTGCTCGAAGACCCGCGTCAGCGTCCCGACGTCTTGCGCGCCCGAGAGCACGTACTGCCCGTCGAATATGTACGTCGGGACCCCCGTTATGCCAAGCACCGCGGCGTGGCGCTCGGCCGCCACCACGCCATCCTGGCCCGCACGCAGCACCAGCGCCGAGCGGCATTCGTTCTCGGCGAGGCCCGCCTCGACGCCGAGGCGCACCAGCTCCTCGATCTCGCCGATCTCGCAACCCTCCTCGAAATAGGCGCGCATGATGCGCTCCTTGACCAGCGCCTGGCGGCCGCGCCGCCCGGCGTGCGTGATCAGGAGATGCGACAGGCGCGTGTTCGGCACGCGCTTGATGAGATCGAAACGAAACGCGATGCCGCTGCCCGCGCCCTGACGCTCGAGCTCGGCCTCGAGCTCCGTTACGCGCGCGCCGTCTCCAACGCGGGCCGCGAGATATGTCGCACGCTCGACGCCTTCCGCCGGCATGTCGGGGTTCAGCTCGAACGGCCGCCACGCCACGCGGGGCTCGAATTGCGGACGCGCGGCGACGGCCAGCTCGAAGCGCCGCTTTCCGAGGTAGCACCACGGACAAACCGTGTCGGAATAAATGTCAATTCGCATATTTGACGTATGTTAACCGCTTTGTGCGCGGGTTCGCTGCTTTGCGCCTTCCCCTTATGGGCTCGGAGCCGAACGAGTATCATGCGGCTCGGGGGAAAGGATCCTGATCGGTCGGTAAATCAATGGCGAAAAGCCTAAAAACCAAGTACTTGCTACTCGCGCTGGCCGTCGGCGGCGTGCTCTCGCTGGTACTCACCGCGCTCGCCTACTGGGAACATCGCGTCGACGCCGCGGATGTGAACCATCTCACTTATGCGACCGTCGCTCAACGGCTCGAGGCCGATCTCGAGACCCGCGCCAGCAGTCTGTCCGAGATCACCGGCTCCTCGCTCGCCCCCGCTCTGAGCACGGGCAACAAAGCCGCCGTGGCTTCGATCGCGGAACGCCTGCTCGATGAGCGCGACATCGAGAAGGTCGAGGTCCTCGACGCGCACGGCGCGCTCCTGTTCAGCGGCGGAGACCCGGCGCCGCAGCAGCCGGGCGACTGGTTCGCGTTCCAAAGCACCATCCACTCCGCGCTGCAGTCCAGCCCGGTGAGCCAGCTGGGTACGTTGCGCATCTGGATGAGCCGCGTCGAGATGCGCGAGACGCTCGCGAGCATCCGCAAGCAGCTCGAGAGCCAGCAGGGATTGCAGATCAGACGCATGCGCGGGCTGCTCGCGGGCGTGACGCTGCCCATGCTGCTGCTCGGGCTGGCGGGAGCCTGGTTCATCGCGCGCCAGCTGTCGGGACCGATCGAAGCGTTGGTCGAGAGCGCCGACCGCATCGGCCAGGGCGACTATTCGATGCCGCTCGCCGTGATGCGCCAGGACGAGCTCGGCGAGCTTCAGTTCGCCCTGGAGCGCATGCGGCAGAAGCTCAACGAGACCACGATCACCAAGAATTATCTCAATACGGTGCTCAACAGCCTGAGCGATGCCGTGCTGGTCACCTCCCCGGAAGGAATCGTCAAGAGCTGCAACGAGGCGGCGCAGCGCCTGCTCGGCTACCGCGAGGCGGATCTGGTCGACAAGCCTCTGATCGGGTTCATCGACGATACCCATCGCCGCGCATTCGAGGTCGGCAACGCGGCCGGAAATGCCGCCGCGGAGGCGCGCGAGACGGTGCTGCGCACGGCAAGCGGGCAGACCATCCCCGTGTCCATCGCGAGCTCCGAGATCACCACCGAGGATCCGCAATTCCAGGGCCACATCTACGTAGCCCGCAACATCACCGAGCGCAAGAGAGCGGAACGGCGCATCCGCTACCTCGCGCGCTACGACACCCTCACCAAGATGCCGAACCGCATGCAGTTCCAGCATCTGCTGCAGCAGGCGATTGCACGTGCGCGGCGCAGCCAGCGCTCGCTCGCGCTCCTGTACCTGGACCTCGACCGCTTCAAGGAGGTCAACGACACCTTCGGCCACGCCGCCGGCGACCGCACGCTCGAGATCCTGAGCGAGCGGCTGACGCGCAACCTGAGCAAGGACACCGTCATCGGCCGGCTCGCGGGCGACGAGTTCGCCATGTTCATCGACGATCTCCCGATGGACATGGACAATCGCGCCAGCATCGGCGCGCTCGCGCGCACGCTGCTCGACGAGATCGGCCGCACCTTCTACGTGAATCAGCAGGAGGTGTATCTGACCGCGAGCGTCGGCATCGCGATCTGCCCCTACGACGCCGAGAACGTCATCGACCTGATCCGCAACGCCGACGCCGCCATGTATCACTCCAAGCAAAACGGCGGCAACTCCTCCGCATTCTACGTGCCTGAGATGAACGCGGCGGCGGTCGAGCGCCTGATGCTCAAGGCCAAGCTGCGCCGCGCTCTCGAGCGCGACGAGTTCGTGCTCCTGTATCAATCCAAGGTGGACCTGCGCAGCGGGCGCGTCGTCGGAGCCGAGGCGCTGCTGCGCTGGCGGCTGCCGGGACACGGCGACATCTCACCCTCGCAGTTCATACCGCTGGCCGAGGAGACCAGTCTGATCCTCGACATCGGCGAGTGGGTGTTGAATCGGGTCTGCTCGGACTATCGGCAGTGGCAGAAAGTCGTGCCCGAGCCGGGCCGGATCGCCATCAACCTCTCCTTGCGCCAGTTGAAGCAATCGAGCTTCATCGCCCGCTGCCGCAACGTGTTCCGCAAGCACGAGGTCTCGCCCACCTGCTTCGAGCTCGAGGTGACCGAGACCACCTTGATGACCGACCCCAAGCGCACCATCGGGCTCCTGAACGAGCTCTACGCGATGGGTCTCAACCTCGCGATCGACGACTTCGGCACCGGCTACTCGTCGCTGTCGGCACTGCAGCAATTCCCCATCGGCACGCTCAAGATCGACCAGTCGTTCGTGCGCGACGTGGCGGTCGACTCGGACGATGCCGCCATCGTTCGCACCATCCTCGACATGGGCAAGAGCTTGGACATCGAGGTCATCGCGGAAGGCGTCGAGGCCGCCGAGCAGCTCGAGTTCCTGCGCCAGCACGGGTGTGCTTACGGGCAGGGCCGCTTGTTCGGCGAGCCCATGGAGGCCGGAAAGCTGCTCGAGATCCTCGCGAGCCAGGTGAGCGGAGCGCACCACGCCGACCTTTGCGCCGCGGCGCTGCGTCCGATCCGACTGTCCTTCTAGCCGAGCCGGCCGGCCGGGCCGCAGATTTCCTCGAGAGTTTCCCTGCGATCAGAGCGGGTCCTTGGCTGCCGCCAGGATTTGCTCGACCTGCGTTGCGGCATCGCCGAGCGCCGCTCCGCACGCCTGGGCGAAGGCGGCGACGATCATGCCCAGCCGATTCGACGCCGCCGGCGCCCGGCCCTCTACCGCGATGCGTCCGAGAATGCTTCGGTCACCCGACCGGCCGATTCGCGCCCGCAGGCGCACGTGCACGGTGGGGCTCTCGGCGCCGTTCGGGTACTCGGCTTGGAAATCCGTCACTTCGATCTCGAGCCAGTATGCGCTCGCGAACACCGACGCATCGCCGCTGACGCCGCGCAGATGCGCTCGGGAACGCAGAGCCTGCACGGCGGCATCCTGGAGGACCTCGGCGAGCGGGCCGCTCCAGCGCGCGTCGGCGAAGTAGTCCAGCCGGTGGTCGGGGTAGAGCACGGCGATGCGCTCGCTCTCGAGACCGGCGCGCACCCGGGGTCGCAGCACGGCGAGATCCACGGGAAGCGCCTGAGGCGGTTCAGCCGGGGCCGGAGCGGCGGTTTCGGCCGGAAGCGTCGGCGCAAGCAGGTAGATCGTCGGCGGGGCGACCTTGCTCTGGAACAGCGAGCCTGAGCAACCCGCGAGGACGAGCGGCAGCGCCAGAGCGGCGGCGCGCCCCCTCACCTCGCCACCTCGACGCCCCGGTAGTTGGGCTCGTACAGGAGCTGCGAGGGATTTTGCTTCAGGCTGCGCGACAGGTCGCGAAAGTCACGCGCTGCCTGGCGGCTCTCGCGCAGCAGCTGCTCGAACTCCGGCAGGCTCTGGCGCGTGAAGCGCGAGACTCCGGGCTCGTTCTCCGCGATGAAATGCTCGAGCGCGTCGGAGGTCTTCGACAGGTTGTCGGACACATGTCGGATGTTTGCAAGCGCCGAGCCGAGGTCCGGACCGGTGCGCTCCTCGATGCCGCGCAATCCGGCCGCCGCCCCTTCGACCTCCTGCGTGGCGCCCGCAACCTGGGTCATCAGCTTCTGCACCTCCCGCAAGGCCGGCGGCAGCTGTGCGCTTGCCTCCCGGGCATTGTCCAGCGTCGCCTTGAACGTGCGCACGTTCTCATCGCTGAATACCTGGTTGATGCGATCCGCCGTCTCGACCAGGTGCGTGGTGAGCGCCGGCAGGCTCGCGAGCAGCACGTCGAAGTCGGAGGGCGCGGACGGGATCACGGGATACTCGATGCCCTGGGGCAGCGTTCCCGGGGTGGTTGCCTTGGGATCCTGCTGCAGGTCGATGAACAGCAGTCCGGTGATGCCCTGCAGGCTGAGCGAGGCGCGCGTGCGGCCGTCGATCGGCGCCGTGGAATCGATGTCGGCGATGACCTCGACGCGGTTGCGCTCGCGCGGGTCGATCTGGATGCGGTGGACCTTGCCCACGTCGACCCCGAGATAGCGCACGGGGCTGCCGTCGGTCAGCCCGCTGACCGTGCCCTTGAAGTAGATCTCGTAGCGCTCGTAGGAGCGCTTGTCCTCCTGCCCGGAGTACCAGAGCACGAAGGACACGGCCATGGCGATGACCAGGATCACGAACGCGCCGACGGCCACGTAGTTCGCGTCCCTATCCATGCACGTCCTTCGCGGCCGAGCGCGCACGCGCGCCGTGGAAATAGCTGCGTATCCAGGGATGCGGATTCTCGAGCAGCCCCTCGAGCGAATCCGTGATCATGCGCCCGTCGACGATGACCCCGGCGCGGGAGCAGGTGCGGAACAGCGTATCCAGATCATGCGTGATCATCACCACGGTGAGCCGCAATTGCGAGTGAAGATACAACAGTAGCTCATCGAAGGCCGCGGCGGAAATCGGGTCGAGACCTGCGGTCGGCTCGTCCAGGAACAGGAGCTTGGGCTCGAGCGCCAGTGCGCGCGCCAGCGCCGCGCGCTTCACCATGCCCCCCGACAGCTGCGAGGGAAACTTGGCGCCGTCCGCGGGGTGCAAGCCGACGAGCTTCAGATTCAGCTCGGCCAGCTCGTCGAGCGCGCGCTCGGATGCCGGAAAGTACTCGCGCAGCGGCAGTTGAATGTTCTCTGCGATGGATAGCGAGCTGATCAACGCGCCGTTCTGAAAGGTCACGCCGTAGCTGCGCACCAGCGCGGTGCGGTCCGCGGCGGCGAGCGTTTGAACATCCCTGCCGTATAGATCGACCCGACCCGCATCCGCAGGACGCAAGCCGAGGATGGTGCGCATCAACACGGTCTTGCCGGTACCCGAGCCGCCGACGATGCCGAAGATCTCGCCGTCGCACACCTCCATATCGAGATGGTCGTGGACGATCTGGGCGCCGAAGCGCGTGGTCAGGTCTCGCACCCGGATGACGGGTGTCGCCGCCGCGGATTCCGTCCCGGACGCCATCAGAAGTCGAGCTGCACGAACAGGATGGCAAACAGGGCGTCGGCGAGGATCACGAGGAAGATCGCCTGCACGACCGCCACGGTCGTGAGCCTGCCGAGCTCGCGGGCCGAGTCGCGCACCTGCATGCCGCGATACGTCCCCACCATGCCGATCAGCACCGCGAAGATCGGCGCCTTGATGAGGCCGGCCCAAAAAGTGGTCGGCGCCAGCGCATCGCGCAGCCGGTAGGTGAACTGCGACAACGGAATGTGCAGGGTCACGAGCGACAGAAGGCCGCCCCCGGCGAGTCCCATGGCGTCGGCGATCACCGTGAGGAGCGGCAGCGCGATGATGAGCGCCACGACGCGCGGCACGACCAGCATCTCGACCGGATTCATGCCCATGGCGCGCAGCGCGTCGGTCTCCTCGTTGAGCTGCATGACCCCGATCTCGGCGGCGAAGGCGCTGCCGGATCGGCCCGCGACGATGATGGCGGTGAGCATCACGGCCATCTCGCGCAGCACCGAGATGGTCACCAGGTCGACCGTGAATATCTCGGCCCCGAAGCGCCGCAGCTGCTGTGCGCCGAGATAGGCGACGATGACGCTGATGAGAAAGGCGATGAGCGAGACGATGGGAATGGCGGTGATGCCGGTCTCGTAGACATGCCGCGTCACCGAGGCGATGCGCAGCGCGCGCGGCCGCCGGAATGCCGCGGCGAGAACCGCGACCAGACGGCCGAAGAAGCCGATCACCGCACGGACCTCCGCCCCCTGATGAACCGCCCACCGTCCGACCCGCCCCACCGAGCCCTCCAAGGTCGGGAGGGACGCCGGGGTGGGCGCAGCAATCTCCGCCGGGCTCTCGAGCCTCTCGAGCAGCTCGAGAAAGTGCGGCGGATCGCCCGTGTGGCTCGCCCGGATATCCGGCGCCCTGCGCTGCAGCGCCCTCAGCAGCATCCAGGCCGGACCAATCCCGGGATCGAGGGCGCGCGACCAGTCGCAGATCAACGGAGCGGCGAGGTGTCCGGGCAGCTCGCCGAGACGCGCGTCGACGTCGGCGACGGCCGCCGGGGACCAGTCGCCCTCGAGGCACAGCCGCATTCCGCCGTCTTCGGCCCGGAGCTCGATTGCGGTCATTCTGCCGGACATCGCTATATGCTAGCAGGGCGGGATTTGGCGTTCTCGACGCAGGGGCCGGATGCACAACGATTCTCTGCTGCAGATCTTGATTTTGCTCGCCGCTTCGGTCTGCGTCGTCGCGGGGGTTCGCAAGCTCCACCTGCCGGCGATCCTCGGCTATCTCGTGGTCGGAATGTTGATCGGGCCGCACGCGTTCGCGCTGGCCCTGGATGCGGACACCGTGCAGCGGCTCGCGGACTTCGGCGTGGTGTTCCTGGTGTTCACGCTCGGCCTCGAGTTCTCCTTGCCGAGGCTGGTCGCGATGCGCTGGGAGGTGCTCGGCGTCGGCGGGGCGCAGGTGCTCGCGACCACGGCGCTGGTCGCGGCCGCCGCCGCGGCGCTGTTCTCGGCGGCGCCCGCGGTGGCCGTGGTGATCGGCGGCGCCGTCGCCATGTCCTCGACCGCCATCGTCGTCGCGCAGCTCACCGAGCAGTCCGAGAACAACCGCACTCATGGGCGGCTCGCCGTGGCAATCTGCCTGTTCCAGGACCTGAGCTTTCCGCTGTTCCTGGCGCTGGTCTCGGTCCTCACCGGCACCGGCGAGCCGGCGACGCCGGCGCACATCGCCGGCGCCGTGGCCTTTGCGGCGCTCGCGGTGCTGCTCGTGCTCGCCGCCGGCCGCTGGCTGCTGCGCCCGTTGTTCCTCGCGATCGCCGGTGTGCGCTCCCCCGAGCTATTCTCCCTGGCCGTGCTCCTCGCGGTGCTGGCCTCGGCCTGGACGACCCAAGCCGTCGGGCTGTCGCTCGCCCTCGGTGCGTTTCTCGCCGGCATGATGCTGGCCGAGACCGAGTTCAGGCACCAGATCGAGGCCACCATCCGCTCGTATCGCGAGGTCCTGCTCGGCCTCTTCTTCATCACGGTGGGCATGCTGCTCGATGTCGGCCTGCTGGTCCGCCACCTGCCGCTGGTGACCGCGCTCCTCGCCGGCATGCTGATCCTCAAGGCCGGAGTGGTGAGCCTGGTCGCCAAGCCCGCCACGCGCAGCTGGTTCAAGGCGGTGCGCACGGGCGTCGTGGTTGGACAGGGCGGCGAGTTCGGATTCGCGCTGCTGACCCTGCTCCTGCGCCGGGAGCTGGCGGACGCGGACATCCTCCAGCCGCTGCTTGCCGCCATCGTCCTCTCCATGGTGCTCTCGCCGCTCGTGATCCGTCACAACCGGCGCATCACTCGCGCATTGCTCGGCGAGTCGGCCCCGCCGCACACCGAGGCCATGCGCGAGGTTGAGGCCATGCGGGCCGTCGCCGAGCGCGATCACGTGGTGATCTGCGGTTTCGGCCGCGTGGGCCAGAACATCGCCCGCGTGCTGGAACAGACCGGCTTCGAGTACATCGCGCTGGATTTGGATCCGTACCGCATACGGGTGGGACGGCAGGCCGGCGATCCCGTCGTCTACGGCGACGCGGGCGAGGGCAAGGTGCTGGAGAACGTCGGCGTGTCGCGCGCGAGCTGCGTCGTCGTCACCTTCGCGAGCCCGGACATCGCCCTGCGGATACTGCGTGCCGTGCGCGAGCTGCGTCCCGACGTGCCGGTGCTGGTCCGGACGCAGGACGACTCCAAGCTCGAGGCCCTGCAGGCGGCCGGCGCCACCGAGGTGGTTCCCGAGACGTTCGAGGCCAGTCTCATGCTGCTGTCGCACGTGCTGCTGCTGTTGAAGCTGCCGGTGCCTCGGGTGATCCGCACCGTGAATGACATCCGCAGCCACCGCTACGGCATGTTGCGTCAGTACTTTCGCTCGGCCGACGCCGAGCCGCCGGATGCGAGCCATGCCTTCCGCGAGGAGCTGCACAGCGTGATCCTGCCGCCGCAGGCCTGGGCGGTCGGCCGCAGCCTCGCCGACCTCGCCGGCCGCGGGTCGCGCGCGACGGTGAGCGCGATCCGGCGCGACGGCATCGTCGGCCGCGAGCCGGGCCCGGACAGCCTGTTCAAGGAGGGCGACGTGGTGGTCGTGTGCGGAACGCCCGAGGCGGTCGAGCACGCCGAGACCCTGCTGCTGATGGGTTGATCAAAAATTGCTTTACAGGCCCCCCAAAACCATCGCATAGTATCCAACGCTGTTTAAGGGCAAACCCGTCGAAAGGCGGGGACGCAAAACCACCGGTCTAAAGGGCTTCTCAGGGAAGTCCGACGATAGCGGGGTCGCCAGCCACCTCGAGCGCATTGCGCTCCCTCAAAACCTGACGGTTTTGTGCCCCCACAGCAGTGACCGATCCACGGCATGGGGGTGTTTGCATGGCTTCCAAGATCTCTTCTCCGTCGGGCGCGGACTCGTCGGGAATTTACCGACGGCCTCGCCTCGTTCTCAAGTTGAAGCGCGTCGACGACTTGCCCATCGTCCTTGCCCGGCCGCAGAGCTACCCCACCCCGATCCGGGTGGTGGGCGCCGACTACTCCCAGACGCGCTGCGTCGGCGGCGACGGCGGCACGACCATCGATGTGGGCGCCCTCGACAAGATCTCCGACATGAGCGAGACCTCCGTGCGCGCGCAGGCCGGGGTGCGCGTGGGCACGCTGGTGCGGGCGCTCGCCGAGCGCGGCTTGGAGCTGCCTCTCACCCCGGAGATGGGGCAGATCTCCATCGGCGCCCTCGCCGTCTCGACGCTGCCCCAAGCCTCGTATGGCCCCGGCATGGCCCAGCTCTCCTCCTGCGTGACCGAGATCAGGCTGATCACGCCCCAGGGCCGGATGATGACCATCGGCGAGCGCGACCGGGACCTGATGCGCGTGCTGCGCTCGAGCTTCGGTCTCCTCGGGGCGGTTCATGAAGTGGTGCTGCGCGTCAAACCGCTGATGCCGGTCAAGATCGACTATCAGGTGCTCTCGCTGAAGGAGTTCGCGGCACGGTTCTCCTCCCTGATGGACGCGCCCGGCGCGCTGCGGCTGCACATCTCGCCGTTCGCGGACAAGATCACCGTGGAGCGGCGGACCATCGAGGACTCCGGCTCCTTGAGCCGCTCCGGCATCTGGCAGGTGAGGAGCTCCGTGATGCGCAACGTGCTGCCCGCCTTCGGGGCCACGGTCGGCAGCGTGCTGGCCGCGCCCGGCCTGCGTGCGGCCGTGCAACGGGCGCTGCGGGCGACCATCGATCGCGCCTCACGCGGCGTGGCGCTGTTCTCGCATGAGTGGATGCGCGACCTGCCCAAGGAGGCCTGGAAGGCACGCTACACCTACTCGCTCTGGGGCTTCCCGCAGGCCGACTACCCCAAGATCCTCGGCGAGTACTTCAAATTCTGCCGCGCGTATTACAAACAGAATCGCTATCGCTGCAACGTCGTCAGCGGGGCGAGCCGGCTCCATCAGGACAAGGGATCGCTGTTCAGCGTCAGCTATTCGGGACCGATGGTCACGCTCGAGCCCTCGTCCACCGGCGATCGCGGCTGGGACGACTTCCTGATCGACTTCAACGATTTCGCGTCGGCCTCGGGCGGTGTTCCGACTTTCAACCAGAGCCGCGCGCTGCAGCCCGAGCATACGTCCAAGGCGTTCGGCGAGCGCCTGAAGCTGTTCCGCGCATTACGGTTGCGTACCGACCCCAACAACCGTCTGCGCAACAGCTATTTCGCCTACCTCCTGGGGTGAGTTGAGCGCGCCGCCGCGCACGCACGTGGCGGCCGGCTCTCAACCCTTGTCCTGCAGGTGCGCCTCGACGAACCAGAGATACTTGTCGACGGTCCGTGAAATGCCGGTGAAGAGATCCGCCGTGTCGGCGTCGCCCAGATTGTCGGTGTCCTCGATCGCCTGACGTACCGACTTTCCCCACGCCGCGAGCTGCGTCGAGAGGTAGTACAGGTGGTCCTTGCCGGCGGTGATGCTGAGCGGGTAGTTCTTCAGCTTGCTGCGCTTCGCGGCCACCGCGACCGTGCCTTCGGCGGTTCCGCCGAGGGTGGTCACGCGCTCGGCAATCTCGTCGATCTGCTCCAGCACCTCGTCCGAGATCTTGTCGAACAGCTCGTGCAGCGCGATGAAGTTCGGACCCTTCACGTTCCAGTGCGCCTGCTTGACCTGGCTCTGCAAGTCGATGGCCTCGGCCAGCCGCTCGTTGAGAATCACGGCAACGTTGCGACGGATCTTCTCCGACAGGTCGATCTTGGTCTTGTACATGGGGCGCTCCTTCGTGACGGGGGTTTTGGAGCGCTATTCTGCCCTGGCGGGACCTAATCGTGAATCCCGAGGAAGAACGTGATGTCGGGTGCGGTGTTGACCGCGGCGTCCTCGCTGACTCCCATCTGCAGGCGCCAGCGGCGGTACACCCGCGCGTCCGCGCCCACCGACAGCTGCAGGCTTCGGCCGATGAAGCGCAGCTCCGTGTCGGCCACGCGGCTGCTCTGGGCGTCGATCTGCGCGCGCAGGGTCCAGCGAGTGCCGAGCGACCTGCTTGCCGCCAGGCGCGCGAAACCGGCGGTGCGGTGGGCCCTGCCCTCGAAGAGCTCATCGCCGAAGGGCTGCAGCACGCCGAGCTCGGCCGCGACGCGCCATCGGCCGAAGCCCCATGCCGCGTTGGCCCAGGCCGCTCCGTCCCATGCGCCGTCGCTCGCGAAACTGGCGCGGCTTCCCGTCGGCGCCTTGAGGCCCGCCCAGAGCGAGAGCGTCCGCGCCGCATCCTCGACCGGGTACCAGCCCACGTCGGCGGCCGCATCGCCGATGCCGTTCGCCGATCGATCGAGATACGCGCTCGCGCCCGAGTAGTAGTACTCGATCCGGTTCTTGGCGTAGTACGGACGAAAGCCGCGTGAAAAGCCGAACAGGCGGTGCCAGTCGTCGATCGCCGTATCCAGCACGCCGCCGCCGTCGTGGATCAAGGGCACCGACAAGCGATAGCGCCATCCCGGCGCGAAGGCGCTGTCATACGACAGGTCGAGCACCGCGCTCTCGCCGTCGACCAGCAGGGCCTCCTCTCCGCGATGCTCGACGTTCAGGGTATTGCTGACGAGCAGCATGGCCGCGGCGCGCGGCGGCGCATCCGCGGGCACGTCGGTGGGCAGCGGCAGATAAAAGCCGCGCAGCAGCGGATTCTGATCGCGCACGGCGAAAAAGTCATCGGCGCGCGCCTGGCCCCACGAGGCGAGCCCGAGCGCCGCGGCGATCAGCGCCGCGCGCACGTGCCCGAGCCCAGCGGGCGGTGGTCATATCGGCCGGGGACGCGCACGGCTCGGACAGGATCCTAGATCTCGGCGCGCCGCGAGCGCACCTCGATGGCGCAGTAGATCAGGCCGACGCCCACCGCGACGCCGACCAGGGTCTCCGGGCTCGAGACGAACCCCTTCAGATCGATCATGTGCCAGACGCTCGGCATCGCGCGCCCGAGGTCATCGCCGCCCCCGGTCCAGGGCGCATTGGGGTCCGGACGGAAGGCGACGGCCGGGAATCCGGCCAGCCGGATCGACACCTCGCGATAGATCAGGTGCGTGCCGAAGAACCAGCGCTCGATCAGCCCGAGGGCGAGCGGCGGCAGTATCGACCAGAGCATGACCGCGCGGCGCGCCGACGCGGAGATCAGCAGCAGATAACCGGCGAGCGGCAGGAACCAGATCGCGCTCACGACGATCAGGTAGACCCACAGAACCTGCAGCTGCAGCCACAGATCCGGGCTCCAGAGCGCACCGCCGAGGAGCGAATGCGCGCGCACCGAGACGATGAACGCGGTGAGCAGCGCCGAGACATCCGCGGCCGCGAAATACACGACCGGAATCACGATGAGCGCCATCGCGAGCTTCGACAGCACCGTTGCCGCATCGGAGATCGGCAGCGACTTCCAGAACAGGATGCTCTTGTCCCTGCGGTCGGAATACAGGCAGTCGAGCAGATACCAGGAGGAATAGACGCCGAAGACCAGGAAATACAGGATTCCGACCATCAGCAGCAACATGCCGCCGAAGGTCCGGCTGGGGATGTCCTCCATGACCTCCACGCGCCCGAACAGCGCCGCGAATATCAAGGCCACGGCGATCACGGCGGGAATCAACCAGATCGCGCGGTTCTCCCACAGCTCCCGGCGCAGCAGCCAGCGATATGCGTTCATGCGTCACCCCGGGAGAGCTTGGCCACGAACAGGTCGGCGACGCTCGGCGTGTGCACCTCGCCGAGCGCTCGCAGCTTGTCGAGGTCGGCATTCTCGTAGTAGCACACGGTCTTTCCGAGCATGCGCCGCTCGAAGAACGGGCGCTCCGCGCGCGCGGTCTCGAGCACCTCCGCGGACACGCCGACTGCGGCGTAGCGCGTCGCGATGTCCTCGAGCGGCGAATCGAGGACGATGCGGCCCCGGTCGATGAACATCACGTCGGTGAGCAAATTCTCGACCTCCTCGACTTGATGGGTCGTGATCAGGATGGTTCGCGTCTCGTCCATGTAATCGTTGACCAGGGCGTCGTAGAAGGCGGTGCGCGCCAGGATGTCCAAGCCCAAGGTCGGCTCGTCGAGCACCAGGAGCTTGGCGTCTATCGCCATGGTGAGCGCCAGGTGCACCTGGGTCTTCATGCCCTTGGACAGCTCGCGTATCTTGCGGCCGCCTTTGATCTCCGTCTTGGCGAGCAGCGCCAGCGCGCGATCGCGGCGAAAGCGCGGGTGAATGCCGGCGACGAAGTCGATGGCCTGGTCCACGCGCAGCCAGCCGGGCAGCACGGCCACATCGGCGATGAAGCTGGCGTCGCGCATCAGCTCCGCGCGCTGGGAGCTGGGCTCGCGGCCGAGCACCGAAAGCTCGCCTTCGTAGGAGGCGAGGCCGAGGATCGCGCGCAGCGCGCTGGTTTTTCCGGCGCCGTTCGGTCCGATGAGACCGACGATCCGTCCGGCCTCGATCTTGAAATCGGCATGATCGAGGGCCACGTGCGCTTTGTATCGCTTGGTGAGACCCTTGGCTTCGATGAGAGGAGGCATGACGACCCTCATTCTTCCGTGGACGAGCCGCCGCGGGGCGGCGGAGCCGGATGCGTGGCGGCGGGTGTTTGGGCGAACAGTTCCTGGGCGGAGAATCCGAGCCGGTGAATGATCGCCAGGATCTGCGGCCACTCTTCGTTCAAGAACCGCTCGCGCTCTCCGGCCAGCAGCAGGCGACGAGCGCCGTCGCTGACGTACATCCCGCGGCCGCGGCGCTTCTCGACCAGGTGCTCATCGACGAGCTGCTGGTAGCCCTTGAGGACCGTCAGCGGGTTGAGTCGGTAGTCGGCGGCAACCGTGCGCACGGAGGGCAGGGGGTCGCCCTCCTTCAACGCACCCTCGAGGATGAGGGCCACCATTCGATCGCGCAGCTGGCGATAGATGGGTTGGTTGTCATTCCAATTTGGGTCCATTCCCGACTCGATAGGCCCGCTGTTTTGCCTGTATAGCACGGTAGTCTAAGGCAACGCCGCTATTCCTCGGCCTTCAGGCCGCCGGGGCGGAGACCGTGGCCGGGACTTGCGCCAGCGACAGGACGACGTGCTGGCCGCTCTGGGCGTTGAACAGGTAGGCAACTCCGCCGAGGATGACGCCGTTCATCATCAGGGCAATGGCGAGGGCGAAGAGCTTGGTCGATATCTGAGTGTTCATGTTTAATCTCCTTGAATTTCGGTCTGGTTCGCGGTCATCGCAGTGTTTCGGTGACCTGGTGATATAGTTACATACATCACTGCTACATGCAAGCACCCAGCCGAAATATTTTGGGGTCGGGTGCGAGGGGTGACGGTGCGCCGCAATAACCGCGTCCGCCCGACCCCGGGTCCGCGGGAACCCGGGTATGCTCGACGCATGGAGGCGTGCGACGACGACGCGAGACTGATGCTCCGATACCGCGACGGCGATCGGGCCGCATTCGCGACGCTCTACGCGCGGCACAAGGCCCCGCTCTATAGGTATCTATTGCGCCAGGTTCGCAACGCCGGCGCGGCGGCCGATCTGTTTCAAGAGGTGTGGTCGCGCTTGATCGCGAATCGGATGCGCTACGAGGCGCGCGCCAAATTCGCAACGTACCTTTTTCATATCGCCCACAACTGCGCGGTGGATTTTTTCCGCCGCAATCTCAACACCCGCACGGGCGCGCGCAGCGACTACGACGCGATCGACGAGCCGCAGGCGCCCGAGCACGAGCGGCCCGATGCCATCGTCGAGTTCGCAGAGCAGGAGTCGGCCCTGCTTTCCGCGCTCGCAGCCCTGCCGCAGGAGCAGCGCGAGGCATTCTTGCTGCACGAGGAAACCGGCCTCACCATCGAGGAGATCGCGCGCATCACCGATGTCGGCCTCGAGACCGCGAAGAGCCGGCTGCGTTACGCGGTACGCAAGCTCAAGAAGTCGTTGATTCCCGCCGAGGGCGCCGAGCCGCTCTCCGCGCCGCGCATGAAGCCGGCCCGTGCCGATGCACCCGCCTGACCAGGAGCTGGAGGAATACCTCCGCGGCGGCAGCGCGCTGTCGCTTCAGTATCGACGCGAGGGCGGCGCGGCGCCGGCGCATGCCGTCGATCGCCGCGTGCTCGCCCTCTCTCGCCAAGCTCCGAGCGAAGCGCCCGCGCGCGATACGCGCGGCAAGTCTCCCTGCCTCGCCCCGCTGGCCTTCGCTGCCTGCGTGCTGCTGTCGGTCGCCATGGTGACCGCGCTGCTGTTCGGACCGGAAAGCGCGCGCCGACGCGAGGAGCCGCCTCGAGTGGTGCGCACCTCCATGCGCGCCGAGGCACCGCTGCCTCTCTATTCGAGCGATCCCGGGCATGCGCGCACGGCGGCCGCGTGGCGGCGCGACATCGACGCCCTGCGCCGCGCCGGACGCCGCGAGGAGGCGGACGCGGAGTACCGCCGATTCCTCGCCGCCTACCCCGCTTGGCGCAACCGCAACCCTTGAAGCCGGCGCGGAACTGAAAGCGCGAAGGCACGGACCTTCCATGGCGGAATTCCGCTAAAATGCGGCATTTTCGCGGGAGCCCAGCCATGAAGAAGCCAGTCACCGTCACCATCACCGGCGCCGCCGGCAATATCGGATACGCGCTCGCGTTCCGGGTCGCCTCCGGTCAGATGCTCGGGAAAGACCAGCCGATCAATCTCAATTTGCTGGAGATCCCCGCCGCCGCCGCCGCGGTGGGCGGCGTCGTCATGGAGCTGAACGACTGCGCGTTCCCCTCGCTCAACAAGGTGACGGCCGCGAGCGACCCCATGGTCGGATTCAAGGATTGCAATTTCGCCATGCTGGTCGGCGCCCGGCCGCGCGGGCCGGGCATGGAGCGCAAGGATTTGCTGCTGGAAAATGCCAAGATCTTCTCCGCCCAAGGCAAAGCGCTCGACGCGGTCGCGAGCCGCGACCTGCGCGTGCTCGTGGTGGGCAATCCGGCGAACACCAACGCTCTCATCGCGCAACGCAATGCCCGGTCGATACCGCCGCAGCGTTTCACCGCGATGACGCGGCTCGATCACAACCGCGGCGTGGCACAGCTCGTCGAAAAGAGCGGCGCTCCGCAAAGCGAAATCAGGAAGGTCATCATCTGGGGCAATCACTCGGCCACCCAGTATCCCGATCTGCACCATGCGACCGTCGCCGGCAAGCCCGCCCTGTCGGTGATCGACCCAACATGGTTCAAGGACACCTACATCCCCACCGTGCAGCAGCGCGGCGCGGCGGTGATCAAGGCGCGCGGCTCCTCCTCGGCCGCTTCCGCCGCATCGGCAGCGCTCGACCACGTGCATGATTGGATGCTGGGCACGCCGGACGGCGACTGGGTGAGCATGGCGGTTCCCTCGGACGGCAGCTATGGGATTCCGGAGGGGGTGATCTACTCCTATCCGGTGACCTGCAAGAACGGCGAGTACGGCATCGTGCAGGGGCTCGCGGTCAACGAGCTCAGCCGCGGGAAGATGCAGGCAACTCTTCGCGAGCTGGAGGAAGAGCGGGACGGCGTCAAAGACTTGATCTAGGGCGGGATTCGTCGGGCCGCCGGGCTTCTCGCAGGCCGGCGACGAGGAGGTGGGCATGTTCGCGGTTTGGGCGGTGTCGCTGATAGTCGTCGTGCTGATTCTCGCCTACCGCCGCGCGAGCTTGGGCGTGAGCTCGTTGGTGCTGGGGATCCTGCTCGCCGCTTACTGGACCGTATCTTCCGCACCCGAATGGTGGAAGATCACGGTCTCGGTGCCCTTCGCCCTGCTCGTGATCCTCAATGTGAGGCCCCTCCGTCGCCGCGCGATCACGCGGCCGTTCCTGCGCAGCTACCGCCGCCTGCTGCCCTCGATGTCATCCACCGAGCGCGAAGCGCTCGATGCGGGCACGGTGTGGTGGGACGGCGAGCTGTTCACGGGCGGCCCCGACTGGCGCAAGCTCATGTCCGCGAAGGCGCCGGCGCTCACCGCGCAGGAGCAGGCATTCCTCGAAGGCCCGTGCGAGGAGCTCTGCGGAATGCTCGACGACTGGGATGTCACCCACCGGCGCGCGGATCTTCCTCCGGAGGTCTGGTCCTTCATCAAGGCCAAGGGCTTCTTCGCCATGATCATTCCGCGGCGCTACGGCGGGCTCGAGTTCTCCGCCTACGCACACTCCTGCGTGCTGCTCAAGCTAGCGTCGCGCTGCGGGACGGCCTCCTCCACGGTGGCCGTCCCGAATTCGTTGGGGCCGGCCGAGCTGTTGCTGCATTATGGAACCGAGGAGCAGAAGGATCACTTTCTGCCGCGGCTCGCTCGCGGCGAGGAGATTCCCTGCTTCGCGCTCACGGGGCCGCGCGCCGGCTCGGACGCCGCATCGATTCCGGATACCGGGGTCATCTGCAAGGGCGAGTGGCAGGGCGCGCAGGTCGTCGGCATCCGCCTGAATTTCTCCAAACGCTACATCACCCTCGCGCCCATCGCGACGATCATCGGCCTCGCATTTCGACTCTTCGATCCGGACCGCCTCATGGGCGACAAGGCGGACCTGGGAATCACCTGCGCGCTCATCCCGCGCGATACGCGCGGGGTGACCATCGGCCGCCGCCACTTCCCGATGAACGTGCCGTTCCAGAACGGCCCCATCGTCGGCGAAGACGTGTTCGTGCCGCTCGACGCCATCATCGGCGGGTTCGGCATGGCCGGGCAGGGCTGGCGCATGCTGGTGGAGCAGCTGTCCGTCGGCCGCTGCATCTCGCTGCCCTCGAACGCGACCGGCGCCGCCGCCGCCGCGGTCTACGCCTCCGGGGCCTACACCCGGATCCGCCGCCAGTTCAACATGGCGGTTGGGCGCTTCGAGGGGGTACAGCAGGTGCTCGCTCGCATGGCGGCGCGCGTCTACATCATGGATGCGGCACGCTCGGTCACCGCGGGCGCGATCGACGGCGGCGAGAAGCCGTCCGTGCCCTCGGCGATGCTGAAATACCACGTCACCGAGCTCGGCCGCATGGTGGCCAACGACGCCATGGACGTGCACGGCGGCAAGGGCATCTGCCTGGGGCCGAGCAATTATCTCGGGCGCGGCTATGAGCTCGTGCCCGTGGGCATCACCGTCGAAGGCGCCAATATCCTGACGCGCAGCCTCATCATCTTCGGACAGGGGGCGGTGCGCTGCCACCCATTCGTGCTCAAGGAGATGAATGCCGCGCGCAACCCCGATCGGACGCAGGGCCTCGTCGACTTCGATCGCGCGCTGTTCGGCCATCTCGGATTCGCCATCTCCAACGCGGCGCGCTCGCTCGTTCTCGGCTTGACGCTGGCCCGCTTCACCCGGGCGCCCGAGGCCGGAGCGAGCTCGAGATATTTTCAGCACGTCAACCGCTTCAGCGCCTCGTTCGCGCTCGCGACGGATATCGCCATGCTCGCGCTCGGGGGCTACCTCAAGAAGAAGGAAACGCTCTCGGCGCGGCTCGGGGACGTGCTGTCGTCGATGTACCTGGCATCGATGGTGCTGAAGCACCATCGCAATCAGGGCTCCGAGCCCGCCGATCTGCCGCTGGTGGAGTGGGGCTGCCGCAGCATGCTCTACCAGGCGCAGGAGCAGCTGCATGGATTCCTGCGCAATTTTCCCGTCCGCTGGCTGGCGGCGATCATGCGCGTGCTGATCTTCCCGCGCGGGCTCACCTACTTTGCGCCAAGCGATCGCCTGGAGCGCGCCGTCGTCGATCTCGTCATGAATCCCACGGCCGCGCGCGAGCGCCTGAGCAATCACGTGTACAAGACCCGGCAATCGGGCAATCCTCTCGGCCTTCTGCAAGAGGCGCTGTTGCTCGCGACCTTGGCCGAGCCCCTCGAGAAACGCGTGCGCGTCGAGGGAGTCAAGACGGGCAAGGTCACCGCGCTCGATCTTCCCGGACAGATTGCGCAGGCACTCGAGCTGGGCTTGCTGAGCGACGCGGAGGCCGCTGCGCTGCGCGATTACGACGCCAAGGTCTCGCATCTGATCCGGGTCGATGACTTTGCGCCGGGGGAGCTGGCGGCGGGCACCGGCGGACCCGGATGAGCGAGACGCCGGCCCCGCCTGCGCGCGAGGCTTCGAGGCACTGCCTGAATTGCGGCGCGCTCTTGTCGGGGCATTATTGCGCGAGCTGCGGGCAGCCCGCCGACGTGCACGTGCCGAGCACGCGCGAGCTGCTGTTCGAGGCGCTCGAGGGAATCACGCATTCCGATTCGCGCCTGTGGCGGTCCCTCAGGCTGCTCTGGCTCAAGCCCGGGAAGCTGACGCAGGAATTCATCGCCGGGAGACGCGCGGCCTACCTTCCGCCGTTTCGCCTCTATCTGGTGCTGAGCGTGATCTTCTTCGTGACCGAATCGCTCTCGCCGTCCCGCAACCACCTGGTGATGACGGACATCCGCGGACGGCAGATCGACTGCACACAGGTCGGCACGGTGCTGCGGGGGCGGCCCTGGGGCGCGCGCGTCGCTCACATGTGCACGGAGATGAAGCGCGACAACGGCGAGCGGCTGTGGTGTCCCTGATGCTCGACGTCGGCGAGGTGTTCCCGAAGGCCGGCTGGGCCGTGGACTGGACGCCCTACCTCCTCTGGCTGTTGCCGATCTACACCGGCATCGCCATCCACCGGGTGTTCGAGCGCGGCTGGGGCGCCACCCTGATCAAGGGTTTGGCACTTTTCGCCGTGTACTTGGTCGTATTGCTGCTCGCCTTCGCGGGGGTAGTCGTCTACGCCGCGCTGCAGTTGTAAGATGAGCCGGCCGTAACCCTTCGAGGAGGACACCGGGACCTGCAGGGCGGTTGGCGTCGCTTGCAGACCTTCCCCAGCCAGCCATGTACCTGAGCTTCTTTGGCCTCACCGAGAAGCCTTTCGCGATCACACCGGATCCGCGCTATCTCTATTTGAGCGAGCGCCACGCCGAGGCGCTCGCGCATCTGTTGTATGGCATCAACGAATCGGGCGGCTTCATCCAATTGACCGGCGAGGTGGGCACGGGCAAGACCACGGTCGTGCGCACGCTCCTGTCGCGGGTCCCCCACCATGCCGACGTGGCCGTGATCTTGAATCCGCGCGTCACTCCGGTGGAGTTCCTGCTCACCATCTGCGAGGAGCTCGGCATCGACATCGCTCCCGCGGATCGCAGCAGCGTCAAGCAGCTGGTGGACGCGCTCAACCGCCGCCTGCTGCAGGCGCATGCCGAGGGCCGCCGTATCATCGTGATCGTCGACGAGGCGCAGAACCTCTCGGCCGAGGTGCTGGAGCAGGTCCGCCTGCTCACCAACCTCGAGACGGCGACGCAGAAGCTCCTGCAGATCATCCTGATCGGTCAGCCCGAATTGCGCGAGCTGCTCGATCGAACGGAGCTGCGTCAGCTCGCCCAGCGCATCACCGGCCGCTACCACCTGGAGCCGCTGACGCGCGAGGAGACTCAAGGGTATGTGCGCCATCGTCTGCGTGTGGCCGGCGCCTCCGAGGAGATTTTCAGCACCGGCGCCCTCTCCGAGGTTCATCGGCTCTCCGGCGGCATTCCGCGGGTCATCAACGTGACTTGCGACCGCGCGCTGCTCGGCGCCTACACGGAAGAGACGCGCAAGGTGACCGCATCGCTGGTGCGCCGCGCGGCCGGAGAAGTCTATGGCCGGCTCATGCTGCCCGCGTGGCTCGCGTGGCTGGCGGGCGTCGCTGGGGCCTTGATCCTGGCGGCGGCGGTTTTCTTCGGCTGGCAGTACTGGCAGCACCCGATCGGATCGCCCCGCGCGGCCGCGCGGACGCCGCCTGCGGCCGCCACGATTGCGGCGGGCGCCCAGGGACCGCGGGCAGCCGCGGCCCGGCCTGCGGCAACGCCGCCGAGCGTCACGTCGATCAACGAGTTGCTCGAGGCAAACGGCACCGACACCGGCGATGCCACCGCGTTCCGACGGCTGCTGTCGTTATGGGGCAGCGCAATGGCGGACGATCGCGATCCCTGCGGTCAGGCCGCGAAGGCCGGCTTGTTCTGCCTCGAGCAGCGCGGCTCCTGGGCACAGGTGCGCGCCTTGAACCGGCCCGCCATCCTCACCCTGGTCGACGACCGTGGGCAGCGGCACCGCGTCGTGCTCTCCGCGCTCGACGACCGTCTCGCCACCCTGGACCTCGGCGAGCACAACGAGCGGGTGCCGGTGGATGAGCTCTCGCGCGATTGGTTCGGCGAATTCACGGTCGTGTGGAGACCGAAGACGGCGCGCACGCGCCTCCTTTCGCTGGGAATGCAGGGCGAGGAGGTGCGGTGGCTGCGCCGCAGCTTGAACGCGCTGCACGGTGCGGCCTCGGACCCCGAGCACGGCGACGTGTACGACGAGCAGCTCGCGATCGAGGTGCAGAACTTCCAGCGCGAGCACCGGCTCAACGTGGACGGCATTGCCGGCGTGCAGACCCAGGTGGTGCTCGACACCGCACTGGCGGAACCCGGCTCGCCGCTGCTCGCCAGCGTGCCGCGCGGAAGTTGACCCGTCGCCCACGAGCACACACA
The DNA here is from genome assembly GCA_036268215.1 of Steroidobacteraceae bacterium. Lineage (GTDB taxonomy): Bacteria > Pseudomonadota > Gammaproteobacteria > Steroidobacterales > Steroidobacteraceae > Bog-1198. The sequence goes on from DATAUO010000304.1 coordinate 23,351, forward strand.
AGCCATGTCATTCATCCTCGATGCACTGAAGAAATCCGAGCTGGAGCGCCAGCGGCAGTCGGTCCCGGGTCTCATGGACACGCCCGCACGCGCGCGGCGCAAGCGCCTGCCCGCGTGGGCGATCGCGCTTGGAGCTCTGCTGGTCGTCAACCTCGGTGTCCTGACCTTTTTTCTCGTGAAGCGCGGCACCCCATCGCCCGGGGCCATGCATGCGCCGACCGCCGCGGCGCC
>DATAUO010000305.1:0-5282 GCA_036268215.1 Steroidobacteraceae bacterium
AAAATCTTGGCTTTGGTCAGGTCCGCGGATTTCCTCAAGTTGAGTTGGACGACTCCAACTCGAATGTTAGAGCCGCCAATGTCGACTGCGAGGATTCCATCGTGGCCGCGGAACATCCAACGCGGCGCCAGATGGACACACCCGATCAGACCCGCCTCGTCGGGATGGTGGCGGATCGGTATCAGCTCGATCGAGAGGCCAGCCATCTTCAGAAGCACTGCAGTTCGGCCAATGGCGAGTTCACCGATGCGGCTCGCACGCAATCCACCGCCGACCACGATGCGCTGGGTCCCCGCCCATTCCTTGTGCCGAGCGAACCGGCGAATCACCGCTGCAAATTCCTGCGCGAACTCCTCTATGGTCCCGAGAACGAGACCCGCTCCTTCGGCGTCCCCTTCGGCGATGAGCCGGTCCAATCGTCTTTTGCTGATTTTATCGCTTTTTACTCCGCCCATGGGATCCTCATCGACGCGCCGGACGCGGTCCCTCTCATCCTCCAGGATTGCCCTGAAGGCTCGTGCGCTGGCCCGATCGCCGATAAATCCTTCCGAGTCCCGGAGTTCCGCATTGTAGGTGTCGATCTGCACGGCGCCGAGTTGCATTGCCCCATGAGACATGACGCTGGTGGATTTTTCGGCCCGTTTAGACATGGCGGTCGCTTGACACCGTGAAGGCGTCCGTCATTGCGAGCACGATGGGTGCGGGGCGTGCGAGAGGCGTCGTTGATGGAGTCGTCGCCATGAAAAGCTCCTTCGACTTCAGCCTGTCGAATAGTAGCGGCTCGGGCCGGCGTTGTATTCGCCGGTTCGCCGTTGGCGCGGCGTCCCCGCCGCCCGGGCCATCCAACCCATTGATTAGATGGTGCGCGCTAGTGGGATCGAACCACTGACCCCCACCATGTCAAGGTGATGCTCTACCGCTGAGCTAAGCGCGCCCGAAGGGCGCGAAAGATACCGGATTTCGGGCTAAAAAGCACCGGGCGCCGCCAGCACGCCCGGACTTTCCCCCCCAGCGGTCGCGGGCGCCCATGGGGCGCGCCCGGACTTCCCTTCAATCGGCGGGCGCCTCGGGCGCGGCAGGCTCCGGATGCGGTATCGGCGCGGGTTGCGCGGGACGTGCGATGTAGCGAAACTGGATCTCGCCGATGGTCACCGCATCGCCGTCGTTGAGCAGCGTCTTGGAGATCTTGCGGCCGTTCACGATGACGCCGTTGGTGCTGTTCAGATCCTCGATGATGGCCTCGCGCGGACCGACCAGCACCAAGGCGTGGTGACGGCTGACGGAGGTCGAGTCGATCTGCAGCTCGCAGCCCGTGGCGCGGCCGATGCGCGTGCGCCGGGACAGCGTGTAGGTCTCCGGGCGCTCGCCGTCGATGCGGATGAGCTCGGCCGACCACTCGCCCGCCGGCGGAGCCGTGGTGTGCACCTGGAGCGGCGAGCCGCCGAGGCGCTCGATGCTGGTCTGGATGCGCCCGAGCACGTTGGCATTGTTGCTCTCGCTGCGCTCGAGGCGGCGGATGAGGAACTCGCGCTCCTCGAGCGCGCCGCGGGTGCGCTCCAGGGTCGCCTTGATCTTGGCGTGATCCTCGGCGAGCGCCGCGTGCTCGGCGGTCCGCTCCGCGAGCTGCGTCTTGAGGTGGGTTACTTCGGCCTCGATGACCTCGATCGGCCGGCGCGCCTCCTTGAGGTGCGCCATGAGCACCGCCGCCTCCTGCTCGCGCGTCTCGGCCTCGCTTTCCAGCCTGGCGGTCTGCGCGGCATGATCGGCGCGCATCTGCTCGACCTGGGCGCTGCGCTCGTTGTGCAGCTTCTCGACCTGCGCCGTGCGCTCGCCCAGCACCTTCTCCAAGTGCGCGGCATGCTGGCCGCGCAGCTCGTTCATCTGCGAGGCATGCTCGAGCTGGTTGCGCTCCGCCTGCGCCTTGAGCTCGGCGGCCGACGCCGTTTGCTCGCCGAGCTTCGCGGTCGCCTCCTTCAGGGCCTGCTCTTGCGCGGCCAGCGCGGCCGCGAGGCGCTTGCGCTCGCCTTCCGCGGCCACGGTATGGGTGGCGAGCTTGGACTCGAGCGTGGTGAGCTCGTCCCGCAGGCGGTTGCGCTCGGACTCCACGGCGCCATAGCCGTCGGTGGCCTCGCCGACGCGCGCGTCCATCTCACGGAACAGATTCTGGTCGAAGCCGAGGCGCCACTCGCGGGTCGACAGGAGCTCGAGGTACGAGCTCGCCTGCATCTTCGAGGAGCCGAGCTCCGCACGCGTCACGTTGATCTCGGTCTCTCCGTGCTCGAGCTTCGCCGCGAGCATCGACGCGTTGTCCTGGGCGCCCTTGAGCTCCGCATTGAGCGCGGTGATGCGGCCGCGCGCCGCCTTCAGCTCCTCGGCGAGCTGCGTACCCGACTTGGCCGAGTCCTCGAGGCGCGGGACGATGCTCGCATGCTCGCGCTGCAAGGCGGACAGCTGCGCGTCGCGCTCGCCGAGCGAATGCAGCACCTTCTGGATCGCCGCCTCGCGGTCCGCGAGCGAATCGCGCAAGGTCTTGGTCTCGCCCTGGAAACGCTCGGACTCGCGCAACGCATCCTCGACGCGCACGCGCGCCGCGTCGACGGTGGTGCTGCGCTCGGCCAGGGTCCTGTCCATCTCGCGCGTGCGCGCCTGCTCGGCCTCGAGCGAGGTCCGCGCCGCCGCCAGATCCACCGCCAGCGCGTTGGCCCGCTCGGCCGCCGCCGCCTCCGCATCACGGGCCTTCTCGTAGGAGCGCGACAGCGCCTCGTACTCGGCCGCCTGACGCGTGATGCGCTCCTCGACCGACCGGACGCTCTCCGCGAGCGAGGGCAGATCGACGCCGCTCGGCCGGCCGAACTCGGCGAGTGCCGTGCCCGCGATCACCTGCGGCAACCCCGCCATCACGGCCGTGTGATCCATCCTCACCGCATCGTCCGCCACGTCGTCGTCGAAGGAGGCGCCTTGGATGATGGGCAGCCGGTCGGTACGCTCCAAATCCGGCTCGGGCGACTGAATGTGTTCCGTTGCCATGTCTACTCCACTAGCCCACTCGGGTGGACGGCATGCCGAAGGCGGATTGCCGCAGTTTCTGAATCTGATCGCGCACCCGCGCCGCTTGCTCGAATTCGAGGTTGCGCGCGAGCTTCATCATTTCGGTCTCGAGCTTCTTGATGCGCTTGACCGCCTGCTCGGGTCCGAGCGCCGCGCCGTCATCCACGGCGCTCCGGCCGCGCTCGTGCACCGAGCGCGCGCCTTCCATCACGTCCGCGACCGCCTTGACGATGCTGCGCGGGGTGATGCCGTGCGCGGCGTTGAACTCGACCTGCTTGGCGCGGCGTCGATCGGTCTCGGCGATGGCGCGGTCGATCGAGCCCGTGCGCACGTCGGCGTAGAGGATCGCCTTGCCGCGAATGTTGCGCGCGGCACGGCCGATGGTCTGGATCAGCGAGCCCTCGGAGCGCAGGAACCCCTCCTTGTCCGCATCCAGGATGGCGACCAGCGACACCTCGGGCATGTCCAGCCCCTCGCGCAGGAGGTTGATCCCGACGAGCACGTCGAACTGCCCGAGGCGCAGGTCGCGCACGATCTCGGTTCGCTCCACCGTCTCGATGTCCGAGTGCAGGTAGCGCACCTTGACGCCGTGCTCCTGCAGGTACTCGGTCAGGTCCTCGGCCATGCGCTTGGTCAGCGTGGTGACCAGCACCCGCTCGCTGACCGCGACCCGCGCGCGGATCTCGGACAGGAGATCGTCCACCTGGGCACGCACCGGGCGGATCTCGACGGCCGGGTCGGTGAGGCCCGTGGGCCGCACCACCTGCTCGACCACCTGGTCGGACTTGCGCCGCTCGTATTGCGAAGGCGTCGCGGAGACGTAGATCGCCTGCGGCGCCATCCGCTCGAATTCCTCGAAGCGCAGCGGCCGGTTGTCGAGCGCGGACGGCAGGCGAAAGCCGTATTCGACCAGGGTCTCCTTGCGCGAGCGGTCGCCCTTGTACATGGCGCCGAGCTGCGGAATCGTCTGATGGCTCTCGTCGATCACCAGCAGCGCATTGTCGGGCAGGTAATCGAACAGGCACGGCGGCGGCTCGCCCGCCTCCCGGCCCGACAGGAAGCGCGAGTAGTTCTCGATGCCGGCGCAATAGCCGACCTCGTTCATCATCTCCAGGTCGAACAGGGTGCGCTGCTGCAGGCGCTGCGCCTCGACCAGCTTGCCCGCCCCGTTGAGGTCGGCGAGCCGCAAGCGCAGCTCCGCGCGGATCTCATCGACCGCCGAGTGCACGCGCTCGCGCGGCGTGACGTAGTGCGAGGACGGATACACCGTCAGGCGCGGGACCTTGCGCACGACCTCGCCCGTGAGCGGATCGAACAGGCTCAAGCCCTCGATGCGATCGTCGAAGAGCTCCACCCGCACGGCCTCGCGCTCCGATTCCGCCGGGAAGATGTCGATGACGTCGCCGCGCACCCGGTACGTGCCCTGCTGCAGGTCGATCTCGTTGCGGGTGTATTGCATGTCGGCGAGGCGGCGCAGGAGCTTGCGCTGATCGAGGAGATCGCCCCGCGACATGTGCAGCACCATGCTGAGATAGGCCTCGGGATCGCCGAGTCCGTAGATCGCCGAGACCGTCGCCACGATGATCGAGTCGGGACGCTCGAGCAGCGCCTTGGTCGCCGAGAGGCGCATCTGCTCGATGTGCTCGTTGATGGACGCGTCCTTCTCGATGAAGGTGTCCGAGGCCGGCACGTACGCCTCCGGCTGGTAGTAATCGTAGTAGGAGACGAAGTACTCCACCGCGTTCTTCGGAAAGAACTCCTTGAACTCCCCGTAGAGCTGCGCCGCCAGGGTCTTGTTGTGCGCGAGCACCAACGTCGGCCGCTGCAGCCGCTGGATCACGTTCGCGATGGTGAAGGTCTTGCCCGATCCCGTCACGCCGAGCAAGGTTTGGTGCGCGAGGCCGCTCTGCAACCCGTCCACCAGCTTGTCAATGGCTTGGGGCTGATCGCCCGCCGGGAGGTAATCAGAGAAGAGCTCGAAACTCATTTTTACATTCTCTCATGGCAGTTTCCCCTCAGCACTGCACACCGCCGCCGCTGTGCACCCGTCGAGGAATCCAAACAACATATGTTGCATCCCGCCACGCCGCGGGATCCGTGATTCTGTGGCGCGGAATGGCGATTTTTCGTACACTCGCTCGCCCTTTTAACATAGGTAGTCCGCCCTTGCCCGTGTCACTTTCCCAGCGAGTTCAAAAGGTTAAGCCCTCCCCCACGCTCGCGGTCACCGCTCG
>DATAUO010000306.1:0-3200 GCA_036268215.1 Steroidobacteraceae bacterium
AGGAAGTCGAGCAGCAGGCGATTGACCTGCGAAGGCCGTTCCTCGGCCAGGGAATGGCCCGCGCCGTCGACCAGATGAACGCCGAGGAGCCGCCGGCAGGCCCCGTGCTGCATGGACTCGAAGTTGCCGGGACTCTGGCGCACGCCCCAGTCCTTCGCGCCGCCGATGAAGCTTGCGGGGATCTCGATGATCCGGCCGCTCGCGATCGCGAGCGCATGATCGAACCTCGGCTCGGTTAGGATCCGGTAGGCGTTGAGCCCGCCCTGGAATCCGGTGCGCGTGTATTCCCCGGCGTACACATCGAGATCCTCTTCGGTCATCCAGCGGCAACGCGCGATCTCTTGCCTTGACGGCATGTGCGCCGCCATGGTTGCGGCGATGGTGTCGCCGAGGTTCATGACGTAATAGGTCGGCAGCTGCGCGAGATCTCCCGCGTGCCAGGACTTCAACCGAAACGGACGGTTGCCGCTCCAGTCCGCGCTCTTGTAGTGGAACATGCCGCGCAACAGATCGTGGACGCCCTGCGGCGCGTGCCACATGTCCGGGTTCGCCGCCGCGGAGGCGTAGTACCACCAGTAGTGTTTGCGCGGCCTCGGCAGCGCCGCCAGCTCCTCGTCGATGTCGGGTCCTGGCTGCGCGGTGCGCGGATGATCGGCGGTATCGAGCGGCAGCGCGTCCGTGCCCGCGTAGGGCGTGCTCATCCAGACCACGGAGCGGAACACGTCGGGGCGGGTGAGCGCGCACCAGCCCGCGAGGGGTCCGCCCCAGTCATGGCCGACCACGGCGGCCGCGTGCTCGTAGCCCAGCGCGCGCACGAGGCCGAGCACGTCGCCGACGCGATTCTCGGGAAGGTAGGGCAGGAGATCGTCGCCGTATGCGACCGGCGCGGGTGCGCTGCGGCCGTAGCCCCGCAGGTCCGGCGCGATGACGTGGTAGCCGGCGGCGGCGATCGGCAGCAGCTGATTGCGCCAGGTATAGGCGAGCTCGGGGAACCCGTGCAAAAGCACCACGCACGGCCGACCGCGCGTCTCGAATCCGGCCTCCAGCAGGTGCAGCGTCACGCCGTTGTTGTTGTCGACGAAGCGCGAGCGGATACCGGTCGGCAGCGTCTCCCGGCCGTACGCCACCTCGTGATTCGACGCGCGGGGCTCGACGGCGAGCGCGGCCCGTGCGGCGAGCATTGCGGCTCCCTGCAGGAGCAGCCGGCGCCTCGCGTTCACCTTGGTCGTTCTCATACCCGCCGTGCGGCGATTCGCGCTCCGTGGACGGACGCGGTGTCGGGATTCTCGAGTGTCAGCCGGCCTTGCCGCCGATGGCACCGACCGAGCGGAGGCGCTCCTGGTGCTGCGGGCCCCACCAGCGCTCGACGCCGGCGCTCAAGCCCGCGAGATCGAGACCGGCGGCGGCGAGGCAGGTCTCGCGCGAGCCGTGCTCTATGAAACGGTCCGGAATGCCGATGTGCAGCAGCGGAACCTGCAGCCCCGCTGCGGTGAGCACTGCGCCCACGCCTTCGCCGGCGCCGCCGTTGACCGCGTTCTCCTCGATGGTCACGATGGCGCGATGACGCGCGGCCACGGTGGTGATGAGCTTCTCGTCCAGCGGCTTGATGAAGCGCATGTTCACCAAGGTCGCATCCAAATGCTCCGCGATCTTGCGCGCGCTCTCGAGCAGCGCGCCGAATACCAGCAGCGCGAGACCCGAGCGGCCCTCGCGCTTGATCTGTCCGCGGCCGACGGGAATCGCGGTCATCTCCTCGGCGATCGCGGCGCCGCTGCCCGTGCCGCGCGGATAGCGGATGGCGGACGGGGACGGCAGGGTAGTGCCCGTGTAGAGCATCTGGCGGCACTCGTTCTCGTCGGCCGGCGCCATGACCACCATGTTCGGAATGCAGCGCAGGAACGATAGATCGTAGGCGCCCTGGTGCGTCGCGCCGTCGCTGCCGACGAGCCCGGCTCGATCGAGCGCGAACACCACCGGAAGGTTCTGCAACGCGACATCGTGAATCAGCTGATCGTAGGCGCGCTGCAAAAAGGTCGAGTAAATGGCGACCACGGGCTTCAGTCCCTCGGCCGCGAGTCCGGCCGCGAAAGTCACGGCGTGCTGCTCCGCGATGGCCACATCGAAGTAGCGATCCGGGAACCGCTTGGAGAATTCCACCAACCCGGATCCCTCGCGCATCGCGGGAGTGATGCCGATGACGCTCGGGTCGCGCGCCGCCATGTCGCAGAGCCATTTGCCGAACACCTGCGAGTAGGTCGGCCCGGTGCTCGCCTCCTTGAAGATCATGCCGCTCGCGGGGTCGAACGGTCCCGGACCGTGCCACTTGATCGGATCCGCCTCGGCGGGCGCGTAGCCCTTGCCCTTGCGCGTGACCACGTGCAGGAACTGCGGACCCTTGAGCTTCTGCAGATTGCCGAGAGTCGAGACCAACGCCTTCACGTCGTGGCCGTCGATGGGTCCGATGTAGTTGAAGCCCATCTCCTCGAACAGCGTTCCGGGCAGGACCATGCCCTTCAGGTGCTCCTCGGAGCGGCGCGCGAGCTCCCACACCGTGGGCATCTGGCGCAGCACTTTCTTCCCGCTCTCGCGCAGGTGAGAGTACATGCGTCCGGAGAGCGCCCGGGCGAGATAGTTGGAAAGCGCGCCGACGTTCTCCGAGATCGACATGTCGTTGTCGTTGAGCACGATCAAGAGGTCGGTCGGGAGCGAGCCGGCGTGATTCAGGGCCTCGAAGGCCATTCCGGCGGTGAGGGCGCCGTCGCCGATGATTGCGACGGCCCGCCGATTCTCTCCGCGTTGCGCTGCCGCCACCGCCATGCCCAACGCCGCGCTGATGGACGTGCTCGAATGTCCGACGCCGAAGGTGTCGTACTCGCTCTCCGAACGAGTCGGGAAAGGGGCGAGGCCCCCGTCCTGCTTGATGGTGTGCAGCCGTTCCCGGCGCCCGGTGAGGACCTTGTGGGGATAGGCCTGATGGCCTACGTCCCAGACCAGCCGGTCGTGGGGGGTGTTGAAGACATAATGTAGCGCGACCGTCAGCTCGACCGTGCCCAATCCGGCGGCGAAATGCCCACCCCGAGTGCTGACGCTGTGGATCAGGAATTGCCGCAGCTCCTCGGCGAGCTCGGGCAGCTTGGCGGGCGGCAGGCGGCGCAGATCCGCGGGCGAATCGATGGATTCGAGCAGGGGATATTTGGGGT
>DATAUO010000307.1:0-5187 GCA_036268215.1 Steroidobacteraceae bacterium
GGGCGCCGCGGCGCGGCAGGCTACTTGGGTTCCGAGCCGAGCACCGCGGCGATGGGTGCCGCCGCCTTGGGGACGTCGCGGCGGTAATCCTTGCCGACCAAGGCTGCGACGGTCGCGGCGATCTGCGCCTGGGTGACCGGCGCCACGTGCGTGCGCTCGCCGAGCGCCGGCGTGTCCGGTCCGATCACGGCGATCCAGATGTTCTCGGAGCCCTTCTCCTCCACCCCGTGCTCCTTCCACTCCGTCAGGCCCCCGCCCCGGCCATGGTCGGTGGTGATGATGAACGTGGTCGTGCCGCGGTATTCGGGCATGGACTGCATGGTCTGCCAGAGCTCCGCGATGGCGGCGTCGGTCCGGTGCGCGCTCTCGAGCACGAGGTCGTAGCGCCCCTGGTGGGCCCAGTTGTCGGTCTCGCCGTAGCCGACGAAGAGCACCCGCGGATGCGACTCCTTGACGTAGTCGAGCAGCGCGATCTGCAGGAAGGAGTTGCCGACGTCCTCCTCGTCGAACTGGGTGGTGGTCTGCCACAGCTTGCGCAGCAGCGCATCGCGCGGCGTGTCGTGCGCCTTGCGCGCGGGCGGCGTCCAGCCGGTCTGCATCACGAGACCGCTGCGGCTCTTGTTGAAGATGTTGTCGTACACGTTCCACGTGCCGTAGATCGCGACCTTGCCGCGCAGCTCGTCGGACTTGTTCAGCCATTCGAACACGGTCGGATTCGGATTGGGCCCGAACTCGTTGCTGTCGATGGCATCGTTCGGGTAGCCGGTGCTCATCTCGTTGTAGCCCGGGTACGAGAAAGCCTTGCCGTTGGTGACGTGCGCCACGCTGCCCTTGAGCTGATTGCCGAAGATCTGGCCCTGCTTCGCGACCGTGCCCCACAGGAAAGGGAAGATCAGCGCGCGGCGCTCGGCGGGATCCGCCCGCCAGTAGCGTTTGCGCAGGTCTTTCTCGGAGACCCAGCTGCCGCCGTTCTTGTCGTCGAGCAGGGGCTCGTCGGCGCCGGTGAACACCTCCTGCCAGCGCAGGCCGTCGCTCACGATGAGCACCACGTTGCGGGTCTTTCCCGCGTGTGCCGGCATCGCGGCCCACAAGCCGAGCACCGCCAGTACCGCCAAGCCCTTGATTCTTCCCGGACGCAGTCCCATGCAGCTCATCCCCTATTGTTGCAATACCACGGCGCAGTTCGCGGTCCAGCTGAGATAGACCTCATCGCTCCAGTCGAACGTCCACTCGGAGGTTCGCCGGTCGTTCTGCGCGAACACCGTGACCATTTTGCCCGTTGCGGTCTTGATCCGGTAGGTCGACCGATTGCCGAGATACCCCAGCTCCCAGACCGTGCCCCGAACCTGATTGCGTGCATCCCCATGCGGCGCCTTGCTCAGGCGGATTTTCTCGGGGCGTAGAGCCACCCAGACGCGTTGTCCCGCGCCGAATCGCCCCAACTCGTCGACGATCAGCTCGCAGCCGGCCTCGTTGCTCTGCACGATGAGATGACCGGGTTCGGTGCCGCTCACCGTCCCCTCGAACAGATTGGTGGTGCCGATGAAGTCGGCCACGAACCGGCTCTGCGGAAACTCGTAGATCTCCGAGGGCGTGCCGACCTGCAGCACCTGGCCGCGATTCATCACGGCGATGCGGGTGGACAGCGCCATCGCCTCGTCCTGATCGTGGGTCACGAACACGAAGGTGATGCCGACCTGCGACTGGATGTTCATGAGCTCGAACTGGGTCTGCTCGCGCAGCTTCTTGTCTAGCGCGCTCAGGGGCTCATCCAGGAGCAGCACCTTGGGGCGGCGGATCAACGCGCGCGCGAGCGCCACCCGCTGGCGCTGGCCGCCGGAGAGCTGGTGCGGCTTGCGCTTGCCGAGCGCCGCGAGCTGCACCATCTCGAGCGCCTCGCTGACGCGCTCCTTCTTGACCGTCTTGTCGAGATCGAGGCGCCGCAGGCCATAACCGACGTTGTCGGCCACGGTCATGTGGGGAAACAAGGCGTACGACTGGAACATCATGTTGACCGGCCGCTCGTGCGGCGGGACGTTGGTCATGTCCACGTCCTCGATCATGATGCGTCCGGCGCTCGGCGTCGCGAATCCGGCGAGCATGCGCAGCAGGGTGGTCTTGCCGCAGCCCGAGGCGCCGACCAGCGCGAACATCTCGCCCTTGTAGATCTTGAGGTTGACGCTGTCGACCGCCGTGAAGGCGCCGAACGCCTTGTTGACGCTCTCTATGACGATCTGGGGCTTGGCGTCCGGATCGAGCCAGGGCCGGTCGGCGATGGATTTCGGCGTCGCGGCCATCAGCGCGATGTCCGGGCGGGTGCAAGTCCTGGGTGAAGCATCCGGCGCACCAATGATCCCTAGAAGTCGGCCGGCGGCGTCGCGCGCCGCCGCTCGGGCGCGAAGAAGGGTCTTTCCGTCACCTGCGCCCGCGACATCCGACGTTCCCACACCAATTCGCGGTTCAAGTAGATCTCCGCCCAAACCGTCGAGCCCATCTGAAAATGCGGCGCATCGACGATAGCAAGCGCGATGTTGCGCTTGCAAGTTGGCGACCAGGCCGCGGAGGTGACGCTGCCGATCTCGCGCTTGCCGCTGTCGTCAGTGTACAGGAGCGCGTTGTGCGCCGGCTTGTTGCCGGCGACATCGAGGCCGACGAGCCGGCGCTTCGGGCCCCGAATGCGCTCTTCCTTCAGGGCGCGCCGCCCGGTGAAGTGTCCCTTGTTGAAATCGACCAGCCAGCCGAGGCCGAGCTCGAGCGGCGACCGGTCCCGCCCGGTGCGGAGGGTGTGCTCGGCGGAGACGAAATCCAGCTTCGGCATCAGAAAGCCGGCCTCGATGCGCGCGATGTTCAAGGCCTGCGAGCCGATGGCGCGAATGCCGCGCGAGCGCCCCGCCGCCATCAAGGCATCCCATACGCCGAGCGCGGACCCCGGGCTCATCCAGAGCTCGTATCCGAGGTCGCCCGTGAAGCCCGTGCGCGAGACCGTGAGCGCGACCGTATCGAGCCGGAAGTAGCCGATCTCGAAAGGCTTCAGGCGCTCGACGCCCGCGAGCCCCGCCTCGCGCAGCACGGCGCAGGACGTCGGCCCCTGGACCGCCAGCGCCGCGATCTCCTCCGTCACCTCGGCGATCTGCACGTCGAAGCCGATGGCGGAGTCGAGCAGCCAGTCGAGCTGGCGCTCGGCCGTGCACAGGCGGTACTCCCGCTCCCCCAACCGGAACACCGTGCCGTCGTCGATGATGTGCCCGGCATCGTTGCACCAGACGCAGTAGGCGACCCGGTCGGGCTTGAGCTTGGCGATGTCGCGGGTCACCAGCCGATTGAGATAAGCCGTCGCGTCGGGCCCGCTCATCCGGTACTTGACCATGGGCGTGAGGTCATAGAGCGTGCAGCCGTTGCGGATCGCGAAGTACTCCTGCTCCATCGTGGTGAACACGTCCACGGTGGTGTATCCCGCCCAAGGGATGAAGCTGTCCACCTGCGAGAGCGCCCGCGCGCGCTCGTGAAAGGGCGTCTTGAGCAGCGGCTCCCGCTGGTGCGGCGCCTGCGGTGTGCTTGGGCTCGCGGAGCCCCGCCCGGCTTTGATCGGCCCTGTCATCCCCTGGATCCCCCGCTCATGCTTTCAACACCTCGAGCGCCGCGTTGCGGCCGGCCACGCCCATGACGCCGCCGCCGGGATGGCAGCCGGCCCCGCACAGGTACAGGCCCGCGATCGGCGCCCGGTACTGCGCGGCGCCCGGCACCGGACGCACCATCAGGAACTGATCGAAGGCCAGATCGCCGTGGTGCCAGTGCCCGCCGCTCATGCGAAATTCACGCTCGAGATCCAGGGGAGTCAGGAGCTCCGCGGCGATCACGCTCTGCTTCAAGCCGGGCGCCTGAGCCTCGAGCACGTCGAGCGCCGCGTCGATGCAGCGCTCGCGCCCATGCTCCCAGCCGCCCGCGAGCGTGTGCGGCACGTATTGGAGGATCGCGGACATGACGTGCCGTCCGGGCGGAGCGAGCGCGGCATCGTTCACGCTGGGGAGCGTGATCTCGATCGCCGGTTGCGCGGAGTGCTCGCGGTATTTCGAGTGGTTGTAGGCGCGCTCGATGTAGTCGAGCGAAGGCGCGACGAGGAGGCGGCCGCCGAGCGCCGACGCCGGAACCCCGCTGAAGCTCGGCGCCTGCGCGAGCGCCAAGTGCAGCTTCGCGGCGAGGCCCCGCGAGCGGATGTGATTCACCCGGCGCACGAAGCTGGCATCGAGGTGCCGCGCGCCGAGCAGCCCCAGGAACGTGGTCTTGGGGTCGGCGCTCGAGATGACCGTGCGCGCCCGCACGGTTTCACCGGATTCGAGCGCGGCACCGGCGGCGCGGTCGTCCTCGACCAGGATGGAGGCAACCGGCGCCTGGCAACGGATCTCGACGCCGGCGCGGGCCGCCGCCTTTGCGAGCGCGGCGGCGAGGGCTCCCAGGCCGCCTCTCGGCTGGCACAGCCCGTGGGGTCCTGCCGCATGCTCGCCGGCGAGGCGGTGGAACAGGGTGAGCACGGTGCCCGGCGAGCGCGGACCGAAGTTGGTTCCGAGCACGGCATCGAGTCCGAGCGCTCCCTTCAGCGCGTCCGACTCGAAGCGCTCCTCGAGCAGGTCGTAGACGTTCATGCCGCCGATGCGCAGGAGCTCGCGCATGTCGCGCCGCCCGAGGCGGCGAATCTGCCAGCCGATCCTCAACAGGCCCAATCGGTCGGACCAGGCTTCCGTCCCGAGCCGCGGCGGCGCGCGCGAGAACATCGGCACCAGGGCGCCGGCGAACCGCCGCATGCGCTGCGCGTGGTCCTGATATGCCTGCGCGTCGGCGGCGGACACGCCGCTGGCCGTCCCGCCGTCCAGCACGACCGGCGAGCCGGGCGCGGCGAGCGCGGTGGTGGTCATGTTGCGAGCCGCCCATTCCAGGCCGTGCGAGCCCAGATCGAGATCGCGCAGGAGATCCGCCGGCATCAGGTGCACGAGATGGGCGCCCGCGGATACGCGGAAGCCGGGCGCGAATTCGCGCGTGACCGCGGCGCCGCCGACCGTGGCCGACGCCTCGAGCAAGACCACCGAGCGTCCCGCCCGCGCCAGGGTCCAGGCGCATATCAACCCGTTGTGTCCGCCGCCGATGACCAGGGCGTCGTAGACCTTCGCGGCAGGGGCGCCGTTTGCGCCGGCC
>DATAUO010000308.1:0-5721 GCA_036268215.1 Steroidobacteraceae bacterium
CGAAGATCGGCCGGGAGATGAAAAAACGCGAGATGTTCATGGTGTGCCCGGTGCCGTCGTGGTCAGGCCGCGGAATTTCGGCAGGGCGGCGGGCTCGACGGCACTTGCGATGACGGCATCCCCGGCCGCCGCCACCTGCGCGAGCGCCGTGCCGCCTTCCGTCATGGGCACGCGCGAGCTCTTGACCCTGACGCCCGCCATGACGTGCTGCAGCCCGTCGATCACGACCACGTCGGAGGCCTTGAGGCCGTCCTCCACCACCCGCAGGCCGTCGATGCGCGCGCCGAGCGTCACGGACCGGTACTCGAGCGTCTCGTCGGGCTTCAACACCAGCACGAACTTCTTGCCGAGGTCGTTGCCGACGGCGCGCTCGTCGATGAGGATCGCGTCATAGCTGTCGCTCGCGACCAGCTTGATGCGCGCGAACAGTCCGGGCGTGAAGCGCCCGTCGCGGTTGTCGAAAACGGCCCGCGCACGGATGGTGCTGCTCTCGGCGCTCACGCGGTTGTCGACGAAGTCGAGCACGCCTCGATGCGGATATCCCTGCTCGCCCACGAGGCCGAGGTATACGGGGCTGCCGCTCATGCGCCCGGCCGCGGTGAACTTGAGGTACGTGGCCTCGTCGGTGTCGAAATAGGCATAAATCGGATCGTCGGATACGACCGAGGTCAGCACCGCCGTCGGCGAGACCAGATTGCCGGGCGTGATCAGCGCGCGCGAGACATGCCCGTCGATGGGCGAGCGCACGTGGGTGTAGTCGAGGTTCAGCTGCGCGGCGCGCAGCTGCGCCGCGAGCGAGGCCACGTCGGCGTCCGCCTCGGCATGAGCCGAGGTGAGCTGCTCGTATTCCTCGCGGGCGATCGCGTTCTGCGCGAACAGGCGCTCGGCGCGCGCGCTGCCGGCCGCCGCGAATTCCAGCTTGGCGTGTGCCCGCTTCAACTCGGCGCGCAGGCGATCGATCTCGATGTCGAAGGGCCGGGGGTCGATCTGAAACAGGAGCTGCCCCTTCTTGACGCGGGCGCCCTCGGTGAAGCTCACGCCGTCGATGTAGCCCGTGACTCGGGGGTGCACCTCGACGGTGTTGACCGGCTGCAGGTTTCCGGTGAACTCCTCGGCGTGGCGCAACGGCCGCTTGAGCACCTCCGCCACCGTGACCGCGGGAAGCTGCGGTGCAGCAGGGCCGGCCTTGGCCTGAGAGCGGCTGCAAGCGATCAGCGCGACAGCCATTACTCCGACGCCAAGAACGGCTAGAATTCGTCTCAAATGACCGCAGATCATGGATGCTCCGAAATTCGTTGACTTAGAACCTTAGGATCGACAAGCTGTCTATGTGAGTTACTGGTAAGTAACTTCCGGTGTACGTTACCGACCGGTAACGGCACTGTCAACCAAGAGTTGCGCATGAGTAGCAAACAATCAGGCATGGGCCGGCCCGACGAGGGCAGCCCCGAGGCGACGCAGGCCGGCAAGACGCGGGTGCGGGATCGCATTTTCGATACGGCCTGCGAGCTCTTCTATCAGCGCGGAATCCATGGGGTCGGCGTGGACGCCATCGCCGCCGAGGCGGGCTCCAACAAGATGAGCTTCTACCGCAGCTTTGCCTCCAAGGATGCGTTGGTCACCGAATACCTGCGCGAACAGGAGCGGGAATACTGGGCTTGGTGGGAAAGCGCGGTCGCCCGCCATCCCGGCGAGCCGCGCCGCCAGATCGAGGCGCTGTTCGAGGCGCAGCTCGAATATGCCAGCTCCAAAGCCTGCCGCGGCTGCGCGCTCGGCAATGCCGCGGTCGAGATCACCGACGAGGAGGACGCCCTCAGCAATCTGGTGCGCGAGTACAAGGAGAGGGTGCGCGGCCGTCTGCACGAGCTCGCGCGCGGGCTCGCCGTGTCGGACCCGGCCGGGCTCGGGGATGCGCTGATGCTGCTCCTGGACGGCGGCTACTTCACCCGCCTGGTGTTTCCGCGCGCAAGCGGCCCCATTGCGGCGGCGCTGCCCGCGGCGCGCGCCTTGATCGACGCCTACATCCAAGCGTCCCATTAACTGATTTTAACAATCCGACCACAGGGGCTTAATCGCCACAAAGCGAGGGTGGCGGCATGCAAACCTCCGCCCCAGCCCGGCCGCCGCTCCCGGCGGCAAGATGCTTCGTCGGGGCGATATTCGGGGGCCTTGCGTGCCTCGCCGCCGGATGCATAGGGCCGACCTATCATCGACCGGACATTCCTCCCCCCAAGGCCTGGCAGGAGTCGACCACGCCGGAAACTCCCGCCGCCGCGAAGGTCCCGGATGCAGGCCCGGTCTGGCCCGCGGCGGACTGGTGGCACGGATTCGGATCGCCGCAGCTCGATGAGCTGATCGAGGCGGCCCAGCACGGCAACGATGACCTCGCCGCCGCCATCGCACGCGTCGAGGAAGCCGATGCCCAGGTGCGCATCGCGGGTGCCCCGCTGCTCCCGTCCCTCGATCTGGGCGCGACCGCCGCGCGCGAGCGCGCGCAGGTGACCGGCGAGGGCCCCAAGGTCTTCAACGCCTTCAGCCCCGAGCTCTCAGCCAGCTATGAGCTCGACTTCTGGGGCAAGAACCGCGCCCTGCGCAACGCCGCCCGGGCGGCCGCCGAAGCCAGCCGCTTCGACCGCGAGACCGTGGCTCTCACCCTGGTGAGCAGCGTCGCGACCACCTACCTCCAGGCGCTCGAGCTGCGCGATCGCATCCGCGTCGCGCAGGAGAACCTCGCCAACGGCCGCAAGATCCTCGACGGCTTCCGGCTGGAGCTCGAGGCGGGCACGGCCACCGGGCTCGATGTCGCCCAGCAGGAAACCACGGTGGCGCTCCTGAACGCCGCCGTGCCGCCGCTCGAGCAGCAATTGCGGCAGACCGTGCACGCCCTCGCCGTGCTGATCGGGCAGACACCCGAGTCCGTGGACGTCGATGCCGGCACGCTGGACAAGCTGTCGAGCCCGGCCGTCTTGGAAGGGTTGCCCTCGGAGCTGCTCGCGCGCCGGCCGGACATCGCCGAAGCCGAGCAGCAATTGATCGCAGCCAACGCCGACATCACCGTCGCACGGGCCGCGCTCTTCCCGAGCATCCAGCTGACGGCGAGCGGCGGGTACGCGAGCTCGCAGCTCGTCTCGCTGGTGAGCCCGCCCGACCGGGTATACGACATCGCGGCGAGCCTCGCGCAACCGATCTTTCATGGCGGCGCCCTGCGCGGCCAGGTGACCTACAGCAATGCCCGCTACCGTGAGCTGCTCGCCGACTACCACAAGGCGGTGATCAGCGCGTTCGGCAACGTCGAAGACGCCCTGGCCGGCACTCGTCAGACCGCCGAGCAGGCAAAGCGCCAGGAGGATGCGGTGGACACCGCGCGGCGCGCCTATGAGTTCGCGCAGACGCAGATGGCGGCGGGCACCGTGAACATACTGACCGTGCTCAACACGGAGAATGCGCTTTTCAGCGCACAGGACCAGCTCGTGCAGGTGCACTACTCGCGCTTGCAGGCGTTGGTGAATCTCTACACCGCGCTCGGCGGCGGATGGCATCAAGGGTGATGAGTCGATGAACCAGCTTTCGAAGAACCGCAGGACACTCTGGATCGGCGCGCTGGCCGCGGCGCTGGTGCTGATCGGGTGGCGGACCGTGTTTCACAAGCCGGCCGACGCGGCCGACCGCAAGGCGCCGGCGGCGGTGACCGTCGAGACGGCGGCCGCGGCGCACGCCGACGTGCCCATCTATCTGTCCGGCCTCGGCACCGTGCAGGCCTTCTACACCGTAACGGTCACGGCGCGCGTCGACGGCGAGCTGCAGAGGGTCGCCTTCACCGAAGGCCAGACCGTGCACAAGGGGGACCTGCTCGCGCAGATCGACCCGCGCCCGAATCAGGCCGCCTACGAGCAGGCGCTCGCGACCAAGGCCAAGGACGAGGCGCAGCTTGGCAATGCCAGGCGCGACCTCGGGCGTTACACGCTCTTGCAGCCTCAGAACCTCGCGAGCAAGCAAACGGTCGACACGGCGCACGCCGCGGTCGATCAGCTCGATGCGCAGATCAAGGTCGATCAGGCGGTCATCGACAACGCCAAGACCCAGCTCGAGTACACGCGCATCACCTCGCCCATCGAGGGCCGCACCGGCATCCGTCTGGTCGACCCCGGCAACATCGTGCACGCGGCGGCCACGACGGGCATCGTCGTGGTGACGCAGGTCCGGCCGATCTCGGTGGTGTTCACGCTGCCCGAGGAGTCGCTGACCGCCGTGAATGCCGCGCTCGCCGCCGGGCCGGTCGAGGTCACCACCCTGTCGCGCGACTCCGCCACCGAGCTCGATCGCGGCAAGCTCTCGCTGGTCGACAACGAGATCGACCAGGCGACCGGCACGGCCAAGCTCAAGGCGGTATTCGCGAATGAGCACGACACGCTCTGGCCGGGCCAATACGTGAACGCGAGAGTTTTGCTGCGCACCCTGCACGATGCCCTGACGATCCCGACCACGGCGGTGCAGCTCGGCCCGAACGGGCCCTTCACCTACGTGGTCAAGTCCGACTCGACCGTCGAGGTGCGGCCGATCAAGATCGGCGAGGAAAGCGGCGGATTCACGGTCGTGAATGGCGGCCTGGCGCTCGACGAGCGGGTCGTCACCAGCAATCAGTACCGCCTGCAGGCGGGCACGCACGTCCGCGCGGGCGATGACAGGGCAGCCCAGGCGGCTGCACCGGTTCCGCCGGCGAGCACGGGCGCCGCTGCCGCGCAAGCCATTCCGCCGCTGCGGGCCGCCCCGAACGCCATACCGCGGCCGTCCGGAGGGAGCCCGACCTCATGAACTTCTCCGAGCGCTTCGTTCGGCGCCCGATCGCCACGTCGCTGCTGATGGGCGGGATTTTCCTCGTCGGCCTGGTCGTGTTTCCGCTCTTGGCGGTCGCGCCGCTGCCGCAGGTGGACTTTCCGACCATCCTGGTGACGGCACAGCTCCCCGGCGCGAGCCCCGAGACCATGGCGTCTTCGGTGGCGACGCCGCTGGAATACCAGTTCGCGGAGATCTCGGGCTTGTCGCAGATGACATCGACCAACGTGCTCGGCACCACGCAGATCACGCTGCAGTTCGATCTCAGCCGCAACATCGACGCGGCCGCGCAGGACGTGCAGACCGGCATCGACGCCGCCGGCGGCCAGCTCCCGAAGAACCTGCCGACGCCGCCCTCGTACCGAAAGGTCAATCCGGCCGACTCGGCCATCCTGATCCTCGCAGTGCACTCCGACGTGCTGCCGGTGACCACCGTCGACGATTACGCCGAGAACATCCTCGCCCAGCAGATCTCGCAGATCCCGGGCATCGCCCAGGTGTCGATCGGCGGCCAGCAAAAGCCCGCCGTGCGGGTGCAGATCGATCCCACCAAGCTCGCGGCGCTCGGCCTGCAGATGGAGGACGTCGCCGGCGTCATCTCGACCGCCACGGTCGATGCGCCCAAGGGCTCGATCAACGGCCCCCTGCGGAGCATGGCGATCTACGACAACGATCAGCTCCTCAAGGCCGCCCCGTGGAACGACGTGGTCGTCGCGTACAAGAACGGTGCGCCGGTGCGCATCCGCGACATCGGCGTGGCCGTCGACGGCCCTGAAAATACCCAGTTGGCCGCGTGGCAGAACGGCAAGTCCGGCATCCTGCTGCAGATCTTCAAACAGCCAGGCACCAACATCATCGATGTCGTGTCGCGCATCGAAAGCCTCCTGC
>DATAUO010000309.1:0-8025 GCA_036268215.1 Steroidobacteraceae bacterium
AGCGGCACGGTCCCGTGTTCCTGGGGCACTCCGTGCTCGCAGCGTCGGTCCGGCCCTATCCGGGCTTCGGTGAGATCTGGCGCATGATCGCGCGCACGGCCTTTACGCAGCTCGACTACTCGGCCGCGCTCCTGATCTCGACGATCGCGGGGATGGCGCTGGTCTGGTGGGTGCCGCTGTGCGGCGCGTTGCTCGCGGAGGGATATGCCAGGCTCGCCGGCCTCGCCGCCTTCGCTCTCTCGGCCGTGAGCTATGTGCCGACGCTCCGCCGTTACGGGCGCAGCCCCTTATGGGCGCTTGCGCTGCCGCTCATCGCGCTCTTCTACGTGGCGGCGACGATCGGGTCCGCCGTCGGCCACTGGCGCGGCGCGGGCGCAACCTGGAAGAGCCGGGCGTATCCGCGGGACTAGGAGCCGGCGGGCGGAGAAGCGCCCGCCGTTGCGCCGATCATTACCCCGCGGAGATCCTAATTCGCGGCGTACCGGCAGGGTCTCAATTCTTCGCCGTACCGCCCGGCTCCGCGGCCTTCAGGGTCTGCGCCTTCACCGAGTATGAGTTGAGGAAGATCTCGTGCGGGACGCAGTCCGTCCGGTACTGAACGTCGCGCAGGGCGAAGTTCTTCTCGATGACATCCTTCATGCTCTGCATGAGCTCGCAGTCCCCATCGGCCATGAAGCGCGGCTTCCACGGCTCGAACTTGAGGGGCTGCCACCGCGCCTGCACGGTATTTCCCTGCGCGGCGGTGTCCGCCGCGGACCCCCCGCCGACCGGAGCGAGCGTGTAGAAATCCGCGCTCACCAGGATCATGTGACTCGGCGTGTCCGGGCCGCCCGGGCATGCGCCGGTGTGTATGGTCATGTCCTTGCGGGCGCCGAGCTGCAGGAACATGCTCTTGACGCGGTCCTCGAGGCCATCGCAGGTGTAGGCGGTGGTGAAGCCCTCGTAACTGAACGTGATCTTGTGATGCTGCCAGGTGCTGGCGATCGTTTCGGGCTCCGCGTTGCTCGGAGCCTCGGCGGGCCGCACCGTAGGCGCGGCGAGCAGGCACAGCCCCGCGAGATCCAGAGTCAGCATCGAGAGAAACGCTCTATGGCTCATGACCGCCTCCTGCGCCGGGTGGTTGAGTCGAATTTTACGCCTTTCCTTTTGGAATCGCCCGGCCCCGCGCGAGTTCCCGGGCTCTGCTAGGCGCTCCGCGACCTCGCACGGCTGGATTCCGCGACGGTCACCGCGGTCATGTTGACGATGCGCCGCACGGTGGCCGCGGGCGTCAGGATGTGCGCCGGGGCGGCGCAACCGAGCAGGATGGGACCGATGGCGACGTTATGGCCCGCCGCGGACTTGAGCAGGTTGTAGGCGATGTTCGCGCTGTCGAGATTCGGGCACACCAGGAGGTTGGCGCTTCCCGCAAGCGTGCTGTGCGGCAACACGGCGGCGCGCGCGAGCTCATCCAGGGCACAGTCTCCGTGCATCTCTCCATCGACCTCGAGCTCGGGTGCGCGCTCGCGCAAGAGCTCGAGGGTGCGCCGCATCTTGAGGGCGGAAGGGGCGTCGCTGCTGCCGAAGTTCGAGTGCGACAGGAGCGCGACCTTCGGAACGAGGCAGAATGCCCGCAGCTGGTCGGCGGCGAGCAGCGTGATCTCGCAGAGCTCGACCGCGCCCGGATCCAGGTTCACGTGCGTATCCACGATGAATGCCTGGCGCCCCGGCAAGATGAGGCCGCTGAGCGCGCCGTACACACCGACACCCGCGCGGCGCCCGATCACCTGGTCGATGTAGTGCAGATGGCGCGCGGTGGTGCTGATGGTGCCGCAGATGAGCCCGTCCGCCTCGCCCTTCTTGAGCAGCATCGCCGCGATCAAGGTGGTGCGCCGGCGCATCTCCAGCTTGGCGTATTGAGCAGTGACTCCGCGCCGCTCGGTGAGCCGATGATAGGCCTGCCAATACTCCCGGTAGCGCTCGTCGTGGTCGGGATTGACCACCTGGTAGTGCTCCCCCTCGCGAATTCGCAGGCCATAGCGCTTGATGGCCCGCTCGATGACCGCGGGACGGCCGACCAGGATCGGCGCCGCGAGATTCTCATCCACGGCGATCTGCACGGCACGGAGCACGCGCTCGCCCTCGCCCTCCGCATAGACGATGCGGCTCTCGGCGCGGGGCACCGCGCGCGCCGCCGCGAAGATCGGCTGCATGAGGGTGCCGCTGTGATAAACGAACTGCAGCAGCCGCTGCCCATAGGCGTCGAGATCCGCGATGGGCCGCGTGGCCACGCCCGACTCCATGGCGGCCTTGGCGACCGCCGGAGCGATCTTGACGATGAGGCGCGGGTCGAACGGCTTGGGGATCAGGTAGTCCGGGCCGAAACACAGCTCCTCGATGCCGCCATACGCGGCCGCGACGATGTCGCTCTGCTCCTGCCGGGCGAGCTCGGCGATCGCGTGAACCGCGGCAATCTCCATGCGCCGCGTAATGGTCGTCGCGCCCACATCGAGCGCCCCGCGGAAGATGAACGGAAAACAGAGCACGTTGTTGACCTGGTTGGGATAATCGCTCCTGCCCGTGGCGATGACCGCATCGCCGCGCGCGGCCCGCACCTCGTCGGGGAGAATTTCCGGGATTGGATTCGCGAGCGCCAGGATCAGCGGCCGCGGCGCCATGCTCGCCACCATCTCGCGCGACAGCACGCCGCCCGCGGAAAGGCCCAGGAACATGTCGGCGCCGCCGATGACCTCGGCGAGCGTGCGCGCCTCGGTGCGCTGCGCGAATCTCGCCTTCTCGGCGTCCATCAGCTCCTGACGGCCCTCGTAGACCACGCCGGCGAGGTCCGTGAGCCAGATGTTCCCCCGCGTGAGACCCAGGTCCAGCAGCAGATCGACGCATGCGAGGGCGGCGGCGCCGGCCCCGCTCACCACGAGCTTGACCGCGGCGATGTCCTTGCCGACCACCTGCAGGCCGTTCAACGCGGCGGCGCCGACGATGATCGCCGTGCCGTGCTGGTCGTCGTGGAACACCGGGATCTTGAGCCGGCGGCGCAGCTCGCGCTCCACCTGGAAGCACTCCGGCGCCTTGATGTCCTCGAGGTTGATCGCGCCGAAGGTCGGCTCGAGCGCCGCGATCGTGTCCACCAGCTTGTCGGGATCGCGCTGCTCGATCTCGATGTCGAACACGTCGATGCCGGCGAACTTCTTGAACAGCACCGCCTTGCCCTCCATGACGGGCTTGGCCGCCAGCGGGCCGATGGCTCCGAGTCCCAGCACGGCGGTGCCGTTCGTGATGACGCCCACGAGATTGCCGCGGCCCGTGAACCGGTAGGCGTTCAGCGGGTCCTTGACGATGGCCTCGCACGCCGCCGCGACCCCCGGCGAATACGCCAGCGCGAGGTCGCTCTGGTTGAGCAGCTGTTTCGTGGCCGTGATCGACAGCTTTCCCGGCGTCGGGAACTCATGGTAATCCAGCGCCGCCTTGTCGAGCGCCTCTTTGTCGATACCGGTCACCTTGAGCACCTCCGCTGGTTTGCACCGCACATCCCATTGTAAATGCCGCCCGCCGCAATTGGGACTAGACTGCATCGGGCGTGAATTCGTGGAACGGTTTCTCGGAGGACGCGACCATGGGCACCACCGCCATCAGCGACGATCGAATCTTCCATGCCGACATCGCCAACGTCTCCGTGCTGCAACCCTTGCGCTGGCTGGGCCTCGGCTGGCGCGACATGCGCAGGCACTGGGGCGCGAGCCTGGGCTACGGCGCGCTCATCGTGGCGCTCGGCTGGACCTTGTTGATCTTCTGCGGCACCCATCCCTACTTCATCGCGGCCGCCATTTCCGGCTTCCTGCTGGTCGGGCCGCTGATGTCGGCGGGATTCTGCGAAATGTCGCGGCGCTACTCGCTGGGACAGGGCGCAAGCTTCGACGATTCTCTGGAAGGATTCGGGCGCAATCCCACCGCGTTGTTCGAGTTCGGCGTGATCCTCGCGATCTGCGCCGCGGTCTGGTTCGGGGTCTCGGCACTGCTGCTTGGAACGGTGTTTCACGTCGCCGAGCCGGACATCCGCGACACGCTGTATCGAGGTTTCCTCGACACGGCCAACCGCTCGCAGGTCATCGCCTACATAGCCGTCGGCGGCGCGCTCGCCGCCGGGGTATTCTCCGTGTCGGTGGTGTCGATTCCGCTCATGATCGATCGGCATGTCTCCGCGGGCGCCGCCATGCGCGCGAGCATCGCGGCCGTCCTGCGCAACATACCCGCCATGATCGTCTGGAGCGCCCTGATCCTGATCTTGACCGTGATCGGCTACGTTCCGCTGCTCGGCGGACTCCTCGTCATCGCCCCCCTGCTCGGCCACGCGACGTGGCACGCGTACAAGGATATGATTCGCTGACGGGCCACAGCGGGTTGAGCATGCAAGACCTGGTTTCCGAGATCGAGACGGCTGGATTCGCGATCGTCAAGGGATTCCTGACGCCGGGAGAGACCGAGGAGATCAGCCGCGAAGTTGACAGAATGTACCAGGAGGGCATGAAGCACCACGCCACCTACCGGGACAAGAACCTGTTGTTCGAGGTGCTGAACGATCCCAAGGCGCAGAGGCGGGTCGTGCTGCAGGCGCACTGGACCGCCTGGATCAGTCCGCTGATGGAGCGCATGCGGCGCACCGACAAGCTCTACCGCGTGCTCTCCCCTTTCCTCGGCGAGGACATCCGGCAGATCTCGCATCAGGTGCACTGGAAGCCGCCCGGCGCGAAATACACCTTCTACCGCTTCCACCAGGATGCGCGCTTCCGTCAGGGCAGCATCAAGGACTTCGGCTACGCGCGCAGCACCTTGACCACCGGCCTTGCCATCGACCGGCAGACCGTCGAGAACGGCGCGCTGCGTATCATTCCCGCCAGCCACCGCTTGGGCTATCTCGGTCTCTCGGATGACGGGCCCATCATGGTGGGGCAGACCCAGGACGAGGAGCTGCGGCGCGCGGGACTCGATCCGTCCAACATCGTGACCTGCGAGATGGAGCCGGGCGACTTGTTGCTCTGGACCCTGTTCACGGTGCACGGCTCGGCGCCGAACGTGAGCACTTACGACCGGCGCTTCATGATCAACAGCTACGTGCGGGCGGCCGACAGCGACCGCGGCGAGTGGGCTTTTCGGCACGGCGAGTCGACTCCCCTCGGCACGGAGCCCGAGATCTGCAAGTACGAGCAGCTGCGCGAGAAGCCCGGCCCCTTCTACATCGAGGCGGACTGGACCGACGAGGCCAAGACGACGCCCGCCGCCTCGGCCGAGCTCGTCTAAGGCCCCCAATCCCCAGCGCAGCCATCGCCGTCGAGGCAGGCGCCACCCGACGGCGGCGGCACGGCTAGGGCCTGGGGGCGTTTCGTGCGAGCCCGAACGACGCCGCGAAGTAATGCAGGCCTCCCCACGCGAAGAAGATCAGCGTCACGAGCAATCCCTCGCGCGTCGAGCGTACCAGCGTCGCCTTGCATAGGGCGGCGAGCTCCGCGCCGGATCCCGCGGGTGCCGTGCCGCCCGGACACGTTCGCTTGAAGGAGACGGCCTCGCCGGCCGCCTGCGCGCTCATGGGGGCCTCGCGCAGGTGCAGGTCGCCCAATCGATCCATGGTCCAGCCCGCGAACAGCGGTCCGCAGCCGAGCGCGAATACATTGAGACAGATGTACAGAAGCGCCGTCGCGGTCGCGCGCTGGCGCACTCCGACCGAGTTTTGCACGACGCCGAACGTCGGCCCGAGCGAGGTGTAGAAGCAGAAACCGGCGGCCGACAGCGCCGCCACCGATACCCGCCAATCCCGGGCCATCACCGCAAGGGCGAACAACGGCACGGCGATGCCCGCTCCGGCCGCGGGGACCAGTGCGTACCAGCGGCGGTCGTGCTTTGCGAGAGCGTCGGCCAGCGCCCCGCCGGCCACGATTCCCAAGCCCACGGCGACCCCGCCGGCAATGCCGGCCAGCACGCCCGAGGCGGCGTAGTTCAGCCCGAAGGCCCGGCTGAAGAACGACGGAACGAAGTAATAGAATCCATACGCCGCGAAGCCCCCGATGGTCACCCCCAGCACCATGTGGCGGACCTCCGGCTTCGCGATCATCAGGCCGGCGACCTCCATCAGGGCGCGCGCCTCCCGACGGAGCGAGAAAGGGGCCGCGCTCGGCGCCTCTTGCGGCACTCGCTCCGAGTGCCCGCGTGCCGGCTCGCGGATCACCTGCTTGATCAGCACGGCGACGGCAATGCCCGGCAGACCGACGCTCGCGCACGCCGCCCGCCATCCCCAGCGCTGCGCGACGTAGCCGCCCACCACCGCTGCCAGCAGGTACCCCACGGAGATTCCGCACGTGTACACCGAGAGCACCGAGGTGCGCTCCTCGGGAGCGTAGTAGTCCGAGATCAACGAATGAGCCGGCGGAGTGCAGCCGGATTCCGCGATCCCGACCCCGGCACGGATGCACAGCAACTGCGGAAACGCCGAGGCGATTCCGCACGAGGCGCACAGCGCCGACCAGGCCACCATGGCCGCCGTGATGATGTTGACTCGATTGAATCGCTCTGCCAGGCGCGCGATCGGAATTCCACCGAGGGCGTAGAACAGGCCGAAGGCGGTGCCGCCGAGAAGGCCGAGCTGCGTGTCGGTGAGCTTGAGGTCGAGCTTCATGGCCTGGCCGACGAAAGCGATGATGCTGCGATCCGTGGCGTTGAACGCATACGCGGCGGTCAACAGCAACGCGACGACGCGCCTATACGCCGCGGAGTACCCGCCCGCCCGGTGTGAAGATGTGCTCACTTCGTCGTTATGGTGCGAGGCCCCTTCGTCCTACTATCCCATAACACGCGAGCGAGCGCCGCCCGATCGAGGCCCTTGGTTGGCTTCTTCGCGAACCTTGCGGGAGCCGTCAGGAGGCCTGCGCAAACTGCGGCGCGGATTCCTGCCGCAGGAAGGCCAGCACCAGCACCTCGGCCTTGCGGGGCGCGGCGAGGCTCAACGAGCCGTTGAACGTCCGATGGATGAGCCCGGCGCGCCAGGCGTCGAACACTTCCGGATTGATGTACGACTTGCGGCACACGGCGGGAGTGTTGCGCAGCTGCGAGGCGACCTGCTTGACCACGCCGGAGATCTCTCGCTTCAGGGCGCGCTCGCTCGGGGCCTCGGGCAACGGCGTGCGCGCCAGGAGCATGATTGCATGAAGCGTCGCGCCCCAGGTGCGAAAGTCCTTGGCGGTGAATTCCTCACCCATCGCGTCGCGCAAGTAGTCGTTCACCATGCCCGAATCGACGGGACAGCGCGAGCCGTCATCGCTCACGTACTGAAACAGATGCTGGCCGGGGATCTCCTGGCACTTGCGCATGATCTGAGCGATGCGGCGGTCATTGATGCGCACCTCGTGCTGCACGCCGCCCTTGCCCCGGAAATTCAGCACCGCGCGCCCGTCGGAGATGAAGCTCACATGGCGGTTGCGCAAGGTGGTGAGGCCGAAGCTCTTGTTATCGCGCGCATACTCCTGGTTGCCGACCCGCACGCGCGTGGCATCGAGCAGGCTCACGATCGCCGCGAGCACCTTGTCGCGCGGCAGACCGGGGAGCGCCAGGTCGCGCTTCAACCGGCGGCGGAGCTTCGGCAGCGCCTCGCCGAACTCGACCATGCGATCGAACTTGGCGCTGTCGCGCGCCTGGCGCCACTCAGGATGGTAGCGATACTGCTTGCGGCCGCGGGCGTCGCGCCCGGTCGCTTGAATATGGCCGCGCGCGTCCGGGGATATCCACACGTCCCGGTACGCGGGCGGGATCGCGAGACGGCGGATGCGCGCCAACTCCTCCGCGGCCTCGAGGCGGCGATTCCCCGGCGTCAGGTAACGAAAGCCCCTGCCCGCGCGCAGCCGGCGGATGCCCGGCTCGGCGTCGGAAACGTAGCTCAGGCCGGCCTGCACGGCTGCCTGCGCCGCCTCGGCGGCGACGCCGGTGAGCTGCAGGGCGGCGGCGGATGTCTCTTTCAGTGGCATGGCGCTCGATTGTTTGCGAATC
>DATAUO010000310.1:0-9140 GCA_036268215.1 Steroidobacteraceae bacterium
TGAGACGGCCTTCGGCTCAACGCTCCACGGGTACGTCGATGCAGGACCTCAGCGCGGCCAGCGGTCAGAACTTCTGCGAGAACTTGAGCCCGATCATGCGCGGCCGGTAGACGTTGCGATACACGGCCTGCGCCGCGCAGACGGTCGTGTTGCACTCGGCGTAACGGTAGTTCTCGGCCAATCGGTCGAACAGGTTGTTGACGAAGAGCTCGACGCCGATTCCGTTCTTTTCACCGCCGATGCTCGCATCGACCAGCGCAAAAGCCGGCTGCTGTCCGAGCTCATCGCGCTGCAGTGTGCGCAGGTCCGCCCATACCGCCGTTTGATAGACCAGCGCCCCTTGGACGTACGGCTGCCATTCCTGCGCCCATGGGAGCTTGTACCTGGCGGTGAGATCGACCTTGAACTTCGGCGTGTTGGGGAGCTGCTGTCCTTTGGGTGCGCCGAACGGCTGCGGCACGCCCGTGCCGCTGCTGTAGTCGATGCAGGTCGAGGTCTGCACGTTGCCGCTCTGGTCCGGAAACTTGCAGTAGGGCACGGTCAGTTTTGGATCCAGCAGCGAAAAGCCGCCGCCGAAGGTGAGCGCGCTCGTGGCGGCCCAGTCGATCGACGTCTCGACGCCGCGGATCCGGGCCCCGCCGGCATTCCGGGTGACGGTGATGGCGTTCGGGCCCGGGTAGGAGAACTGAAAGTCCTTCCAGTTCTCCTCGAAGAGCGCGCCATTGACGCGCAGCGTGTTGCCGAGCCAGCTGGTCTTCCAGCCGACCTCGTAGTTCGTGAGATAGTCCGCCTGGTACTGCGACCCGATCGTATTGGTTCCGCCGGGGCGAAATCCCTTCGAGTAGGTCGCGTAGAGGAGCCGCTGATCGTCGAATTTGTAGGTGGCGGTGAACTTGGGCGTCGTGCCGGTGCCCTTGGCGATCTGGTAGCGATTTTGACAGGGACCGCCGTAGGGATCGAGCAGAGCCGGGTCCGGGCACACGGACTGCGCGGACTTGAAGCCGGAATAGCCGCGCACGGAGTTCGTGTACGAATAATAGCGAAGTCCGCCGAGCAGGCTCACCTGGGACGTCACATCCCAGGTGACTTCACCGAAGGCCGCGGCGTCGCGCTGGACCGGCCGCTCATCGGTCAAATAATAAGTGCCCGGCCACAAGGTCACGCTCTGTGCATCCGAGAGTCCCGGAATCAAATAGTTCTGGATGTAGGCGTTGGTCTGGTACTGGGTGAAGCCGCCGAACGTGGCGTGCACCGGCAGGGTTTGCGGCGTCGAGACGCGCAGCTCCTGGCTGTACTTCTTGTAGTTGTCCGTGTCCTTGATCTGCATGACCGGGTTGATGCCCTTGCCCGCGTTGTCCGTGAAATAAGTCGGTCCGCGGCTGTAGGCAAGCTCGTACCCCAGGGAATAGTCGGTGTAATCGCTCGTCGCGGTGGAGTTGCGGTGCAGGAAACCGCCCGCATAGGTCACATCGAAGTCGCTGATGTTGCCCTCGATGGTGAGCGTTGCCTGGGTCCAGTCGTCCGTCTGGCGCTCGGGAGTGAAGTGCTCCACCTCGAAAGTGCCGAGCGTCGGATAGAGTCCCGGGTAGCCGGGCACGGATCTGGTTATTTCCATCGCGGGGATTCCGCCGGCGTCGACCTTTTGACCCTGGAGCGTGGGCGTGATGGTCCAGTGATCGCCCAGGGCGATCTTGAGGGCGGCGCGCGCGCCGGCGGTCTCGACGTCGTTGTAGTTGTTCTTGGCCGTACCGAAATAGCGCGTGTTCGGCGCCGGATTGCTCGGCGCCGGCTCGTTGCTCGCGCTGTATCCCGATATGGGGAAATGCTGCGTACCCGGCACGTTGTCGATGTAGCCGGCATCCTTCTCGTACCAGCCGACCAGGCGGATCGCCGCCGCGGAGCCGATCGGCACGTTGAGGAACCCTTCCGTAACGTAGCCCGGCTGCCCGTGCTTGGTGTCGTTGACCTGGACGTCGTAGCCGCCCTTCAGCTTGTCGAGCTCAGGCTTGTTGGTGATGATCCGAAGGGTTCCGGCCTCGGAGCTTGCGCCATAGAGGGTTCCTTGAGGTCCGGCCAGCGCCTCGACGCGTGCGATGTCGTAGACATGAATGTCGAGCACGCCTTGGATGGTCGTGACGGGCTGCTCGTCCAGATAGACGCCGACGCTGGGCAAGGTGCCGTCATGAACTCCTTCGCCGCCGCTCGATACACCGCGCATGTACACCTTGGCTTGCCCGGGCCCGGTCGTGCGCATGGTCACGCTCGGCAGGTACTTGATGTAATCGTCGAAATTCTCGACGTGCAGCTCCTCGAGCTGCTGGGTGCCGAGCGCCGTGATGCTGATGGGCACATCCTGCAGGCTCTCGGTGCGTTTCTGGGCCGTCACGACGACCTCCTCGAGGGTGCCGGACGAGGCCGCCTGTGCCTGTGCCTGGGCCTGGGCCGAGCCCAGGCAGGCGGCGATCGCGGAAGCCAGGGGGAGTGCGGTGGCGAGCAAGGAGCGCGCACGCGACACGACAGGCGCGGGGGCGCGCCGGATCTTTCGATGTTTGCTTCTGGTCATGGTCATCCCTTTCGTTTCCCCGGCTAGGCCAGGAGTCTTTGTAATGAATGCACGATGCGGTCCACTTCGGCCGCCGTGTTGTAGTGAGCCAAACCGATCCGCAGCACGCCCTCTTGCTCATCGAGGCCCAGGTACCGTGCGACTTCATACGCGTAATTGTGGCCGGACCAGACGTAGATGCCCTGGGCTGCGAGAGCCTGGGCCAGGGAGGAGGGCCGGTGATGCGAATGCGTGATGGAAACCGTGGGCACCCGATCATCGAGCCGGTCGGCGCCGGTGATGCCCTGGACTTCGACGCCCGGAATTCGGCGCACCCCATCGATCAGCTGCTGCATCAAGGGCCTCTCGTAGGCCGATGCGGCTCGATAGGCACCCTTGATCATGTCGCGGCGATCTCCGGTTGCCCCGGTCACCTCGCCCAACCAGACGAAGTAGTCGATGGCGGCGGTCAGCCCGGCGAACATCTCGGTCTGCGGCGTGCCGAGCTCGTGACGGCCCGGCGGGTCCTGCGCCCCGCAGCGCACCGCGTATGCATAGAGCGCCGAGAGGATCGAGTCCTTTCCCCACAGTACGCCCAAGTGGGGGCCGAAGAACTTGTACGACGAGCAAGCGAGGAAGTCGCAGCCCAACGCGCCCACGTCCGCGAGCCCATGAGGCACGAATTGCACCGCATCCACGTAGACGAGCGCGCCGGCCGCCTTGGCGACCCGGGTCAAGTCGGCCACGGGGTTGATCGAGCCGGTCAGATTACTGGCGTAGTTGAGGGCCAGCAGGCGCGTCCTGCTCGACAAGAGGGGTTCGAGGTCCTCGGGCTCGATACGCCAGGAGTCGCGATTGAACGGCAGCCAGCGAACCGTCAGGCCGCGGTCCTCGGCCATGCGCAGCCAGGGGGATACGTTCCCTTCATGGTCCATGCGGGTGACTATGATCTCGTCGCCGGCATGCCAGTCGCGGCCGAGCGAGCGCGCGATATGAAACGTCAGCATGGTCATCGACTGACCGATGACGATCTCGCGGCCGGAGGCGCCGCCCAGCATCTCGGCCATGGCCTCGTGCGCGCGCGCGTAGATGGCATCGGCATCCCGGGAGGGTTGGAAATATCCCCCGAGGTTGCTCGCGGCGCCGGCCATGGCGCGGACGACGGCATCGATCACCTGCCGGGGCACCTGAGTGCCGGCGGGGTTGTCGAGAAAGGCCGATGGGGTGCTCAATGCCGAGAATTGACTGCGTACGCGCTCGATCGGGAAACTGGTCACTCACGGCCCTTACGCTGGTTACTTCGCGCCCTTATGCCCGATTGTAGGGGCGGCCACCATCCTCCCAGAGGAGGAGGCGCAATCACGCCTCGAGCGCGGGATCGAGGCGACGGCGCCTGCCTGCGCGCCAAGTGGGAGCGCGAGGCGGGCGCGTCAGGTGGAGGCGCGCAAGGTCGGCGCGCAAGGCGGCCGCGTCAGGGAGGGCCGGCGTCCAGGAACAGGGAGAAGAACTCGGACTGCGTCGCGATCCCCAGCTTGGAATAGAGGTTCTTGCGGTGGGTCTTGACCGTGGTGGTCGAGATTCCGAGCCGCTGTCCAACGGAAGCAGTGGAGTGGCCGCGCAACAGCAGCTGAGCGAGCTCGCGCTCGCGGGGACTCAGGAAATTGCGGCCGAACGCCCGCGGCGCGCCGTGGCTGGAGATGTCGGGGCCGCGCGACGGATACATCAGGCGCGCATGGCGCCAATAGCGCCGGATCGCCGCCGACAGGAACGGGATGACCGGCGACACGCGTTGGATATCCTCGTCCGAGAAGCCGCCTTGCGGCGCCTGGCGCGACAGCGTGAGCTCGGCGCACTCACCGCCCGGCAGCTCCATTGCGATGCACAGCTCCTCGCAGCCGGGCGGCCAGCCTTCGGTCAGATAGCCGATCTCTTCCGCGGAGGTGGCGCATATCTTGTATTTGCGAGACGACGCGCGCTCGACCGGCCCATCCGGGGCGAGGTCGCGCAATCGATAGACGCCGGTCTTGAGGCCGACCCGATACGCGTTGTAGAGCGGATTCAGCACGTAGGTGCTCTTGACGTAGTTCTGGATCCCGGCCCGGGCCTCGGGATAGGGGAACGTGTCGTGAATGTGGATGGGATTGTTCCTGCGGCGATAGATGAACACCACGCTGTAATCGAATTCGACCAGCGTGATCAACGCCCGGGCCAGAATTTGCGGCAGGTTCGGATCATCGACGTGATCCACGACTTCGGCGCTGGCGGCGACCCAGGCGGCCGGCACGCCCGACCGCCGGCCCATCACGGCGCTCGCCTCTGCCTCGACATCTCCGGGTATCAGCGCGCACTGCATCTTGGCGATTCTCCCTCGCAAAGTCGCACGGTTGGAACGCCGCCAATCGTACAGCGCGGACCTGGATACTGCACGGATGTTTGGGCGTCCTGCGCGGGCGGCGGAGGGCGGCCCGGCGCGGGCCTCGCCATGGTGCGGGGGGCGGGCTCGGGGCACGCCGATGGTGCGCCGAGGCGCGCTTGCGGCAGGCCGATGCTGCGTGGAGGCGCGCTCGCGTCGGCCGATGGTGCGTGGATCGCGGATCCGAGGCCGAGCGAAGGCGTTAAGGCCGGCGAACGACCTTGCCGTTCTTCATGACGAAATCGATGCGCCGCAGGCTCTCGATGTCATCGAGCGGATTGGCGGGCATGGCGATGAGGTCGGCCATCAAGCCCACGGCGATGTTGCCGCGAGCCTTGTTGATTCGCAGCAGCTCCGCGGCGTCCACCGTCATGGCCCTGAGGATGTCGGCCGGCGGCACCCCGGCAGCCCGCCACACGGCGAGATAGTCGAGCATCAGGTCGGCGCGCGTGCGGCCGGGCATGTCCATGGTGGTGTCGGTGCCGAACGCCATGCGTACGCCGATCCGATGCGCGCGCCTCAATCGGTCGATGATTTGCGGCGCCAACACCTCGGGCGCCGGCAATCCGCCGGATGCGCCGTAGATGTCCAGGTGCGCCCGGGGCATGTCGGTCCCCACCAGGAAGATGCCCTTGTCCTTCATGCGCTTGAGCTGGGCATCGCTCAGCTCGAAGCCGTGCTCGATGGAGTCGGCACCGGCCTCGATCGCGGTCTCGGCCGCCTCGCCGGTGTATGCGTGCACGGCGACCGGAAGGCCCGCGCGGTGCGCCTCATCGACCGCGGCGCGAACCTCCTCCACCGAGTAGTGGTAGGCATTGTTGTCGGGCACGAGCTTGATCACGCCGGCACCGTAGTAGATGTTCTTGCGCACCGCCTTGCGGACCTCCGCGGGACCGTCGGCATCGATGTACTCGTACTGCCAGAACGCTCCCCGTTGCGGCGGAATGCTCTGCGATTGGCCGCCAAAGGGGGCGATGATCTTGCCGGAGTCGATGATGGTGGGGCCGTCGAACCACCCGTTGTCGACGGCGCGGCGCACGTCGCTCATCACCCAGTCGGCGCTGTTTCCGACGTCTCTCAACGACGTGAATCCCGCTTGCAGCGCCTGCATGACGTTGTGCAGGCCGCGCATTCCGCGCAAGGTCGAGCTTTGATTCAGGTAGTAGGTCTCGAACGGCGCATTGTCGATCTCGGTCAGCGTCATGTGGGTGTGTGCGTCGATCAGGCCCGGAGCCAACCATTCGCGCGAAAGGTCGATGACCTGGCTCCCGGCGGGAATCGCGAGTCCGGCGCCGACCGACGTGATCTTGCCGCCCTCGACCAGGATCACCTGGTCCTTGGCGGCCGTGCCGCGCGCGGGATCGATGACGGCGCCCGCGCGGATCGCCACCACTTGGGCGCCGAGCGGCGCCGCGAGCAGCAGCGCGAGCAAGACCCATGCATGCTTCATCGGGTCAGGGCGCCGATGCGCGTGAATATCTTCTTCGGCAGCAGCGCGTGCACGCCGACGTTCCCGTCGACGAGCTGGGTGATGTCGACGTCCACCGCGACGCTCGTCAGCATGTATGCGTCGTCGCGGCTCAAGTGCTTCTCCTCCACGAGGAACGCAATCATGTCGCGCACCGCGTGCTGGGTGGCCTCCTTCAAGTCCTTGCTGAATCCCATGGAAATGTAATAGTCCGGCGTCTCCGCGCGCGGCCAGATCAGATGGCGATCCTTGTGCACGATGAAGCGGAACGTGCCCGTCAAATAGGTCTCGAGCGCCTCGATGTCGACCTCGCCGTTGCCTTGACCGGCATGTCCGTCGCCTGCCTCGAACAACGCGCCCTTGGCAGCAACCGGAATGTACAGCGTGGTTCCCGCCACGAGCTCCTTGTTGTCCAGGTTGCCGGCGTGCGCGAACGGCGGCGCGCTGTCGACCTTGCCGTCCGGCGGAGCGACGCCCATGCTGCCGAAGAACGGCTTGAGCGGCAGCTCGATGCCGGGCGCGAACGTTCCGATCATGCGCTTGCGGTCGAGCGGAATGATCTTGCTGCGGGTGTACGGATACTCCATCGGCAGGAAGCCGTCGCCCAGGAAAAAGCCGTTGCAGGCAAAGTCGACGTCGATGTCCACCTTGAGGATCTGCACCTCCAGCACGTCGCCGGGCTCGGCTTCGGCGATCGCGACCGGACCCGTCAGGATGTGGCCGCCCGGGCCTTGGTCCTTGGGCATCTCCTTGTAGATCGTGTCGGTGTAGGGCGGGATCTGTCCCGGCTTCACGCCGAGCTTCACCATGTCCTCGCGGGAGCCGCACGTCGACATGGTCTGTATCCGCGCGGTATCGCCCGAGTGCACGGTCAGCACGGGCTTCGCGTCGGCGTCGTACCAACCCCATTCGACGGATTGGGGTCCCGCGAGGAGCGTGTAGTCGGCTGCATGCGCGGAAGCCGCCGCGGTCAGGATCAGGCAGGCAATCGGCAGCACTCGGCGCATCGGGACTCCCTTCAAGTCGATCTCCGTCCGTTTATGCCCGAATGTCATGGTCATCGCCATCCTCCCGGAGGAGGAGGCCGCCGCCGGGCGTCACCGCACGGCTACCAAATACCGCCGAGCGCCACGGTGATGGCCTCGCCGTTCACGCCGCCGCTGGCGTCGCTGCAGAGAAACGCGATCACCCGCGCCACCTCGATGGGCTCGAGGACCCGCTTTTGCGGATAAATCGCCGCGCGCTCCTCCCAAACCTGCGCGACGGTGATGCCGCGCCGCTCGGCCTCCGCGCGCGCCGAGCGCTCGGCCATTGCGGTGCGCACCCATCCGGGCAGCACGGCGTTGGAGGTGACGCCGAACGGCCCCGCGTCCTGGGCGACCGCGCGCGCCAATCCGATAACACCGTGCTTGGAGGCGGTGTATGCGCTGCCGGAGCGTTCCGCCTTCTCGCCGGCCGTGGAGCTGGTGAACACCAGGCGGCCGAAGCCGCGCTTGCACATGCCGCCGACCGTCAGGCGCGCGAGCTCGAAGGGTCCGTCGAGATTGATGCGCATGGTCTCGCGCCAGACCTCCGGATCCTGCTCCCACACCAGCCGCTCGTGCGCCGAGCCGATCCCATGGTTGACGACGAGGAGGTCGATGGGGCCGAGGCGCCGCTCGGTCTCGGCAACGGCCTGTGCGCAACCCTCGCGGGTTCCGAGGTCGGCCGTGACGTAATCCAGCCCCACGCCCGCGAGCTCGGCCGCGCTGCGCGATACGGTCATCACGCGTACCCCGGCCGCCGCCAGCAGCAGGGCCGCCTCCCGCCCGATGCCCCGGCCGCCGCCGGTCACGAGCGCCACACGTTGCGTCATCCGTCGACTCCTGTACTCGATTGCCGCCAGCCGGAACGGGCGGGACGATAGCCAAACGAGCGATCAAAGACAATCGACGTGCCGAGGTGAGGCGCGCGCCGCTCCTCGCGGGCCGTCTGCTTCCCGCACGCGTGCTGTGAATCACGGTCGAGATATCGTTCATTGCCTATAGTCGCCAAAAAAGGCGAATTGAGCTCTAAATAGCCGTAAAAACGACTAAAGTGGCGAATTATGCGATGATAGACGTGTGCTAATATTCGCCTAAGTGGACGAGTAATTAGCCAACACAGCCTACCGGGGGGAGACGAGCCATGAAGATCGCCGCCGAGCTGACGGATGCCGCCGTCCTGCAAGAGATCGGCGAGCGGCTGGAGCGCCGCCGTCTGGATGCCGAATTGACGCAGGCCCGGCTAGCGGAGGAGGCCGGCGTCTCCAAGCGCACGGTGGAGCGGATCGAGTCGGGCCGCGGCACGGACTTCGTCATGCTGCTGCGCGTTCTGCGGGTGCTGAATCTGCTCGACGCGCTCGACCAGTGGGTGCCCGATTTGCCGCAGAGTCCCCTGGTGCTCCTCAAGGGCCGGGGGCGCGCACGCAAGCGCGTCGGTCATGCGCGGCGGCCGCGGGACGGCGCGGCGGAGGCGAGTGCGACGCCGCCGCGGTGGAAGTGGCGCGAGTAACGCGTGGCCAAGGTCGCGGAAGTCAGGCTCTGGGGCCGAACGATCGGAGCGGTCTCCCTCGAGGAGGGGGCGCGGATCGCGGCCTTCCAGTACGAGCCCGCGTTCGCGGCCAGCGGCATCGAGCTGTCACCGATCGCCATGCCGTTGTCGCGGCAGGTTCACCGCTTCCCCTCCCTCCCGGAAGT
>DATAUO010000311.1:0-16196 GCA_036268215.1 Steroidobacteraceae bacterium
ATACCCGCGGCGCGCGCCGCGAGCTCCTGCCGGGCCCGCCGGCGCACGAGCACCGTCACCTCGAGCCGCTCGTCGGGATTCGCGGGCGCGAGCGGCACCGCGCCGGCCACCGCCTCGCGTTCGCTGCCTTTCAGAGGAATGTTGGCCATGGGTCGCTCTCTCCGACATCATGCGCCGTGCGCGGGTTCCGCGCTGTCGGGATTCTGCGACCCCGGCACCCGGCGAGGCCGCTATTCGAACGGATTCCTGCGAATGATGGTCTGGTCCCGATCGGGACCGGTGGAGATGATGGTGATCGGCACGCCGACGAGCGACTGCAGGCGGTCGAGGTAGGACTGCGCCCGTTCCGGGAGCTCCTCGTAGCGCTGGATGCCGACGGTGCTCTCCTTCCAGCCCGGCAGCTCCTCGTATACGGCCTCGGCATCGCCGAGATTTCCGGACGCCCAGGGCGGCGAGGTCTGCACGGTGCCATTCACGCGGTATCCGACGCAGACTCGGATCACATCGAGCCCGTCGAGCACGTCGAGCTTGGTCACGCACAACAGCGAGCAGCTGGAATGCACGATCGAGCGCCGGATGGCGACCGCGTCGAACCAGCCGCAGCGCCGCCGGCGCCCGGTCACCGAGCCGAACTCGTGCCCGACCCGCGAGAGGTGCTCGCCGAATTCGTCGAACAGCTCGGTCGGAAAGGGCCCTGCACCCACGCGGGTCGTGTAGGCCTTCACGATCCCGAGCACCTCGTTGAGCCGCAGCGGTCCGAGGCCGGTGCCCGTCGCCGCGCCGCCCGCAGTCGTGTTGGACGAGGTCACGAAGGGATAGGTGCCGAGGTCCACGTCGAGGAGCGCGCCTTGCGCTCCCTCGAACAGCGCATTGCCGCACTTAACGCTGAGATCCTCGAGTATGCCGGTCACGTCCGCGACCAGCGGCTTGAGGCGTTCCGCGAACGCGAGGTTCGATTCCAGCACCTGCTGAAAGTCGACCGCCGGCTCCTGGAAGTAGCGCTGCAGGACGAAGTTGTGGAAGTCGAGGATCTCGCCGAGCTTCGCGGCGAACCGCTCGCGATGAAACAGATCCGAGACGCGCAGCGCGCGGCGCGCCACCTTGTCCTCGTAGGCCGGCCCGATGCCGCGCCCCGTCGTGCCGATCGCATTGGCGCCCTGGGCCTTCTCGCGGGCGCGGTCGAGCGCGACATGCGAGGACAGGATCAAGGGGCAGGCGGGGCTGACCTTGAGCCGCTCGAACACCGGCACGCCCTGGTCGATCAGCATCTGCGCTTCCTTGAACAGTGCCTCGAGCGACAGCACCACACCGTTGCCGATCAGGCATTGCACGTGCGGGTGCAGGATGCCGGACGGGATCAGCGAGAGGATGGTTTTCTTGCCGCCGATGACCAGGGTGTGCCCGGCATTGTGGCCGCCTTGAAAGCGCGCCACGGCCTGTACCTGGTCGGTCAGCAGATCGACGACCTTGCCCTTGCCCTCATCGCCCCACTGCAGGCCGATGACGACGAGGTTCTTACCCACGGCGCACGCTCCATTCGGCGCGGTCGCGTCCACCACCTGGGCGGCACCACCGCACGGGCTCACGCATTGCGCGCCATCCAAAGGAGCGCGAGCCCCGCCAGCATGCTGATGAAGCCGCCCCAGCGAAGCTGCGTCGCCTCGGCATTGGCGAGCTTCGCCATCAGGCGCTGTGCGGCCGCGGGATTGACGAACGGCAGGATTCCCTCGAGCACCAGGTAAAGAGCGAAGGCGCCGCTCAGGTAGCGTCCCAGCTCACTCCATCCCACTTGCATCATTTCGATTGGGGCTGCGCGGCCGGCTTGTTGAAGTATTTGAAGTAGGCATTGTCCGGCGCGATCACCAAGAGGTCACCCTGCGTGCCGATCGCCTCGCGGTACGATTGCATGCTGCGATAGAAGCTGTAGAACTCCGCGTTCTTGGTATAGACCTTCGCAAAGATCTCGCTTGCCTCGGCATCGCCCTGCCCGCGGATCTCGCCCGCCTGGCGCTCGGCGTCCGCCAGCGTCTCGGTCTGCTGCTTGTTGGCGTCCGCCTTGGTGCGCTCCGACGCCTCGATGCCCTCGGCGCGCAGCTTCGCCGCCTGCGCCTTGAAGGTCGCACGCATGCGGTCGAACACCGAGTCCTGCACCTGCTGCGGCAGATCGATCCGGGTGATGCGCACGTCCACGAGATCGACGCCGAGCTGCTCGGCGGCGGGACGCGCGTTCTTCATCATCGCATCGGTGAACTCGGTACGCTCGGCGGTGACCACCTGCTGCAGGGTGCGCCGGGTCACGACGGTCTTGATGCTGTCCTTGATGGTCTCGCCGAGGCGGTCGTTGGCCGCCTCCTCGACGCCGCCGGTCGACTCGTAGTAGCGCCGCAGGTTGTTGATGCGCCACTTCACGTAGAAGTCCACCTTGAGCTGCTCCTGCTCGCGGGTGAGAAAGAGCTCCTGCCGGTAGAGCTGGGTGACGATGCGCTTGTCGAAGCGGCTCACGTCCTCCACCAGCGGAACGCGCGCGTGCAAGCCCGGCCGGATGTTCGCATCCACGATCTCGCCGCCGACGGACTTGATGGCGAGCTGTCCTTCGCTCACCGTGAACAGGCTCGAGCGCACCACCAGAATGACGGCGACCAGCGCGAGCAGAATGTAGAGGACCCGGTTCTGCATCAGCGCACGCCGCGCGCCCGCGCGGGGTCCTCGGAGGACGAGGTGCCGTCCGGCGCGCGCATCTGCGGCAGCCCCTGGACGTCGCCCGGGCCGGCGGCGCCCGGCGCTCCGGGCGCCATCAGCTTGTCGAGCGGCAGATACATCATGCTGCCGCCCTTGGTGTCATTGATGATCTTGCGGGAGCTCTTGTACACGGCTTCCATGGTGTCCAGATACATGCGCTCGCGGGTCACCGCCGGCGCATGCTCGTATTGCGCGAGCACCTGCTCGAAGCGCGCGGTCTCGCCCTTGGCGAGCGCGACGACCTTGATCTTGTAGGCCTCGGCGTCCAGCACCGCCTTGGCGGCGGCACCGCGCGCCTTCGGCAGGATGTCGTTGCGATAGGTCTCCGCGTCCTGCTGATAGCGCTGGCGATCCTTGTCCGCCTTGATGGCGTCGCGCTGCGCGTCCTGGACGGCGTCCGGAACGTTCACGCCGGTGAAGTTGACGCTGA
Organism: Steroidobacteraceae bacterium; assembly: GCA_036268215.1. GTDB lineage: Bacteria > Pseudomonadota > Gammaproteobacteria > Steroidobacterales > Steroidobacteraceae > Bog-1198. The sequence continues at coordinate 3,170 of DATAUO010000311.1, forward strand.
GGATCTTGATGCCCATGTCGTAGTTGTCGAGCGTCCGCTGCACCAGCGACTTGGCGCGATCGGTGATCGACGGGTCGTACGCCAGCACCTTGTCGAGCGGCGCCTGGCCCACCGCTTCGCGCATCGCGCTCTCGCTCACCTGCGTCAGCGTGTCCTCGACGTCGCGCACCTTGAACAGGAGCTTGAGCGCATCCGGCTGGATGTACTGCACCGCGGATTTGACCTCGACGAGATTGGTGTCCGCGGTCAGCATGCTGGCATCGTCGACGACGCTGTACTGGCGCGAGACGTTGACGATCAGCTTGCTCTCGATGGGCCAGGGCAGATGCCAGTTGTAGCCCGGACCCCGGGTATCGACGTACTTGCCGAAGCGCAGCACCACCGCGCGCTCCTGGGCATCGACGCGGTATACGCCGCTGCCGATCCAGACCGCGCCGATCAGGATGAGGATGCTGGACAGGCCGCGCGCGAATCCCGTGCCCGGCGCGCCGCCTCCCGTGCCCGAGCCGCTGCGGCCGAACAGCGCCGCGAGCCGGCGCTGCAGGTTGCGCAGCACGTCGTCGAGGTCGTTCTGAGACTGCTGCGGGCGGTTCCAGGGATTGCGCTGCTTGTCGCCGCCGGGGTCGTTCCAGGCCATGCTTATCTCTTTAGGAGGAGCCGCGCATTCTAACAGCCGACCCGCGGCTCACAAGAGACCTCAAGCGACGCGCTGTCTGCGGTCGAATTCGCCGGTGTCGACCAGATTGACGCCCTTGCCGCCCAGGAGCTTGGCGAGCTCGGACGAGTCGAGCTCGACCGTCAGGTCCCAGCTGCCGTCATCGCACTGCCGCTCCTCGCGGACCGCATCGCGCCGGTAGAGATCGGAGCGCAGCGCGGCCGCCCGGAGCTCGAGATGCACCACCTTGCGAACCTGGTTGGGCCGGACGGCTTTCGCGATGCTCTCGCGCAGCGCTCCGAGTCCCGCGCCGGTCGCGGCGGATACCCAGGCCTGCGAGGCGATCGAATCCGGGCCCGCGACCACGTGCTCGGGATCGCCGCTGGCATCGATCTTGTTGAAAACGATGAGCTCGCGCACGGACCCGGCGCCGATGCCCGAGAGCACCTCGCGCACCTGCTCGATGCGCTCGGTGCGCAGCGGATCGCTGGCGTCCACCACGTGCAGCAAGAGATCGGCATCGCGCGCCTCCTGCAGGGTGGAGCGAAATGCCGCCACCAGCTCGTGCGGCAAGGCGCGCACGAAGCCCACGGTATCGGCCAGCACGACCTCGCCCACGTGCTCGAGATCGATGCGCCTGACGGTCGGATCCAGGGTCGCGAACAGCAGGTTGGCGACATAAGTCGAGGCGCCGGTGAGCGCATTGAACAGGGTGGACTTGCCGGCGTTGGTGTACCCGACCAACGCCACCGTCGGCACGGGCACTTCACGGCGCACGTGGCGACCGGTGTCGCGCTGACGGGCGAGCTTCTCGAGGCGCGACTTGAGCGTGCGGATGCGCTTGGCGATCAGGCGCCGGTCGGTCTCGAGCTGCGTCTCGCCGGGACCGCGCAGACCGATGCCGCCCTTCTGGCGCTCGAGGTGGGTCCATCCGCGCACCAGCCGCGTCGACAGATGGGAGAGCTGCGCGAGCTCCACTTGGAGCTTACCCTCGAAGCTGCGCGCCCGCTGGGCAAAGATGTCCAGAATCAAGCCATTGCGGTCCAATACTCGACGGCCGGTCAGCTTTTCAAGATTGCGCTCCTGGCTGGGCGTCAGAGTTTGGTCGACGATCACGACCTCGGCCTGGGTGTCCTCGGCGCAGGCGCGAATCTCTTCCGCCTTGCCGGAGCCCACGAAGTACTTGGGATCGGGGCGCGGGCGCGTTGCCAACACCAGACCGACACCCTCGGCGCCCGCCGAGGCCGCCAGGGCGCGGAATTCAGCGGTGTCATGGGGGTCGACGGGATGCCCGATCCCGACCCCGACGAGAACCGCGCGCTCGCCGCCTCGAGGGCGATCAAACAATTGCAGAGGGCCGCCCGCTCACTCGACGATCGCAGGTTCCGTCACTTCGCCATCCTCACCCGTGGGCAACCGCACGTTGCGCGCGGGGACGACGGTGGAGATCGCGTGCTTGTAAACCATTTGACTCACGCTGTTGCGGAGTAGGACCACGAACTGATCGAACGAGTCGATCTGTCCCTGTAACTTGATGCCGTTCACGAGATAGATCGAGACGGGCACGCGCTCCTTGCGCAAGGCGTTGAGGAACGGATCCTGCAGAGACTGGCCACGGGCCATGAGTGAAGCTCCTTGTTTTTTAGCGTCATTTGTATTGCCTAACCACTTCCCTGCGGCGCCAGGCGTATTCTTCATCATGCTAGCACAGGGATTATCGCGGCGTTACCGCGAATCCCCCCTCGAACAAGACCTGAGCGATCGCGCCGGCACAGTCCGGATGAAGCGAGTCCAGCCATTGCGCGCGCTCCCGTCGGCGGAGCCAGGTCAACTGCCGCTTCGCCAGTTGTCGCGTCGCCGCAATAGCCTGGGTCTTCGCCTGCTCCAAGGTCGCATGTCCTGTCAAGTGCTGCCATACCTGCCGATATCCGACCGCGCGCATGGACGGATGTTCCGCGGTGAGGTCGCCTCTTTGGAACAGCGTCCGCACCTCAGCCGGGAAACCCGCCTGCAGCATCCCGTCGAATCTCCGCTCGATTCTGGTGTGCAATTCGCGCCGTTCAAGGGGGCCGATCGCAAATTCCCAAACATCGACGTCGCCAAGCGCCGACGCCGGCCCTTGCTGCAAGCTGGTGATGCTCCGGCCGGTGAGCTCGAAGACCTCGAGCGCTCGCTGGATGCGCTGGGGGTCGTTGACGTGGATGCGCGCCGCGGCCGCCGGATCGACCGCCTCCAACTCGCGGTGAAGGGCGGGCCAACCGGCCGAGGCCGCGCGGGCATCGATGCCGGCACGAACCGCAAGATCGGCCTCGGGCAAACTCGCAATGCCGTGCGTCAGGGCGTGAAAGTACAGCATGGTGCCGCCGGTCAGCAGCGGATAGCGGCCGCGACGCCAGATCCCGTCCATGGCGAGCAGCGCCGCGCGGGTGAATTCACCCGCGGAAAAAGCCTGCGCGGGATCGCGGATGTCGATGAGGTGGTGCGGCACGCGGGCGCGCATGGCGCCGGTCGGCTTGGCGGTGCCGATGTCCATGCCGCGGTAGACCTGCGCCGAGTCGACGCTGACGATCTCCACGGGCAGGTATTCCGCGAGGCTCATGGCAACGTCGGACTTGCCCGCGCCCGTCGGGCCCATGAGGAGAATCGCACGGCGCCGTTCGCCCGGGCCACGCTGCGCGCTCGCGCCGCCCGGCGATGCCCCGCCCGAGGCCATCAGCGTCCGCGGAGGAACAGCCGGTCGAGCTCAGGCAGCGACAGCCGCACCCACGTCGGCCGGCCGTGATTGCACTGATCGGCGCGGTCGGTGCCCTCCATCTCGCGCAGCAGCGCATTCATCTCCGGGATGGTGAGGGCGCGCTGGGCCCGAACCGCGGCATGACAGGCCATGGTCGCAAGCAGGTGATTGATGGACTCCTCCACGCGGCGCGAGTGTCCGACCTCTGCCAGATCGGACAGCACATCGCGCACGATGCCGGCGGCGCCGCGGCCCACGAGCAGCATCGGGATGGAGCGCAGCGCAAGCTGATCCGGGGCAAGCCGGGAGACGCCGAACCCGAGCGCCTGAAACTCCTCGGCATGCTGCTCTCCCGCCTCCGCCTGCGCCGGGGCGACACGCAGGATCTCGGGGATGAGGAGCTGCTGCGCGGCCGTCTGGCCGGCCAGGAGCTTTTTCATCCGCTCATAGACGACGCGCTCGTGCGCCGCATGCATGTCCACCAGCACGACGCCGTCGCCGGTCTGCGCCAGGATGTACACGCCGTGAAGCTGCGCCACCGCCAACCCCAACGGCGGCCACCCGTCCGCCGGCTCGGCCGCGGGCCCGCGATTGAGCCCTCGCAGCGGGTCCTCGTGCGTCACGGCGCCGCCGTAGCCGCCCGCCGCGTGCTCCGCCACGCCGAGGAACGGGTCCGTCGCCGCGAAGTGCGCATCGCCCGAGCCCAGCGATGAGCCGAAAGGCGCGTGGCTCGACGCCGACAGGTTGAGGCCGGCCTGCGTCGGGGCGCGGCCGTTGAAGCCCGCGCTTCCCGTCAGCCAGTCGAGCGGCGCGCTGCCGGCCGATCCCGCGGTCGGGCGGGTGCCGGAGAGCACGCGCTCCACGGTACGGAACACGAAGTCATGGATGCGCCGCGAGTCCCGAAAGCGCACCTCGAGCTTTTGCGGGTGGGCGTTCACATCCACCCACGCCGGCAGCATCTCCAGGTATACGAGGTACGCCGGGAAGCGGCCGTGGAACAGCACGTCCTGGTAGCCGAGACGCAGCGCGCTCGCGATCAGCTTGTCGCGTACGAAGCGCCCGTTCAGATAAGCGAACTGCAGGTCGGACTGGCTGCGCGAGAAGGTCGGCAGGGCGATCCAGCCGGTGAGGCGCAGGCTCTCCAAGGTGTGGTCGATCTCGAGCACGTGCCCGGCGAAGTCCTCGCCGCAGATCTTGGCGACGCGCTCGAGGCGCGCGGCGCTCGAGCCCGCGGCCGGCAGCGACCAGGCCGTGCGCCCGTTGTGAGCAAGCGAGAATGCGACATCGAAGCGCGACAGCGCCAGGCGCTCCAGCATGCGCACGATGTGCTGGTACTCGGTGCCCTCCGCGCGCAGGAATTTGCGGCGCGCGGGAACATTGAAGAAGAGGTCGCGCACCTCGACCGTGGTTCCCAGCGGGTGCGATGCCGGCACGGGCGCCCCGCTCCCCGCGTCGCGGACCTCCACGGCCCAGGCATGAGGCTCGTCGGCGGAACGCGAGGTGAGCGACAGGCGCGCGACCGAGGCGATGCTCGGCAGCGCCTCGCCCCGAAATCCCAGCGTCGCCACGCTTTCGAGGTCGTCCATCGAGGCGATCTTGCTGGTGGCGTGGCGCGCGAGCGCCAGCTCGATCTCGGCGCGATCGATCCCGACGCCGTCGTCGCGCACGCGGATCAGGTTCAAGCCCCCGTGCTCGAGCTCCACCTCGATCCGGCGGGCCTGCGCATCGAGCGAGTTCTCGACCAGCTCCTTCACCACGGACGCCGGACGCTCGATCACCTCGCCGGCGGCGATCTGGCTGATGAGCTCGTCGGATAGAAGTCGGATGGGCACGGTCAACCTCGTAGGCCGCGCATTCTCGCACAGGGCGGGAGCTTAGAGTCCCGCGTCCCCTGGGCCGTTCGCCGCCGCGGTGCGCATGGCCTCCGCCGTCGCGATCTGCGCGATGCGCGTGCCCGCCGGCGGATTGGCGTAGAAGTAGTCGTGCACGCCCTGGTGAATGGCGCCCGCGATCTTGGCCTGGTGCGCCTGCGAGCGCAGCCGCTGCTCTTCCTGCGGATTCGAGATGTAGGCGGTCTCGACCAGCATCGAGGGGATGTCCGGCGATTTCAGCACCATGAAGCGCGCCTCTTGAACCCGCGGCTTGCGCACCTCGCCGACCCGGTTCAACTGGCGCAGAACCCGCTCCGCGGCGATGCCGCTCGCGCTCAGCGAGGCCGACTGCGACACGTCGAGGAGCACGGATGCGAGCACGTCGCTCTTGTCGTCGAGGGACACGCCGCCGACCAGGTCGGAGGCGTTCTCACGCTCCGCGAGCCAACGCGCCGCCTCATCGCTCGCCCCCCGTTGCGACAGGATGTACACCGAGGAGCCGTCGACGCGCCGGTCGCGGATCGAGTCGGCATGGACCGAGACGAACAGGTCCGCCTGCTGCGCGCGGGCCCGGCGCATGCGGTCGCGCAGCGGCACGAAGTAGTCGCCGTTGCGCGTCAGGACCGCCCGCATCCCGGGCTCGGCATTGATCTTGAGCGCCAGCTCCCGCGCGATGGCGAGCACCACGTCCTTCTCCCGGGCACCGTTCAAGCCGATCGCCCCGGGATCGTCGCCGCCGTGCCCCGCGTCCACCGCGACGATGAGATCCCGCGCACCCGCGGGCGCATGCTCCACCTTGACCGGCACCTCGACGCTCGGACCTTGAGTGAGATCGACCACCAGCCGATAGCCGTAGCGCTTGTTCGGCGCCGACAGGAAGGACTTGGCCTGGGCAGGCCGGCTGAGGTTCAGCACGAGATGCAGCCCGCCGGACGGCTTCTGCGAGATGCGAACCTGACGCACCGAGCCCTGCGCCGCGGGAGAGCGGTCGACGTTGCGCGCGAGCCGCGCGCCCTCGACATCGAGCACCACGCGATCCGGCGCCCTCAAGACTTGCACGTTGTGCGCGGCGCGTCCCGAGAGATCCAGCACCAGGCGCGTGCTGTCCGGGCTCGCCCAGAGACGCACCGCCCGCACCTCGATCTCATGAGCCGCCGCCGGACGGCGCGCGGCGGAGCGCGCCGCGGCCGGATTCGGCCACGGTACGAGCATCGCCCCGGCGACCAGCGCGCAAACTGCCTGCATCCCCTTTCGGACCATGGCGTTAACTTAACGCGGCTTTAAACCCTTTTTCAAGTTAAATTAGATACATAGGGAGACAAGCTAGTGTCGAGTACCAACTCAGACAGCCAAGCGCGGCCGCGGCCGGTCGGCGCCGCGAGCGTTGCGAAGCGCGCCTCGCCGGCATAACCGAGATCGAGCTCCACGTCGGAGGGCGGCAGTCCGCCGAATCCCCGCTCCGGCCACTCGATGAGCAGCAGCGTCGAGGGCCCGATCAGATCGCGCAGGCCGAGCTCCTCGACCTCGCCGCGCCCCTGCAGGCGATACAGGTCGACGTGCAGGCAAACGAGCCCGCCGGCGAGGTAGGTGTCGAGCAAGGTATAGGTGGGGCTGCGGATCGGGCCCTGCACTCCGACCGCGCGCAGCAGGCTGCGCGCGCAGGTCGTCTTTCCGGCCCCGAGCTCGCCGCGCAGGTAAAGAACGCTTGCCTGCGGGTCGGCGAGGAGCGCCCGGCCGAGCGCGGTGCCCAGCGCGTCGGTTGCCGCGCTGTCCGGCAGGTCGAGACTCGTCGGCGCGGTAACATGCATGCGTCGTGATTATACGGACCCGCAACCGCGCTCGAGCCCCGGCATGAGTGCACCCATCGCGCCCTCCCCCAGCCGAGCCGTCGACCCCTCCGCCCTGCTCGCGGACGTGCAACGGTGGAGCCGCGAGCTCGGCTTTGCGCGCCTCGGCGTGGCGCGAGTCGACCTCGCGGCGGACGAGGCGCACTTCCTCGACTGGTTGAGCCAGGGCTTCAACGGCGAGATGTCCTACATGTCGAGGCACGGCCTCAAGCGCACCCGTCCCGCGGATCTCGTGCCCGGCACCGTGAGCTGCATCAGCGTGCGCATGGATTACTGGCCGGCCGCCGCCGCCGACGCGGCGGCGACGCTCGCCGACGCGGGGGTCGCGTACGTGTCGCGCTATGCGCTCGGCCGCGACTACCACAAGCTCATGCGGGGACGGCTGCGGAAGCTGTGCGATCGAATCCAGGACGCGGTCGGGCCCTTCGGACATCGCGTGTTCGCCGACAGCGCGCCGGTGCTCGAGAAGGCGCTCGCGCGCAACGCCGGCCTCGGCTGGATCGGCAAGCACACCAACCTGATCGACCGCGACGCCGGCTCGTATTTCTTCCTCGGCGAGGTCTACGTCGACCTGGAACTGCCCGGCGAGCCGGCCGCGAGCGCGCATTGCGGCAGCTGCAGCGCGTGCCTGCCGGCGTGCCCCACGGGCGCCATCGTCGCCCCTTATCGCCTCGATGCACGGCGCTGCATCTCCTACCTCACCATCGAGCTCAAGGGCTCGATTCCGCTCGAGTTCCGGCAGGCCATCGGCAACCGCATCTACGGGTGCGATGACTGCCAGCTCGCCTGCCCCTGGAACAAGTTCGCGCATCCGACCAAGGAGCCCGACTTCGCGGTCCGGCATGGCCTCGATCGAGCGCCGCTCGAGACCTTGTTCGCGTGGAGCGAGGCCGACTTCGAGGACCGCACCCGCGGCAGCGCCATTCGCCGCATCGGTCACGAGCGTTGGCTGCGCAACATCGCCGTCGCGCTCGGCAATGCGCCCACGTCGGCCGCGGTGATCGCGGCGCTGCAGAGCCGCGCCCGGCATCCCTCGCCCCTGGTGCGCGAGCACGTCGAGTGGGCGCTGGCGAGACACCGGTAGCCGCGGCTCCCGCGAATCCGGGCCGCCGCGAGTAACCCTGCCGCCCGGGCTCCTAGCCGCCGGGGAGCAAGCTGCGGCTGCCCGGGCTCCTAGCCGCTGGGGAGCAAGCTCCGGCCGCCCGGGTTGAAGAAATGCCGCCCGCGGCGCGCCTTGTTGATCTCGGCGAAGAGCTGTTGGTAGTCGCGCTCGTCGCTGACCGGATCGATCGCCGCCGAATTGACGATGAGCAGCGGCGCGGCATCGTAGCCGTGAAAAAAGCGCGCGTAGGACTGCGTCAGCTTGTCCAAGTAGGCACGCTCGATGTGCTGCTCGTAGCGGATCCCGCGCTTCGCGATGCGGTCCATGAGCACGTCGACCGGCGCCTGCAGGTACACCACCAGATCGGGCTTCGGCGCGTCGACCACCACGCGCTCGTAAACGCGCTCGTAGAGCGAATATTCGGCATCGTCCAGCGTCAGCCTCGCGAACAGCCGGTCCTTCTCGAGCAGGTAGTCCGCGACGCGCACCGTCTCGAACAAGTCCTCCTGGCGCACCTCCTCGAGCTGGCGCGCACGCTGGAACAGGAAGAAGAGCTGCGCCTGGAAGGCCGCCGCACGCGGGTTCTTGTAGAAGCGCTCCAGGAAGGGATTCTGGTCCGCTTGCTCGAGGATGAGCTGGGCGCTGAGCGAATCGGCGAGCCGCCGCGCGAGGCTGGTCTTGCCCACACCGATCGGTCCCTCGACGACGATGAATCGGTGGGGTTTTGCGCTCGCCATGCCTCGCTCACTGCTCAAGCCGGGAAATCCCAACGCCGCCGATCCGCGCGGCCAGGTTCGACACCCGGCCATGTCCCGGAATCACCAGCGTGGGGGCAATATCCGCCAGAGGATACAGGACGAAATTGCGGCTCGACACTCCGGGGTGGGGCAAGCTCAAGCCCGGCTCGTCGATGGTCTCGCCCACCATCCATACGAGGTCGAGATCGATGATGCGCGGACCCCAGCGCTCCTGGCGATCGCGCCCCATCGCGCGCTCGATCCCGAGCAGCCGGCCGAGGAGCTCGCGCGGCGTCAGCCGGGTCAGCAGGGCCGCCGCCGCGTTGACGAAGTCCGGTTGATCCTGCGGCCCCATCGGCTTGGTGATATAGAGCGGGGACTCCCGCAGCAACCGCGTCGACGGGATGTCGGCGAGACGGCGGATCGCCTCGCGCACCCGCTCGCCGGGCGAGTCGAGATTGCCGCCGATCGCGACGTAGGCGGGACGCCAGACACGTCGCGTGGCTTCGCTAGGTGCGGGGGGCACCGCCGCCGCCCCGCCGGCGGCGGCGCCGACGCCGGCCCGAGCCGCCGCCGCCCCCCGCCTCCGCAGGCTCCGCCGGCCGCGCCTGCACCAGCGCCACGCGCTCGTCCTGCGGCATCAGCTGGATGTCGGTCCACCATTTCGCGAGCTCGGGATCCGCGACGCCCGCCTCCGCGCGCAGGAGAAGAAAATCGTACGCCGCGCGAAAGCGCGGGTGCTGCAGCAGACTCAGCGACTTGACGCCGCTGCGGCGGTTGAAGCGCGGCTGCAGCATCAGGAGCTCGCGCATCGGCACGCCGAACCGCCGCGGAATGGCCACGCGCGATTGCTGCGCACGCAGCACCGTATCGCAAGCCTGCATGAGCATCGCGGTATCCGGTGCGGGCCCCGCCTTGCGCTCGTTCAATTCTCTCAGCACGGCGCTCCACAGCAGTATCGCGAACAGGAAGGTCGGCGTGACCGGCTTGTCCTGCGCGACTCGCTCATCGGTGTTGACGAGCCCGCGCTCGAGCATGTCCTCCGCGTACGCGTAAGGCGGCAGAGCGAAGGCCGCGGCCGACATGGGAAACAGGTGCGCGAACAGTCCGTATTTCTTCAGCACCCGATAGGACTTCGCGCCGAACCCCGACAGAAACAGCTTCAGGGTCTCGTCGAACAAGCGTGCCGGCGGCACCCCGTCCAGAAGCGGCGCGAGCATGGAGATCGGTGCCTCGGTCTCGGGATCGATGGTGAAGTCGAGCTTTGCCGCGAAGCGCACGCCGCGCAGCATGCGCACCGGATCCTCGCGATAGCGCGTCTCGGGATCGCCGATGAGCTTGAGCCTTCGCGCCTGCACGTCCGCGGCGCCGTCGACGAAGTCCCAGATCGAGAAGTCCTCGATGCTGTAGTACAGGCCGTTCGCGGCAAAGTCGCGGCGCCAGACATCCTCCTCGATGGTGCCGTAGATGTTGTCGCGCAGGATGCGGCCGGTGCGATCGAAGGCACGATGCTCGGAGTCCGCCGGCGGCACGAAAGTCGGATCGGGGATCGTGGCCGACGGATTCGCCGCGCGCTCGGCGTCCCCATCGCCATCGCGCTCACCGGCATTCTCACCGTCGCCGTCGCCGTCGCCTTCACCGTCACTGGCACCCTCACCGTCGGCACCCTCGGCATCCGCGGCGCTGTCCTCGTCGCCGTCGTCCTCCGCGTCCTCGCGCTCCGGCGCCGCGGTGGCACGGAACGTCGCGACCTCGATGATCTCTTGGCCAAAATGCACGTGCGCCAAGCGGAAACGCCGGCCGATGAGGCGGCAGTTGCGGAACAAGTGGCGAACGTCCTCCGGCAACGCATTGGTTGCGACGTCGAAGTCCTTGGGCGTGATGCCCAAGAGCAGGTCGCGGACGGCGCCTCCCACCAAAAAGGCCTGGTAACCCGCCTCTTTGAGGCGGTAAAGCACTTTCAGGGCGTTCGGTGAAATCGCGGCGCGCGATATGGAATGCTCGGGGCGAGGGATGACCCGCAGGGCGTGCGGGATGGTCGGTGCGTTCAAATACTGGGGTTCCGCTTGAGTCAAAAAATTTGGTCCGTATACTACCAGCCCTCCAAAGGTCCAGGCGTCCGGCCCCCCTCAAAGGGATCGGCACCCCGTTCCGCAAGGCATCGCTCCCTTCGTCTAGAGGCCTAGGACACGGCCCTCTCAAGGCTGTAACACCGGTTCGAATCCGGTAGGGAGCGCCACTAAATCAATAGGTTACGATGCGCGTCTGGCGTCGCGGCTCCCGAATGTCTCCCAAACGATTCTGTGCAACGAGCGCTAGGACGCCGACCGTCATCGTGTTCGCACCCGGAATGTCGAGCGCCTCGAACGGCACCCCATGCTCGCCCGGACAACGTCGTGATCGTGCAGGGCACGTATCTCAGCGTCGATCTGTCTGGGGATCGCCTGCGGATCGAGTTCACGCCTGCCGCCGACTCGGAGGTATCGCTCGCCGGCCGCAAGTCCGAGCTTCGGAGGCGTCGTAGCCCAAGGCCGGTGCCAGCCAGCGCTCCGCTTGATCAACGGTCCAACCCTTGCGCGCCGCATAACTTGCGACCTGATCCCGGTCGATCTGCCCCACGCCGAAGTAATGCGCCTCCGGATGCGAGAAGTAGCAGCCGCTGACCGCGGCCGCCGGCCACATGGCAAACGATTCGGTCAGGCGAATGCCGGCGCTGCGCTCTGCGTCTAGGAGTTGCCAAAGCGTCGCCTTCTCCGTGTGCTCGGGACAGGCCGGGTACCCGGGCGCCGGGCGAATCCCTCGATACTCCTCGCGTATCAATGCATTGCCGTCGAGATGCTCATCGGGAGCATAGGCCCAGAATTCGCGCCTGACCCGTTCGTGCATGCGCTCCGCCAAGGCTTCCGCGAGGCGATCGGCCAGCGCCTTGAGGATGATGCTGCTGTAATCGTCGTGTGCCGCCTCGAAGCGCGCCACGTGCGCGTCGATGCCGATGCCGGCCGTGACCGCGAACGCGCCCAGATAGTCGGCTACCCCGCTGCCCGCCGGCGCCACGAAGTCCGCCAGACAGGATTGAGGCTGATTCTGCGGTTTGGACTTCTGCTGCCGAAGGTGGTGGAGCCGCGCCTTGAGGGTCTGACGGGTGTCGTCCGTGAACACCGCGATATCGTCGTCGGCCGAGCTATTGGCGGGGAAGAAGCCGACCACCGCACGGGCCCGAAGCCACTTCTCCTCGATCAACTGATCTAGCATGCGCCTCGCATCGGCGTACAACGCCCGCGCTGCCTCCCCTACCAGCCTGTCCTGCAAGATGTCCGGATACTTGCCTGAAAACTCCCAGGCGTTGAAGAACGGCATCCAGTCGATATAGGGCACCAGCTCTTGCAACGAATAATCGTCGAAGGTCCTGAGTCCCAGGAAGCGTGGCGCGGGCGGCACGTACTCGGACCAATCCAGCGTGAGCTTCTTGGCGCGCGCCTGCGCCAACGAAAGTTGCGGCGACTTGACGCTCTTGTTGCGATGCTGCTCCCGGCGCCTTTCATGCTCCGATTTGATCGAGGCCAGGTAAGCATCCCGGGTGTCGGCGGTGACCAATTGCTGGCACACGCCCACGGATCGAGAAGCATCCTTCACATAGATCACGCCGCCCTGGTATTGGGGATCGATCTTCACCGCGGTGTGCGCCGGCGAGGTCGTTGCGCCGCCGATCAACAGCGGTTGCGTGTACCCCAGGCGCTGCATTTCCTTGGCCACGTGCACCATCTCGTCGAGCGAAGGCGTGATGAGGCCCGACAGGCCGATGAGATTCGCGCCGACGCGGGCGGCGGTCTCGAGAATCTTCTCGCAGGATACCATCACCCCGAGGTCCACGACCTCGAAATTATTACACTGCAGGACGACGCCTACGATGTTCTTGCCGATGTCGTGCACATCGCCTTTGACCGTCGCCATGACGACCTTGCCGTTCGACCGGCTGGTGCCATCCTTTTCCCGTTCGATATAGGGGATCAATACCGAGACGGCCTTTTTCATGACACGCGCCGATTTGACTACCTGCGGCAGGAACATCTTGCCAGCGCCG
>DATAUO010000312.1:0-40856 GCA_036268215.1 Steroidobacteraceae bacterium
GCTCCGCGGCGCGCCCTTGCCCGCGGCTCCGGCGGAGAGAGCGGCATCCGCGTCCGCTCCTGCGCCGACGGCCAACTCCATCGGCAATGCACGGCTCCCCCAAAGGCGCGGCCGCCGTGCGCTTTACGGCATGCTCGTGCTCGCCGCGCTCGCCATTGCCGGCGCCGGCTTCTGGCTCACCTCGCCGCACAGGCTCGCGCTCCCATCGAACCGGCCCGATCCGGCCGGGCCGCTCGAGTCCGCGGTCAAGGAACGATCGATCGCGGTGCTTCCCTTTGCCGACATGAGCGAGAAGAAGGACCAAGGGTATTTCGCCGACGGCATGGCGGAGGAAATCCTCGGGGTTCTCGCCAAGGTTCCGCGCCTCACGGTGATCAGCCGCACCTCCTCATTTCAGTTCAAGGGCCGCGATGCCGACATCAAGACGATCGGCGCGTCCTTGGGAGCCCACTACATCGTCGAGGGCAGCGTGCGAAAGTCGGGCGCGCGGATGCGGATCAACGCCGAGCTCGTCGACACCGGCAACGGCACGGAGCGCTGGTCGGAAACCTACGACCGGGATGCCGGCGATGCGTTCAACGTGCAGGACGAGATCGCCGCGAGCATCGTGCGAGCGCTGCAGCTCGCCGTGGTGGGCGACGAGGAGATCCCTGCGCGCGTAAAGCCCCGCAATCCCGAGGCCTATGAGCTGTACCTGCGCGGCCGCCAGGCGTTGGACCGGTTCGATCGCGAGGGATTCGAGCAGGCCGCGGACCTCTACCAGCGCGCCCTCGATCTCGATCCTCAGTTCGTTCCTGCCGTGAACGCGCTGGCCGACGCCCAGGTGTTCCTGACTCAATGGGGTTATATCCCCCCGAAAGTCGGCTACGAGCGAGCCCGCCGAACGGCGCAGCTCGGCGAGAAGCTGGATCCGAATCTCGGCGAGCCGCATTGGTTGCTGGCTACCATCGATTTACAATATGACTGGGATTGGGACGGGGCTCGCACGGAGCTCGAACGTGCCGACGCGATCAGCCCGCGCGCATCGCATGTGTTCTTGACCCGAGGAATGCTGTCTTTCTCGCTGGGCCGGCTGAACGATGCCGAGCGGCAGCTCAGTGCTGCGCAGCGGCTCGATCCGCTCAGCCCGAACACGTTGTTCGTGCTCGGTTGGGCTCGATTCTGGTCGGGTGATCTGCCCGAGGCCGAATCGCTGTTTCGAAAAGCACTGCAGATCAGTCCGACCTACGAATCCGTGCACTATTATCTCGGTCATGTGCTCATGGTCCGCGGCGACCTGACCGCGGCGCTCGGCGAGATGAAGGCCGAGCCGGATGAGGAGAGCCGCCTCGCGGGAATCGCCTCGGTCGAGTTCGCGATGGGGCGCCGCAAGGAATCGGACAGCGTGCTCGCGAAGCTGACTCAGCTTTCGGCGGATGATTGGGCAAGCGGCATCGCGAGCGTTCACGCCATCCGCAACGAGCCCGATGCCGCCTTCCAGTGGCTGGATCGAGCGTTTGCCCAAAAGGACGAGGACCTCTACATCATCAAGGGGGATCCGCTGTACAAGAACGTTGCGCATGATCCTCGCTACACCGCATTCTTGCGCAAGATGAATCTGCCCGAATGAGTCACCCGACGCCGTTGGCCGGGAGGAGATGAGCGTGGAAGCACGTGAATCGACGAGCGAAGCCTGGACGAGATCGCAGGGACAAGTCGTCAACGGCGTGTTCCCGCTCGAGCGCTATCTCGGCTGCTCCGACCACAGCGGTGTCTTCTTCACCCGGTCCACGGCGCCGGATTCGACCGAGCTCGCGATCAAGCTCGTCCCGACGACCCGGTCGCGGGCAGCATCCCAGCTCCCGCGATGGAAGCGGGCCGCCGGTGTCACGCATGCCCAGCTCCTTCGCCTCCTTGAGTGGGGCGGCTGTCAGCTCGAAGGCTCGCCGCATCTCTACGCCGTCATGGAGTTCGCCGACCAGACGCTGGCGCAGCTCCTCGAGCATCGCACGCTGACCGGGGACGAAGCGCGGGAGATGCTGCCGCCCATCGTGGAAGCGCTCGAATTCCTGCACGGCCAGAACCTCGTGCAAGGGCAGTTGAAGCCGACCAACATCCTGGTGGTCGGCGATCAGATCAAGCTCGCGAGCGATACCATCCGCCGCGCGGGCGAAGTCGCGGCGGGGGGTACCTCACCCACCGCTTACGATCCTCCGGAAGCGCGGCGCGGCGGCAGCTCCACCGCCGACGACATCTGGGCACTCGGCGTCACTCTGTTCCAGGCGCTGACCGGCCGTATCCCCGGCTCCTGGAGCATGGCGGGAGACGTGGTGTTCCCCGCCGATTTCCCGCCCGCGTTTCGCGTGCTGGTCGAACGGTGCCTGCACTCGAAACCCGAGGATCGCCCCGCCGCGGCCGAGATCCTGGCCTGGGCAGAGGGACGGCCGCTGGCGTTCGAGCTCGCGCGGCCGCCCGGCCCCCGGACGGCAGCGCCGACCCCAACGCCCGCCGCGCCAACCCCAACGCCAACGCAGAACGCCTCAGCGGCACCACCGGCCGCGACCGCTGCGCCGATGGTCGATACGACCTCTGCTGCCGCCGCTGCGCCGATCGTCGACACAACCTCTGCCGCCGACGCGGCAACAACCGACTACACCCTCGAATCCTTGCCAGCCCCGGCCATTGCGGCAGCGGTAGCGCCCCTCGTGCCGCCACCCTCGCTCGCTTTGGTGGCCTTATCGGCTTCACCCACTTCGCCGACTTTGCAGGCCTCGTCGACCTCACAAGGCGCGCCGTCATCGCCAGCCTCACGCGCCTCGCAGACGCCCGAGGCGTCGCCAGGCTCATGGCCCCCCCCGTCCATGGACGCGACCTCGAGCAAGCCGCGAAGCATGCTCGGCCTGATCCTCGGGCTCATCGTGATCGTCGCGCTGGTGTGGTTCGCATGGCGCCTGATCCGAGCCGATCACTCGCAATCGATGTCCTCGCCCGCACCCCAATCCGCAGCGGAATCCTCCTCAGTGCCCGCCGGCGCCAGCCCCGGGCAGCCAACGACCGCACCCGCCCTCCCGTCGCAGGCGCAGTCCGCCGCGTCACTCCAAACAACATCCGCCGCGGCCTCGACGCCGTCGCCGCCCGCGAGCGCCCCGCCCTCTTCGCCCGCTTCATCGCCTTCTTCTCCCACCCCAGCCTCCTCGTCTGCCTCAGCCCCTTCACCGGCCTCGCCCGCCGGCATCCACGAAGTGATCCCGGACGTCTCCCCGACCGCGCGTCGAACCATTCGCGGCCACATCAAGGTCTGGGTGCGCGTCGTGGTCGAGGCGGACGGCTCGGTGTTGGCGGCGGTCGTGGAGCGGGCGAGCTCGAGCGGGTACTTCCGCAGACTCGCGGCCGAGGCAGCCAAGAAGTGGACCTTCCCGCCGGCGGACACGCAGGCCCGGCGAGTCACACAGATCCAGTTCGACTTCAGCCGCGATCAGACCACCGCGCACGCGCAGACGCCTCGTTGAGCCTCGCTTCTTGACGACGCGCACCGCCGGGATTCTCCGCAGGAAGTGGGCGGAGCTGCAATCGACCGCATCCGCCGACCCCACCGTTCCGACGCGGCGCGAGGAGTGGATGCCCGCTTTTCGGATCATCCTCCTCCTCGTCAGCATCGATTTCAGCTTGAGCGGCCTCTACATGGGGGCGGAGATGGGCCACGGTCTCGGTTTGGCCGGCGCGATCACGGCAACCGTCATCGGCTCGGCGATCGTGAGTGCGCTGTCCATTCCGACCGCCATCGTCGGTGCCGTGACCCGGCTGTCGACCTACATGACCGTGTTTCGCGTCTTCGGGCGCGGCGGCTCGTCGATCATCAACCTCTGCTTCGCGGTGTTTCTGCTCGGCTGGTACGCCGTGACGGCCGACCTTCTGGGGACCCTGCTCGCGACCACCGCCGGCGCGCTGACGGGTGGCGATTGGCCTCGCTGGGCCGTGAGCGGCGTCTGCAGCATGGGAGTCGTCACGACCACGGTGTTCGGTCTGCGGGGCATCAGCCGGGTGGCGAACATCGGCGTGCCGCTGCTGCTCCTCCTGATGATCTACCTGGTCGTGCGGTCGACGAGCGTCACGCCGCTGCACACGCTGATGGCGCAGCCAATCTCGCTCGCGGGAGTGAGGTCGGGTGTCTCGGCCGTGGTCGGCTCCATGATCGTCGGCGTCGCCACCATGCCCGATGTGACCCGCTACGCACGCAGCCGCGCAGGCAGCGTCACCGCGGCCGTGGTCGGCAACGGAGCCGGCCTCTGCATCTCCATGATCATGATGCTGATCCCGCCGATCGCGCTGCACGTTCAAGACCCGACGCGCTACCTGATGCTGCTCGGCAAGCCGCTGCTCGCGGTGGCCGTGCTGCTGCTCGCGACCTGGCCCGTGAACGCGCTCAATCTCTATTCGGCGGGACTGGTCGCCTCCGCGGTGCTGCCGCGCGTGGGCTACGGACGCCTGGTGCTGCTCCTCGGCGCGGCGGGCACGGTGGCGGCAATGGCCGGCGTCGGTGTGCACCTGATGGCGTTTCTCGATATTCTCGGGTTCATGGCCGCTCCCATTGCCGGCGTGTACATCGCCGACTTCTTCGTGTTACGCCGCCGTGCCGCGGCGGCTCCCTCCCACCGGGCCGGCGACCTCACCAATTTGAGCGCGCTCACCGCCACGGCGGCCGGATGCGCTCTCGGCGCCTTGTCCAACTTCCGGCCGTTGCCCTTCACCGTGTCTTCGGCCGTCGACTCCTTCGTTGCCGCGGCGCTCCTCTATCTCGCGCTCGAGCGCGTGCGCTCCGCACTCGGCGTCGACCGCCTGTGGCGCCGCGCCGGCAATCCGGCCCATTCATCTCACGGAGCCTCCTGATGCGCCTCGGCATCGACGTGGGCGGCACCAACACCGACGTCGTCGCGCTCGACCACGGCCGCGTGACTCTTTGCCGCAAGGTCCCGACCAGCGCCGATATCGAAGGCGGCGTCCGCCAGGCCCTGCAGACGGTATTCCATCGCGACCGGGTCAGCGCCGCCGACGTGGACGCGGTCATCATCGGCACCACGCAGTTCTTGAATGCCATCGTCCAGCGCCGCGGCCTCGCCCGCGTCGGCATCATCCGCGCCGGCGCACCCACGGGCACCTCGCTGCCGCCGATGACGGACTGGCCCGAGGACCTGGTACAGGCCATCGGAGGCAAGGCCGAGATGATCCGCGGGGGCCACCGTTACGACGGCCGCGAGCTCGGGCCCCTCGACCGCGCGGAGCTCGATCGCGCCATCGACAGGCTCGCGGCGGCCGGCATCCGCAACATCGTGGTCTCCGCCGTGCATTCGCCCGTCAATCCCGTGCACGAGGAGGAGATGGCCGCGCAAGTGCGCCGGCGGCTCCCGGAATGCGCGGTCTCGCCGTCCCATGAGCTCGGCGGCCTGGGGCTTCTCGAGCGCGAGAACGCCGCCCTCTTGAATGCGGCCCTCGCCGATATCGCGCCGCGCGTGCTCGCGTCCTTCGGCACCGTCCTCACCGAGCTCGGCGTGCATTGCCCCTATTTTCTCTGCGCCAACGACGGCACGACGCTCAACCTTCAGTCCGTCGCGCGTCACCCTGTTCTCACCTTCGCATCCGGCCCGACCAACTCCATGCGCGGCGCCGCTTTCCTTTCGGGCGTCAGCAACGCGATCGTGATCGACATCGGCGGCACGACCACCGACGTCGGGGTCCTGCGCAACGGCTTCCCGAGACTGTCCAACACCGTGGTCGAGGTCGGCGGCGTGCGCGTCGGCTTCCGCATGCCGGACGTCCTTTCCATCGCGCTCGGCGGAGGCAGCCTGGTACAGAACGCGGGCCACGCCATCGGCCCGCTGTCCGTGGGCTACCGGCTCATCGAGGAGGCGCTCGTCTTCGGCGGCTCCGTGCTCACGGCAACCGACGTCGCGGTCGCTGCCGGCGCCGCCGGCGTCGGCGATCGGTCGCGGGTGGCCCATCTCGATGCGAGCCTCATCGACTCGGCGCTCAGTCGCATCGGCGTGATGCTGGATTCCGCCATCGATCGGATGCGCACGTCCGAGCAGAGCGTGCCGCTCGTGCTGGTGGGCGGCGGCTCCATCCTGGTGAGACGCCCGTTCGCCTCCGTGGGCGAGGTCATCACCCCGCCCAATGCCGACGTCGCCAACGCCGTCGGCGCGGCTGTTGCGCAGGTGGCCGGCGAGGCCGAGCAGGTGTTCGTCTCCCGGATACTGACCGAGGAAGGCGACGCGGCGCTCGAGGAGCTGACTGCGCGCGCCTCCCGGGCGGCGGCGCGCCGCGGCGCCGCCGCCGCCACGCTGCGCGTCGTCGACGTGGAGCACATCCATCTCAGCTATACGGCCCCGCCGATGACGCGCGTCCGCGTCAAGGTGGTCGGCGACATCGACCTCGCCGCCGGACCCCTTGCGGACTCCGCGAATCGCCCGCGGTCGACGGCAACATGAGCCGCGAGCTGCATCCGGAGGACATCGGCGATCTGTGCCTGGGCGCCGCCTATTTCGGCGCCGGCGGCGGCGGCGACGTGCATTTCTACCGTCTGATTGCCGAGCGCGCGATCAGGCGGTGGGGTCCCGTGCCGCTGGTCCGCCCCGAGGAGATTCCGGAAGATGCCTTGGTGGTCGATGTGGGCGAGAGCGGCTCGCCCATCGTCGGGCTCGAGCATCTGCCGCCCGAGAATCACGGCGTGGAGCTGCTGCGCCGCTACGAGCGCTTCCTCGGCCGCAAGGTGACCCATCTCATCGCGTGCGAGCTCGGCGGCGCGAACTCCGTCGTGCCGCTCGTCGTCGCAGCGGCGTGCCGGCTGCCGGTGATCGACGGCGACGGCATGGGCCGCGCGTTTCCCGAGTCGCAAATGATGACGTTTCCCATCTACGGCGTCGCGCCGACGCCGGCCGCCTGCACCGACTTCCTCGGCAACGTGGTCTATTTCGAGACTTCGGATGCGCACGAGTACGAGCGCGAAACACGGGCGCTCGTCACCGTCATGGGAGGGAGCCTGCTCGCGATGGACCATCCGATGACCGCCGCGCAGGTACGCGAGACCGCGGTACCCGGCACCCTGACGCTGGCTCAATCGGTCGGTCGGACGCTGCGCGAGCATCGCGGCGGCGCGGACACCCTCGCGCCGGCGCTGGCCGCGCATCTGCACGGCACCGCGTACGGAGCCGTGGTACCTCTCTACACGGGCAAGGTCGAGCGCGTCTCGCGCCGCACCGAAGGCGGCTTCGACGTGGGGGAGGTCATGCTGCGCGCCTTCGAGGGGGCCGCGCCGCCGCTGCGCATTGCCCTGCGCAACGAATTCCTGGTCGCATGGCTCGGCGATACGGTCGTCGCCACGACGCCCGATCTCATCACCATGGTCGAGCAGGAGTCCTGTCAGCCGATCACCTCGGAGCGGATCCGCTACGGGCAGCGGGTCAGCGTGATCGGCATCGGCGCGCCGCGCCACTACCTGACCGAGCGGGGACTCCGGGTCGTCTCGCCGCGGAACATGGGATTCGACCTCGACTACCGGCCGCTGGCCCAGGAATGATCATGAGGTCTTCCGTACCGGAAAGGTGCCACCTCAAACGCTCGCAGACCGGGTCGGTCCGCGGCGCTTGAAGAGAGCGCCCGCCACGTTGACGATGACCGGCCTGAGGAGATACAGCAGCACCAGGAAATACATCACCTCGGTGAGCTCGCCGAACGCCCACATCCCGCTCGAGGCATTCTGATCGCTCAGAATCTGCTCCCGGGGCACGCCGGTCATCGCCGATTGCCGGGCGATCATCGCCCCGCGCTTGACCAGCATCATCGCCCACGCGCCGTTGTATCCCAGGATCAAAAACCCTATTTCATAGGCGATGCGGACCGGGACATTGAGCTTGCGATCGAATCGTCCATAGAGATCGGAAGGCTCGGGATTGAGGTCCGGCAGCGCAGCCAGGATCATGAGGCCGAGCGGCCCGAGCGGCGCGAGCAGCATCCATCGATAGCTCTGCTTCTTGGATCGGAGCACCAGCAGGCAGGTCGCGAGCCATCCCAGGACCACGATTCCCAGCCCCGCCAGCATGAAGGCACCCTTCGCGAGCTGAATGAGCTGGAAGTTGCGGACGTAGTGCGTGTGTCCCGCGAGCTTTTCGGGATCGATCGCGAACACCACTGCACCTCCCGCCATTGCGGCGACGGGAATCGAGAGAAAGATCGCCAGCGCCCAAACGTAGCTCTTGTTGCCTGCGATTTGCATCCCAGTCTCCCATTGTCGTTCCGGGCTCGTCGCGGGGTCAGCGGCGCGAGGATCCCGATGACCGGGACCACGACGCCCATCGACACGATCGCCAGCCTCCATCCGGGCGAAATGCGATAGGTTTTCGGGTCGCCAGAAGCTTGAGCCGCGTCCTCTCCGGCGGTCATGGGCGGGTCGGGCCGGAAACCACGTTCGGCATGCGCGCACGCCGTGACTTGGCCGCCAGCGCGTACGCCGGAATGCACAGCGACAGGAACACGAGCGCCGTGACGCCCGAGCGCCAGTCCTCGGCGATGGCGGCCCCCAGGAAGCCGAGCGACCCGAGCAGCACCACCAGCGTCGACACGGGATAGCCGAAGGCCCGATAGGGCCGCGGCGCGCGCGGCAATCTCACGCGCAGCACGAACACCGCGACGAATGCCGCAACGTAGTACAGGAGAATCAGCACCGCGAACAGCGCGATGAGCTCGTTGAAGCTTCCCGTCAGCACCATCGCCGCGCTCGTCAATGAGGTCGCCGCGAGCGCGACGTGCGGCGTGCCGCCGCGATTCACGGCAGCCGCCTTGGGCGAGATCCAGCCCTCGCGGCCCAGCGAGAACAGCACGCGGGGTCCCGTGATGCAGTTGCTGTTGATGAGGCTGAACACGATCAGGATGGCGAGCGCCGTCATCAAGGAGCCGCTTCCGTGAGGCAGCACCACCTGCGCCGCGGTGGCCACCGGCAGCTTCGACGCGGCGAGCACCGGCACGGGCAGCACGCGCAGCAATGCCACGTTGATCGCGAGGTACAGGACCGCCACCACGAGCGCGCCGCCGATGATGGCGCGCGGCAGCGTGCGCGCGGCGTCGACGCTCTCCTCCGCGGTGTAGATCGGCGCATACCATCCGTCGTAGGCGGTGAGCAGCGCGCGAATCGCCGGCACGAGCGCCAGCAGCGTTGCGGACGCGCCGAGGTGCGCGGCACCCGCGGCGCCGAGGCCGGCCGGCTGCACCGCCGGCGCCGCAATAAAGCATCCGACGATCAGCACCAGCAGCAAAATGCCGACGGTCGCGCTGACGCCCGAGGTGATGGTGCTGCTCATGCGGAGCCCGGCGGAATGCATGCCGGTGAATACGCCGATCACCGCGAGCGCCGCCACGGTCGGGTACGGCGCCAGGAAGGGCCACAAGGTGCCCGCGAAGTCGGCCGCCGACACCGACGCGTAGGCCAGGGTCGCGACGCTCGCCAGCCAGTCGATCCAGCCGACGATGAAGCCGGCGCGGTCGCCGAATGCCGCGCGCGCGTAGACCCGGAATCCGCCGGCTTCCGGGTACATGGCGGCGAGCTCCGACACCGACACGGCGCCCATCAGCGCGTAAATCGCGCCGATGCACCAGCAGAGCATGATCAGGGTCGGAGTGCCGGCCGCCGCCGCCACCATGCCCGGCAGACGCAGGATCCCGACGCCCACCATCGTGCCGAAAGAAAAAGCCAGACCGAATCCCAGCCCCAGAATCCGGTGGAGTGGACGTCCCGCGGCCAACGTCGATCCCAAAATCCAAGCTCCCTTGCCGCAGGCTGATGCCCGTCTCTGCCGTCGCACTGTACCATGCGACCCGGCAGTTACCTGAGATACGGATGACGCGCGCCGCGCCGCCCATGCGTACGGCACGCCGCTCATGCGCAATCGAAGCGGGGTGGCGGATCACCGAGCCACGGGTGGCTCGGCAATCCGCGAAATCAGGATCAGTAGCGGCGCGATCCGCCGCCGCCGCCGCCGCCGGCCGAGCGCTCCTGCGCCTCATTCACCTTGAGCGCGCGTCCCTCGCAGTCTGAGCCGTTGAGCGCCTGCATGGCGCGCGAGGCATCCGCGCTCGACATCTCGACGAAGCCGAAACCGCGGGGACGGCCGGTGTCGCGATCATTGATCAGAGACACCTTCTCCACCGAGCCGTGCGGCGCGAACAGCTTTCGCACCGAATCCTCGCTCGCCGTGAAGGGGAGATTTCCAACATAAAGTTTGGCCACTGAATACTCACTTGAAGAATAGAAAAACGAAGCAGAAACGGTCTGCCGTCCGGTCGCGGGAATTTCTGAGATGGCAGTCCAGTGGCCGGGAGGCGCGAAATGCGCAGGCCAGGGCGGGCAAGGCGGAAATACACGAGGCCCGGACAGGGTAGCAGGTTTCTCGCGGCGCCGCTCGCCTTTCGGCCTGCGCGCGCAGCTACGCGGCCGTCTTGCGCGAACGCCGCATTGCGCGCAGCTGAATCAGCGGCTCGGCGATGAGCAAAGGCACGGCCCAGCAGGACCACGCCATGAGCGTGTCGATGTCATCCGCGATCGGATCCTCCGGGACGTGGATCCAGCGGTTGAGCCACATCGACACCAGCCGGTAGGTCACGAAGGCGAACGTCACGGTGTAGCTGCGGAGCATCCATTCGCGATGCTGCTCGAGACGGCGCGTGCGAATGGCATAGAGCGCCATCCCGGTCGTGATCACCCAGGCAACGCAGAGCATGAGGAGTCCGCCACGGTACGGCAGGTGTCCCGGAATGGTCGACACCAGGTAAAAGCCGCCCGTGCAGCCCATCAACACGCCCGCGGCGTAGACCTTGCCGAGCACCCGGTGAACCGGCCCGATGCGTCGCGTGAGTCCAAGCCATATCTGTACCAGCCCGGTGCTGATGGCAATCGAGCCGCCCGCCAGATGCAGCAGGAGCCCGGCCCGCCGCGGCCAGTAGTACGGCGTGTACGAATCCACCGAGTAGTCGGCGAGATAATGCAGCCTCTGACCCACGAACCAGAACAATGCCAGCGCGAGCGCGACCAGAGCCGCATATAGAAGAATGCTGGACCCGCGGACGCCCGAGGCCGGAACAGCAATATTCATGACCCATCCCTCGTTGTTGTAGGTATTCAGCGACGCCGGCGGCTCGTTCCGCCCATTTCAGGCCCAAACTACCACACGATCGAGCATCGAGGCACGCCGCGCGCGCGACGGTATAATTCGGAACTCCAAGTCACGGTCATCTGCATGCAGTTCAAGCACCTCCCCGGCCCCTTGTCGCGCCTCCTCGGCACGGGCGACCCGTCGGCTCCCGATCCGTTCGGGGCGCTCGATTCGGCGCAGCCGCGAGAGCTTCTCGCCGCGGCGCTCGAGGACGGCGACGACGCGCTGCGCGCGGCGGCAATCGGCAAGCTCGCGGACGGCGAGAGTCTGCGCACGCTCGCGGCGCTGCGCGCCGGCACGCCGAGCGGCGTGCCCCCGGCTCTGGAGCGCGCCGCGCAGGAGCGTCTCGCGCAGCTCGTCGATGCGGGAGCTCTCGACTTCGAGACCCTGCGTGCGCCGCCCGTAAGCGTCGCCGCGCTCCTCGCCGTGATGGGATACTCGAGCGACCCGGAGAGACTGCCGCGCGCCCTGGCATCGATCGATGAGGCCGAGCGCAGCCCCCTCGTCTTCGGGGGCTCCTCGAGCCGCATCCGCCAGCTCGCCGCGCAATCGATATCGGATCCGGCCGAGCTGCGGCTGCTCTTGAGACAGGGACATGGCAAGGACAAGAACGCCTACAAGATCATCCGCGAGAAGTGCGACGCGCTCAACGCCGAGCAGCACACGGTGGAGAAGGCCCGCGGCGATGCCATCCGCGCCTGCGAATCGCTCGAGCGCCAGGCGCATCGAATCTACGAGACCGTCTACGAGCCGACCCTGCGGCACTTCCACGCCCGCTGGCAGGAGCTCGAGGCGCACGCGGCGCCCGACGTGCGCGAGCGCGCGGCGCGCGCCATCGAGCGCTGCGAGCAGATCGTGGCCGAGCATCGGCTGCGCGTAGAGCGCGAGGCCGGCGAGGCGGCGGCGCGCGAGGCGCGGGAGACCGAGCGCGCGGAGGCCATCCGTCTCGCCGAGCACGAGTCCGCGCGTCTGCGCGAGGAGGCCGAGCGCGAAGCGCAGGAGTCGGCGGCGCGGCGCGAGGCCGGGGAAGCCGCGCGGGCGGCGCAATCGTCGAAGGATGCGGCGGCCTCGCGCGCAATCCACGCCTTGATCGGCAAGGCGCAGGCCGCGCTGCGCGAAGGGGCCACGGGACGCGCCTCCGGTCTGCGTCGAGCCCTCGATGAGAAGCTGGCTGCGCTGCCCGCCGCGCCGCCTTCGATCTCGCGCCAGGTTCACAAGCTCGACTCATCGCTCGGGGAGCTCAAGGCCTGGAAAGAGCATGCCGCCGCGCCCAAGCGCGCCGAGCTCATTCAGGAGATGGAGTCGCTCATCGGCGCGGCGCACGAGCCGCAGGCGCTCGCGGAGCGCATCCGGCAGCTGCAGGAAGATTGGAAGATCGTCAGCAAGGGCGTCCTCAGCGACACCGATGCGGACTGGCAGCGGTTTCATCAGGCCGCGGAGCGCGCCTACCAGCCGTGCCGCGAGCGTTTCGAGGCGCTGGCGAAGATGCGGCAGGCGAACGCCGCCAAGCGCCGCGTCATTCTCGAGCGGCTGCGCGCCTTCGAGGCCGCGCAGAGCGGCGAGCTGGCGGATTGGCGCGCCTTCGCGACGGTGCTGCGCGAGGCGCCGTTGGAATGGGGCCGGCATTCCGCGGTGGACCGCGCCGCGGGACGGGAGCTGCAGAAGGAGTTCGACGCCGCGATCGGCCGCCTGCAGGCGCGGCTCACGGCGTGGCACGCGGGCAATGCCGAGCAAAAGCGGTCCATCATCGAGCGGGCCGCAGTTCTCGTCGCCCTCGCGGACGGACGCGAGGCCACGGAGACGGCGAAGCGGCTGCAGGCGCAATGGAAGGAGCTCGGCGCCGCCGCGCCCGATCAGGATCAAAGTCTGTGGAAGGAGTTCCGCGGCCACTGCGATGCGGTGTTCCAAAAGCGCCAGCAGGCCCACGTCGATTTCACCGCCGGGCTTCAGTCGAACAAGGCGCGGGCGGCGGCCCTCTGCGAGGAAGCGGAGCAGCTCTCGGCGCAGTCGGGGACGGAGCTCAAGGACGGCGCCGTGAAGATCGCCGCGTGGCGCGCCGCGTTCGAGAGCATCGGCGAGCTGCCGCGGGCGGACGAGCGTGCGCTCAAGGGCCGGTTCGAGCGCGCGCTCGAGCGTGTGAAGGCTGCGATGTCCCGGCAAAAGACGCGGGATCGGGAGCGGTCGGTGGACGATCTGCTCGAGGCCGCGAGCCGCGTCCATGCCTACGGCCGCGCGATGGCGCAGGGAGCGCCGCCCGACGAGCTCGAGACCCTCAAGCAGGCGGCCGAGACCCTCATCGCCGGCATCGCTCAGTGGCCCAAGGGCGGCACCGAGGCGATCGCCGACGCCTGGACGAAGGCGGCGGCCGCGCGCCCGCTCGAGGCAGCGCACGAGAGGGCCCTCCGGCTTCTATGCATACGCCGCGAGATCCTCGAGGACCTTCCCACGCCCGCCGAGGATCAGGCATTGCGGCGCGAGCATCAGTTGCAGCGGCTGGTCGAGCGCATGGGGAAAGGCGGCGACGCGCCCAACGACAACGTCGAAAGCCTCGCGCTCGAATGGACCCGCAGCGGGTCCGTGCCGGAGCAAACCTATCGAGTGCTGCTCGGAAGATTCCGCAAAAGCCAGGCGTAGCGATTGCTTGCCGTCTTCCGAACGACCGGCCGCCCAAGACCGCAAGGGTCTCGCCGCGATGCCACCTGACACCGAATGCGCCGTGCTTGTGATGGGCGGCGGCCCCGCGGGCAGCACCGCCGCGACCCTCCTCAGCCGGGCGGGACACGAGGTCATCCTGCTGGAGAAGGCGCATCACCCGCGCTTCCACATCGGCGAGTCGCTGCTGCCCATGAACCTGCCGCTGTTCGAGCGGCTCGGCGTGCTCGAGAAGGTGCGCGCCATGGGCGTATTCAAGCCGGGCGCCGACTTCGAGGCCGACAACGAGCGCGGCTACAACACTTTTGCATTCAAGCGCGCCATCGGAACCAGTCCGCCGCACGCCTATCAGGTGTGGCGCCAGGATTTCGACAAGATGCTGTTCGACCACGCCCGCGCGGCGGGCGCCGATGCGCGGGAGGGCCACGAGGCGATCGCGGTCGAGCAGCTCGACCCTCGCCGCAGCATCGTCGACGTGCGAACCGCGGATGGCGGGACCTACCGCATCGCCGCCCGGTACCTCGTGGATGCAACCGGGCGCGACACCTTTCTCTCGTCGCAGAAGCGCCTGCGGCGCAAGAATCCCGAGCACCAGAGCGCGGCCATATTCGGCCATTTCCGCGGCGCCGAATGCCGTCCCGGCGAGGATGCCGGCAACATCAGCATCTACCGCTTCGAGCACGGCTGGATGTGGATGATTCCGCTGCCCGCCGGCATCATGAGCGTCGGCGCCGTGTGCCGGCCGGCATATCTCAAGCAGCGCAAGGGAAGGACGGTCGATTTCCTGCTCGAGACGCTCCGGCGCAACGAGGGCCTGCGCAAGCGCATCGAGCATGCCGAGCTCATCGGCGATGAGGTGCGCGTGACCGGCAACTACTCGTACGACTCGACCCGGATGGGAGGACCCGGCTGGGTGATGGTGGGCGACGCGTTCGCATTCCTCGACCCGGTGTTCTCCTCCGGCGTCTACCTCGCCATGAGCGGCGCGGAACAGGCCGCGCAGGTCGTCGATACCGCGCTGCACGAGCCGGACCGCGAGACGCGCCTCCTGCGCAAGCTCGAGAAGCGTCAGCGCGGCGGGATGGCGCGGTTCGCGTTCTTCATCTACCGGTTCAACGGTCCCATCATGGACCGGATCTTCCGCCAGCCCCGCAACATCTGGAAGATCGAGCAGGGCGTGATCTCCATGCTGGCCGGCGACCTGTTCGATTCGCCGCTGGTGCTGCGCCGGCTGCGAGGATTCCGGATCGTCTACGCCATCACCGCACTGCGCCACTTCATGCGCTGGCGCGCCGAGCACCGCTATCGCATGGAGCAGGCCCGGCTGCAATTCACGGGCGGCACGACACCGCTCGATCGGCAATAGCGCCCGCGGCCCCGCATCCGCTCCGCAATTCCCCACCGCGCGCGATCATGGCTCGTTTGCTTTTGCCGATCACGGCGCGCATGCTCGCTCGAGCGCTGCCGGCAGCGCGATAACAAAGCGCCTCTCGCCCGCGAGGGCCGTATAAGCCAACTGCTCCCGGAGGAGCCATGCAAACACTAGTCAAGACATTGTTGATCGGCGTCCTGTTCGCCGTCGGCACGGGATCGGCGTCTGCGGCCGATGCGGTGATCGGAACATGGCAATTGAACGTTGCCAAATCCACCTTCTCTCCCGGGCCGGGACCCAAGAGCCAGACGCGTACTTACGCGGAGGCAGCCCATGGAATCGCGTTGACGATCAAGACGACCTCGCCGGACGGCAAGGAATCGACCGCGACGTTGACGTTCACGGACGATGGCAAGCCCAGCCCGATGAGCGGCAACCCGGACTTCGATACGGTGTCGGTCACCCGCGTGAGCCCGTTGAAAGTGCACAGCTCGGAGACCAAGGCGGGAGTGAAGATCGGCACCGGAATCCGCAGCGTAACCAAGGACGGCAAGACGTTGACGTTCGCGCAAAAAGGCATGCATGCGGACGGCACCAAGTACGACAACGTGCTGGTCTACGACCGGCAATAGCCTCGAGGGCTGATCCGGATCGCACCAAGGCGGTCCGATTCCCACAACGGATCGGGTTCCTCGCCGACCCGTGGGGCCGCCACGGCGGCCCTAACATGGCAGGAATCCTCACTCTTCGGGGGGCGCCTATCATGAAGATTCGAAAAGTCCGGATTCACCGCTTCGGCGGTCCCGAGGTGCTGCAGATCGACGAGGTCGAGCCTTCCTTGCCGGATGCCTCTCAAGTGCTGGTACGCGTGAAGGCCGCGAGCATCAATCCCGTCGATTTCAAGATCCGTAGCGGCAAGTACCCGGCGGTCAAGGAAGACCGCCTGCCCTACACGCTCGGGCGCGACGTGGCTGGCATCGTCGAGAAGTGCGGCGCCCAGGCCGCGCGGTTCAGCGTGGGCGACGAGGTCTTGGGAATGGTGAGCATCGCCGGCGGAGGTTATGCCGAGAAGGCCGTCCTCGAGCAGCAGGCGCTCGCTCGCAAGCCTGCGCTGCTCGATTTCCCGCACGCGGCCG
This sequence comes from Steroidobacteraceae bacterium, assembly GCA_036268215.1. Lineage (GTDB taxonomy): Bacteria > Pseudomonadota > Gammaproteobacteria > Steroidobacterales > Steroidobacteraceae > Bog-1198. Next base: position 16,335 of record DATAUO010000312.1, read on the forward strand.
CGATTCCGCTCGCGGGGACGACCGCCTGGCAGGGACTGGTCCGGCACGGCCAGCTCAAGAGCGGTCAATCGGTGCTGATCCACGGCGGCTCCGGCGGCGTGGGACATTTCGCCGTTCAATTCGCGAAGGCCCAGGGAGCACGCGTGCTCACGACGGTCTCGACGGGCAACGTCGAGTTCGCGCGGGGTCTCGGAGCCGATGTCGTCATCGACTACAAGACACAGCGCTTCGAGGACCACGCTCGGGATCTCGACATGGTATTGGACTTGATCGACGGCGAGACGCGCGAGCGCTCCTGGGGGCTCCTGAAACGGGGCGGAGTCCTGGTCTCGACGTTGTCGGAACCGTCGCAGGAGACGGCGGCCAGACTGGGCGTGCGCGCACTGCGCTACACCGTCGAGACCAATGCCGATGACCTCACCGCGATCATCGACCTCGTGGCCTCCGGAAAGGTGAAGCCGCACGTGCAACGGTCATTTCCGCTCGCGGATGCGTCGCAGGCTCTCGCGGCGGTCGAGCACGGCGGCACGGTCGGGAAGGTCGTCCTGTCGTTGGAGTAGATCGGCCTCTGGCCTAGTACGTCATGCTGCGAGCACAGCGGACAGCGAACACGTTGCTTTTGACGAAGGCGTCCTGATAGCTGCCGCCGGCCGCCTGAAAGATCTCGACCCACGCACCGATTGTGGGGTTGCCCGAGAATTCCGTGGAGCCCCAGTAGGCGCCGCTCAGACCGGCAAAGCCCAGTTGCAGGAGATTCGTGTCGATATTGGCGGCCCCGGAAGCGCAACCTGCGCCCTGCCCGGCGGCGCCCAGCTCGCAGATCGAGGGCAAATACCACGTCCCCATCGCCACCGCGCCGCTGTTGTCGGAGGTGATCTCATCGCAGAGACCGGCGGCATAGTTGGTGTACGGCGTGCCATAGAGTCCCACGATCTGAGCCGAATCGCATGCGCCATCGGTGGCCCCGTTGCAGGGGCTGGTCGAAGTTTGCGTGATGCCGCCGATGGCGTTGTAGGTTGCGCTCCATGCCTGCGATGAGCTCGCGTCACTGCTCGCCAGGACCAGCGCCGTCGAGCCCGTCGGAACCGAGTACACCAGATACCCATCGATGGTGAACGCCAGAGCGGTCGTCGGTCCCGAGGGCACGTTGTCGCCGGTGACCGCGATGCTCCCCTGCGCCACGTAAGGAGTCGTCGACGTGAACGTCAACACACAGCTGTTGGCGGGCGCCACGGCGGCGCAGTTGCTCGCGTCCTGCGTCACGCCGCTCCAACCGCCGGGCAGGACCGCCGACAGGTTGTAGGCCGTGTAGGCGCCGGTATTGGTGACAGTGATGCTGCCGGTGCTGCCGTTCACGGGAATCGTTCCGGTCGAGCTCACGGAGACCGTTGTGGTGTTGGTCACGCAGGACACGCCCACGTTGGTCACGTTGGAGCCGCCCATCGTTCCCGAGCCATTGGTGACGGTGCAGGTTTGCGCGGCGGGCTGCGTCAGCACCGTCGCGTTGTAGGAGCTCCCCTCCGCGACCGGCGTCGAGAACGTGAACGGGCCGTTGATGGTGATCGAATCATTGTCGGCGCCGTTGTTCTGCAGGACGACCGTACCGTTGAGCCCGCTGACCGTTCCGCCCACGGTATAGGCATTCTGCGAGCAGGTCACCGCGATGTTGGTGACGTTGGATCCGACATTCGTCCCCGAGCCGTTGGCGACGGAGCAGGTCTGCGCGACGGGCTGCGTCAGCACCGTCACGTTGTAGCCGCCTCCCTCGGCGATCGCAGTGGCGAAAGTGAACACCCCGTTGGCGCCGAGCGTCAGGGAGTCGGCGCCGTTGTTCTGCAGCACCACCGTCCCGGCGAGGCCCGAGACCGTGCCCCCGGCCGAGTACGTGTTCACGGCGCACACCACCGCGACGTTGGTGACGCGGGCCGCGCCGAGGACAGCCGAGCCGTTCGTGATCGAGCACGTCTCGGCGGCCGGCTGGGTCTTCACCGTCACTTGGTAGCGGCTTGCTTCATTGACGGGCGCCGGAAACGTGAAGGCGCCATCGGTGCCGATGGACAGCGCGTCGCCGCCGTTGTCTTGCAGCACGAGGGTGCCCGTGAGACCCGAGATCGCGCCGCCGATGGTGAACGCATCGGTGACGCAGGTCACGCCGATGTCGGTGATGTCGGCGGTCCCAACCAGGCCGGACGCGTTGGTCAGCGTGCACGTCTGGTTCGCGGGCTGGGTCCGAATCTTGACCGCGAAAGCGCTCTCATCGGCCACGGGCGTCGGAAACGCAAAGGCGCCGTTCGCCGTGATCGTCAGAGGAGCGCCGCCGTCGACCTGCAGCACCAGGCTGCCGGCGAGACCCGACACGGTCCCTCCCAAAGTCGCGGTGTTCGCGATGCAGGTCAGGGCCACATCGGTCACGTTGGTGGCTCCCGCGGTGCCCGAGCCGTTGCTCACCGTGCAGGTTTGGCCGGTGGGCTGAGTCTCGACCGTCACCGCGTATGCGCCGCCCGCGGCGACGGGCGACATGAAGGAGAATGGGCCGTTCTGCGTGATGGTGAGACGGTCCCAGCCGTCGTTCTCGAGAGCCACGGTGCCCGTGAGGCCGGTCGTCGTACCCGATACGCGTACCTGCGGAACGAGCGGGTCAGTGCCGCACCCGCCCAGGATGACGGCGGCAAGGCAAGCCAGGAATGCGATCGGCGATGCAGCCGCGTGTCTCGTCAATGCGTTTTTGCGTGTCATATGACGTCGGATTATGACCGCTCGCGCAAGGACGAGAATGTGACTCGCACATCGCTTTGCCGTGCTCCATTTCCCTACACGAGCGTTGGGTCGATTGCCCTCAGCTCGTCGTCAAGGGCTCCGCCGGCGGCCGCATCCAGGAGATGTGCTGCAGGGCGTGCCACACGAAACGCAGATATTTCGACCGCAGCACCAGGAACACCATGCCGGTGAACACCGCGGCCACGATGAGCGCCTTGCCGAACGAGGTGTCCTGATCGCTCACGGTGAAAAGGAGCATGAATGCGAAGCTGAGCCCCAGCCGCAGCCAGCCGCGCAGTCGTCGGTAAGCGGGATTCTCGGCCTGCACGCGAATGTCCGTCCGCATCAGCGCCACGACGCCGATGAAGCAGCCTGCCCACGCCCACCCGTGCGTCGTGTCGTAGCCTCCGCCCATCGCCCGGGCGATGAGATAGAAGAGGCCGCCGCACGCGAGCCCCGCCGCGCCCGCGATCGGATACAGCGCCGCCTCGATCGGGGCGGTCAGGTACAACCAGAAAAAGAACAGCACCCGCGCGATCGGCTTGGTGCACCAATCCGGCAGCCCCGGACCGGCATAGGCCGGGTTGAGCCCGGTCTGGGACGGTGGCGAGGCATCGCCGCCGCCGATGTTCGGAAATTGGCTTCCCGGGACGTGACCCGGAATCTGTGCGTCGTGCCGCGGCAATCCCGGGGCGGATTGACCGATCGGGTTATAGCCGCGTGGCGTATCCATGGATGCTCTCTCGTTGGCCGGTTTTGGTCGGAATACTGATCCGCATCAGTAAAGACGCCGGACGAGCGCAGCTGTCAGGCACCCACGGGCTTCAGGACCTCCACCTCCGGTCCCGCTCCGCGGCATGCTATAAATGTGCCCATGAAATCCGGCGCTTTCCCATGGACACACCCCGCGGCCCTCCCATGAAGTCGCGCGCCCTCGGAAACACCGGCATCCAGATTGCCCCGCTGGTGCTCGGCGGAAATGTCTTCGGCTGGACCGCCGATGAGTCGCGCTCGTTCGAGCTGCTGGACCGTGCAGCCGACGCCGGGCTCAATACCATCGATACCGCGGACTCCTATTCCGCCTGGGCGCCCGGCAACGCGGGCGGCGAGTCGGAGACCATCATCGGCAAGTGGCTGGAGCGCTCCGGGCGCCGTAACACGACCGTGGTCATCACCAAGGTCGGCTCCGCGGTGGGCCCGTATGCGAAGGATCTGACCGCGAAGCACATCCTGGCCGCGGCCGAGGATTCGTTGCGCCGCCTGCGGACGGACCGCATCGACGTATACTTCAGCCACTGGCCGGATTCCTCGACCCGGATCGAGGAAACCCTCGGTGCGTATCAAAAGCTCATCGGTCAGGGCAAGGTGCGCGCCATCGGCGCATCGAACTACGACGCGCATCAGCTTCACGATGCCCTCGTTGCCGCGGCCAAGGGCTCGCTGCCGCGCTACCAGGTGGTCGAGCCCGAGTACAATCTCTACGACCGCGGCGGCTTCGAGGGTGCGCTGCGCGACACCTGCATCCGCGAGGGCCTCGGGGTCGTCACTTATTTCAGTCTCGCCTCCGGATTTCTCAGCGGCAAGTACCGCTCCAAGGCCGATCTCGCCAAGAGCCCGCGCGGCCAGGGAATCGAAAAATACCTGGACGACCGCGGCATGCGCATTCTCGGTGCGCTCGATCGCGTCGCCCGCGCGCACGACGCGCAGCCCGCCGAAGTCGCGCTCGCGTGGGTCATGCAACAGCCCGGGATCACGGCCCCGATCGCGAGCGCAACCACGCTGGAGCAGTTGGACAGCCTGGTGCGCGCCACGCAGGTGACCCTGAGCGAAAGCGAAGCGCGGGCGTTGGCGACGCCTCGGCCCTAGCGGCGCGGTTCCGGGCACCGCCGGGGCGCTGCATGCGCCTGACAAATCCATCGCTTGGCCGCCCCGCCCCCTTCCGATTGCGGTTTGGCGCACTGCCGCAAAAAAATAACTCGCCGCCGGGGTATCCGATTCGGTTGCAACCGCTCTTTGATCTAATAGCGATAAGAACATTGGGGGGATCCTGTTGGCGGAGGCAGACGACGCTCAAGCTCGAGGCTTGGTGACGGATCTCGTCGCAAGCCATGGAACGCAATTGCGGCGTTTCGTGTTCGCTCGGGCGCGCAATCTCGCTGACGTCCCTGATATCGTGCAAGAGGTGTATCTGCGCATGCTGCGCATCCCCAATATCGACTCCGTCCGCTCCCCCGAGGCCTACCTCTTCACCGTGGCACAGCACGTCGTGCAGCAACATACGATACGACAGTCGGCGAGCCCGCCGGCCGTCGAGGTCACGCAATTGCTGAACGAGCCGGCCACCACGCAGGACTCCGACCCCGCCCTGGCCTTGGAGGCCCAGCAATGCCTCGAGCGGCTGCAACGCGCGCTCGAGGAGCTCTCGCCGAAGGCACGCGCGACCTTCATGCTGCATCGGCGCGATGGCTTGTCGTTCGACGAGATCGCGCGCCGTCTGGAGACCTCGCGCCCGATGGTCAAGAAATACCTGATGAAAGCGCTGCTGCATCTGCGGCTGCGTCTGCAGCAGGCCTGAGCACCATGGAACAGCGGCTCAAGCTCAACACCCAGATCTACGAAGAAGCCTGCGAATGGTTCATGGATAGCCGTGCCGGCGATCTCGACGACGCCGCACGCTCGGCCTTCGATTGCTGGCTGCGCAAATCGCCGGAGCACCTGAGAGCGTACCTGGAGATCGCCGCCATCTGGGACGAGGGCCTGTCGCTCGATCCCAAGGGCAAGTTCGACCGCGACACGCTCATCGCCCAGGCCGCCTTGGATCACGACAACGTGGTCGAGCTGCCCTCCTTGCGAAGCGCGGAGCCGCCGCGGCAAGACACCGCCCCCGAGGCTCTTCCCGAACCGCCGCCCCCGAGTGAAGTTTCCGCCGAGTCTCGGCTCCTGTCAGGAATCTCCTCGGAACGTCGGCCCGCGCCGCGGCCGGGATTCCGTCGCCGGCATCTTGCCGCGGCGGCGGCCTGCCTGGTCGCCGCGCTCGGCGCTGGTCTTGCATACCTCGGGACTCACCAGCCGCCGACCTACGCCGCGGCGATCGGCGAACAGCGCTCCCTCACCCTCGCGGATGGATCCACCGTCGAGCTCAATTCGCGCTCGAAGATGATCGTGCGCTACTCGAAGCGCGAGCGTCGCGTGGAGCTCGTTCAAGGGCAGGCGCTGTTCCGCGTGGCCAAGGACGCCGCACGGCCGTTCATCGTCAAGACCGGCGACACCCTGGTGCGCGCGGTCGGGACCGAGTTCGACATCAACCAGAAGCGCGCCGGCACCGTCGTCACCGTGGTCGAAGGACGGGTGGCCATCCTCACCGAGCACGTGCTCGCCGTGGACCCCGGCGCCGGCGCCGCCGCGCCGTCGGACTCCAATCTCGCCTTTCCGATCGTCGCGCCCGGACAGGTCGGCAACATCATGGTTGCGGCCGGCGAGCAGCTGATGGTCACGCCCAAGGTCATCCAGATCGCCGAGCACCCCAACGTCGCCAACGCCACCGCGTGGACTCAGCGCCGGCTGGTGTTCGAGTCCGCCTCGCTGGCCGATGTGGCCGACGAGTTCAACCGCTACAACGATCGGCAGCTGATCGTCGCCGACCCGCGCCTCGAGACCTTTCACGTCAGCGGGGTGTTTTCGTCCACCGATCCGGCATCGCTGATCCGCTTCCTGCGCGCGCGCCCCGAATTGCACCTCGTCGAGATGCAAACCGAAATTCGCATTGAGAAGAACGCCCAGTAAAGAATGGCTGACCGCAATGGCCGCCGCCGTCGGTCTTTGCTGCGTCGGCATTTCGATCGCTGACGACGTTCGCGCGCCCATCAAAAAGCCGACCAACATCCCGCCGGAAGACCTGGGCACCGCCCTGCAGACGCTCGCCAAGGAGCGCAATTTCCAGATCGTCTACGTCTCGGAACAGATCAACGTGCTGCGCACCCATGGCGCGAGCGGCGAGTTCACGCCCGAGGAAGCGCTGAAAAGCCTCCTCAACGGCACCGGGTTCACGTTCAAGTACCTCGACGAAAAGACCGTCACGATCGTCCCGGTGGCGGCGCGCCCGGACATGAGAAAACCGCCCGCCTCGCCCGCGCCTGAGCCCGCCGCCTCGGCGGCGTCCGACGGCGCGGAACGCCAGGCCAGGCGAGGGTTCTGGAACCGGCTGCGCCTGGCTCAGATCTCGAACGATGCATCGGCGTCCTCCCGGTCCGAGAGCATCGAGAAGACCCGCGATTCCGACGCCGCCGAGGACGGCGCCAAGCTCGAGGAGATCATCGTCACGGCCACGCGCCAGGCACGGCTCCTGAGCACCGTGCCGATCAGCGCGAGCGCCTTCACCCGCAAGACGCTCGATGCCGAGGGTGCCGACCAGATCGACGACATCGCGCTGATGACGCCCGGCGTGACCTTTACCCGCGGCAACAGCGGCACCACGCAGATCGCCATCCGCGGAATCAACTCGGACAGCGGCGCCTCCACCACCGGCGTCTACATCGACGACACGCCGGTGCAGTCGCGCGTCATCGGCTTCTCCAGCACCACGGTATTCCCGAACGTCTTCGATGTGGACCGGGTGGAGATCCTGCGCGGGCCCCAGGGCACCCTGTTCGGCGCGGGGTCCGAGGGAGGAACGGTCCGGTTCATCACTCCGCAGCCGAGTCTCACCGACTACACCGACAACACGCACGGCGAGCTCGGCTTCACCGAGCATGGCGATCCGAGCTTCGAGGCGCGCGCCGCTCTCGGCGGCCCGCTGGTCGAGAACGAGATCGGCTTCCGCGCCAGCGTCTCCTATCGGCGCGACGGCGGGTACACCGATCGCGTCGATCGGTTCGGCGGCGGCTTGATCGCGAAAAACGACGACTGGCAGAACTCCTACAACGCGCGCCTGGCATTCGCGGTCGAGCCCGTGGACCACCTCAGGATCACGCCCTCGTTCTACTACCAGGACATCTACATCGACGATTCCCAGACCTACTGGGAGTACTTGTCGGATCCGGCGGGAGGGCGGTTCAACAACGGCGCGCCCGTCACGGCGCCCTTCCGCGCCACCAGCTACCTGCCGGCGCTCAACGTCAACTACCAGGCCGACGCATTCACCGTCACGTCCAACACCTCGTTCTATCAGCAGGACAACCGCAACAACCGCGACCTCTCCGCCCTGATTCCCAATGACCTCGGCGTCGAGATCACCCCCACGCACCCCGTCCCCGGCGACCCCGGCTACAAGAGCCAGGATCTCTTCGTCACCTCGCAGAAGGCGTTCACCCAGGAAATCCGCATCCAATCGAGCGATCTCCAGTCGAGTTTCACCTGGGTGGCCGGCGTGTTCTACCAGCACGAGCACCAGGCGTCCGACCAATACGTTCCCGATACGCCGGCGTCGTTCGACCGCCTGGTCGAGGCCGCGCTCGGCGAGTCGACCGAGCAGGCCTTCGGCATGGGTCTCGCCGAAGGCGTGTACAGCTATCGGTCCATCATCAATTCCATCGACAGCCAGATCGCCGGCTTCGGCGAGCTGAATCTGCAGATCGTCGACCGGCTGACGTTGACCGCCGGTCTCAGGGTGGAGCGCTCGACCTTCAACTTCACCAACCGCAGCGACGGCCCCTTCAATGGAGGCCTCACCGTCGTGAACGGCAACGAGTCCGAGACTCCCGTGATCCCCAAATACGGCGTCTCCTACCAGATCGATCCCGGCAACCTGCTGTACGCGACGGCGGCCAAGGGATTCCGCACCGGCGGCGCGAATGCGGCGATTCCGTCGCGCTGCGATGCCGATCTCGCCTCGCTCGGATACCCCGCCGCGCCGGACTCCTACAAGTCGGATTCGGTCTGGAGCTTCGAGGTGGGATCCAAGAACCGCCTGCTCGACGGGCGTCTCCGGCTGCAGTCGAGCATCTTCGACGTCAAGTGGAGCGGCATTCAGCAGCAGGTCACGCTCGGCACCGGCTGCGGCTTGAACTTCGTGGCCAACCTGGGACGCGCCACCAGCCGGGGCTTTGACCTGCAGGGCGAGTATCTCGCGGGCGATCACCTGACGACAGGCCTCGCACTCGGCTACGACGATGCCGTGTTCGATCAATCCATCATGTCTCCGCCGGATCCGGTGACGGGCGTGCGCCCGGTGCTCGTGCGCACGGGAAACTCGCTCGGCGTCAATCCTTGGATGGCCGCGGTGAACGCCCAATACGACTTCGCCGCGTGGGGACGCCGCGCCTACCTGCGCGTCGATGACCAGTTCGCGAGCCGGCAGTCCAATCCGACGCCGGCCGAGGACCCGCGCAACCAAACCTACGCATCGGGCCTGGTCGAGCTGCCGCAGACCAATCTGCTTTCGCTCCGGCTCGGTATCCGCTTCGACAATGGCGTCGACTTGTCGCTGTTCGTCAAGAACGCGCTCGATTCCCATCCCGTTCTCAGCCGCACCCAGGTCGGATCCAACCTCGATCTGATCTATGCGGATCGCACCTTTCGGCCGCGCACCATCGGCATCACCATCAATTCGAAGCTTTGATATCCATGTCAAAAGATCCCCGCGGCGCATCGACGGCCCGCATCCTCGGCGCGAGCCTGGCCGGCACGGCCATCGAGTTCTACGACTTCTTCATCTACGGCACGGCCGCCTCCCTGGTGTTCGGCAAGCTGTTCTTCGCGGCCGCTCCCGCGTCCGCCCAGCTCCTCGCCGCCTATGCATCGTTCGGCGTCGCCTTCCTCGCCCGTCCGATCGGAGCGCTCGCCTTCGGCCATTTCGGAGATCGCGTCGGACGCAAGTCCACGTTGATCGCCTCGCTCCTGCTGATGGGCGCCTCGACGGTCGCGATCGGCCTCACTCCCACCTACGCGGACATCGGCTGGCCCGCCCCCGTGCTGCTGTGTGTCCTGCGCTTCGGTCAGGGCCTGGGTCTCGGCGGCGAATGGGGCGGCGCCGCCCTGCTCGCGATCGAGAACGCGCCGCCGTCGCTTCGCGGCCGATTCGGCGTGTTCCCGCAGCTGGGCGCGCCCGTCGGCTTCGCGGCCGCCAATGGCTTCTTTCTCCTGCTCGGACTGTGGCTCAGTCCCGCGGAGTTCTCCGCCTGGGGCTGGCGGATTCCGTTCCTCGCGAGCGCCGTGCTCATCGGCTTGGGACTATGGGTCAGGATGCGGCTCACCGAGACGCCGGCCTTTGCCGCGGCGCTGGCGAAAGGGCCGCCGCCGCGCGTGCCCGCCGCGGAGCTGTTCAAGCATTTCGTGCGCGAGACCCTGGCCGGGACGTTCGCGGTGGTGGCCGCCTTTGCGATCTTCTATCTCACGACCACGTTCACCTTGGGATATGTCACGGCCACGCTCGGCTACGATCGCCGCGAGATTCTCGGCGTCCTGCTCGCCGCCATCCCGTTCCTCGCCGTGGGAATCCTCTGCTCGGGCCGCTGGGCCGATCGGTTCGAGCCGCGCCGCGTGCTGATCGTGGGTTGCGGCCTCGCCGTCGCCGCGGGCTTTTTGCTCGCGCCGCTCCTCGGCGCCCATTCGCTCGCGGCCATCTGGTTGTTTCTCTCGCTCTCCCTGTTCATCATGGGCCTCGTCTACGGACCGCTCGGCGCCTGGATGCCGAGCCTGTTCCCGCCCCACGTCCGCTATACCGGGGTTTCCGTGGCGTTCACCGTCGGCGGCATTCTGGGCGGCGGCCTCGCGCCCATGGCCGCGGAGACCTTGGCGAGCCGGGGCGGTCTGCCCTGGGTGGGGCTGTACTTCAGCACGGCGGCGCTCGTCAGCCTCATCGCACTCGTAACGCTGGGTCAGCCACGCCGCGCGCCAGGGGAATCTCCCGCGGCGTGGTGACTCGCCGCCGAACCGCGCCGCGTCCGCGGCTCGATCAGCGCGGCGGCGCCCCGAGCGGAGCCAGCGAGGCAAGGAACCCGAGCACCGCGAGCAGGGTCACGAAATAGGCCGTGACTCCGTAGCTCGGCGGCATGTCCGGCGCGAGCGTCTTGTCGAACGCGCGATACACGGCGCCGCCGACCACGAGCAGCAGCAGCGGCTGGGAGAAGTATGCCGCGAACAGGATGCCGGCGATCGCGATGCCGATACGCCCCGCGCGATTGATCGCCGCCATCGCCTGACCTCCGTCGAGCGTCCATAAAGGGATCAGGTTCATGAGGTTGATGAACGCGGAGAAGCTCGAGAGCGCGATCCACAGCCGCTGTTGCGTCTGCATCCAGACCAGGGCGCAGAGCGCGGCGCCGATGGCGCCGGCCAGAGGCCCGGCAAGGCTCACCAGGGCACGGGTGTCCGCCGTGGCGCCGGCGGCGGTCCAGCGCACGTAGGCCCCGAAGCCGGGAATGAACATGGGCAGGTGGGCGGACAATCCACGCCGCCTCACTTCGATGAAATGGCCGAGCTCGTGCACCAGGATGAGCACGGCGAACCCGATGCCGAACTTGAAGCCGTAGAGCGCCCAATAAAGCGCGGCGAAAGTCGCGAAGCTGAGCAGGAACTTGAGCTTGAGGAGCGAGAGGAGGGCCTTGCCCTTGAGCAGCAGCAGCGCGATCGGCGCGAACGGGCCCAGCTTGCGCGTCCATGCCGGGGCGGATTCCCGTGCAGCTTGACGGCGGACCGCTTGGTGGAGCTCGTCGCGCTTGGCGCGCACCCATGCGGCCTGCGAGGAGTCGGCGGGGATCAGCTCGAGCGCGGCCTCCCAGTCGTCGTGCGCCGCCGCCAGCGCTCCACGCTCCTCGTGGGCGCGGGCGCTCGCCGCGAGCTCCTCGAGCCGTCGTGCATGCACCATGGCGTGGCACTCACCGCACGCCAAGGCGTCCGGCGCGAGAGACGCGCCGCAACGGCCGCACTTCTCAGGCACGGTGGCGATGGGAATCTCCGAGCCGTCTCAGACCGCGGCAGGCGTCGGCGGAGCGTGCGGCCCGGACACGGTCACGGTGCGGCCGGCCGTGAACCGCCATGCGAAGCGGATGCCGACGAACAAGATCACGAGACCGATGATGCCGTGGACCGGGTCCTTCAGCTCGAGAAATGGCGACGCCACGCCGAGCAACGCCAGCACGCCGATGGCTTCGGCAAGGTTCATCCGCGCGGCATGCGGCGCGGCGGCGTCGCCGGCCTGCGCCTGATGCTGCTGTCCCCATTGATGCACGGCGATCGGCACGGCGGACATCGACACGGCGAGATAGGTGAGCAGCACGGCGGCCATCTGATAGCGGCGGCCGCCAACACCGCCCGACCCCCGGCTCATCGCCTTGCCGACGATGAAACCCACCGCCAGCGACACCCAGCCGATCACGAGCCCGGTGATCAACGCGAAGGCGACGTAAAGAGCGAACCCCGCCAACGCGCCGCCGATGCCGTAGATGACCGCACGGACGAACGCAGCGTGGGAGTCCTTCGGTAATTGCTGCTGGATTTTCTTCGCGCACTCCGGACAAACTTTCGAAGCGTCGATCTGGTAATACGACCCGGTGATGGCATTCCGGCAGGCGGCGCAGGGCTTCGACGCGCTGTCGGGCGGCGCGAATTCCGCGGTGGCGAATTGCGGCGTTCCCTTGCTCGTGTCCTCATCCATCGAATCACTATAGTCCAGTTCGCGCCTCGCGCAAATCCGCCAGCGGGCTCGAGGCAGACGCGCGGGCTCGCACCGGTCGCACCCGCAGCTCCGCCGGCCGCAAGTCCGTCGACGCCTGAGTTGCGCCGCGCGCTATCCCCTACAGACGAGACCCAACATTCCGCCCACCAGCTCGGCCCATGCGTCCACCGATGCGGTGTTCTACTACGACCAATCCTCCGTCCTTCCGGGAGCTAGACCGGGGCCGAGGGCGACAGGCGACTTGAACTGAAGTGTGACCCCGCCCAATGCACCGCCAGTCGCGACGGTCTGCGCGAAGGTTGCGCTGGCGATGGCATTCGACTGGGTCTTCGATGTCACGTAGGCATCGTACGGCGGTAGGTCGTAGGCGGCGATATCGATCGACGCTGTCGCAGCCGTGCCGTCGGTCGGCGATTCGACGTTGATTGTGCTCGGCGAAACGTTGTAGGAGGCATCGGAGATAGCGTTGCCCGTCACCGTATAAGTCACGGCGATGGTGAGCGGACTGCCGGCAATCAGCCTGTGAGGACGCCGGCCGACGTTCCAGACGCCCAGCTGACGCTGGCGCCGTTCAGCGCGCTCCCGGGTGCCCGACTTCACATAAGTTTGGTGTCGTGACTCCGCAGCTCGCGCCGGATGATCTTGCCCGTCGCGGTCATCGGCAACGAATCGACGAACACGATCTGCCGCGGGTACTCGTGGGCCGAGAGCCGGGATTTCACGTGGCTCTGCAGCTCGAGCACCAGCGCCTCGCCGGGCTCGACGCCTTCGCGCAGCACGACGAAGGCCTTGACGGCCTCCGTGCGCAGCGGATCGGGCACGCCGATGACCGCCGCCAGCCGGACCGCCGGGTGACCGAGGAGACAGTCCTCGACCTCGCCCGGCCCGATGCGGTAGCCGCCGCTGGTGATGATGTCGTCGTCGCGGGAGATGAAGCGGATATAGCCGTCGGCGTCGCTCTCGCCGAGATCGCCGGTGAGCAGCCAGTTGTTGACGAACTTGGCCGCGGTGGCCGCGGCATTGCTCCAGTAGCGCAGGAACATGACGGGTGAAGGACGCCCGACCGCGATGTTGCCGGCGACACCCGCGGGCACCGGGCGGCCGGCCGCATCCACGATGGCGACCCGGTGGCCGGGTACCGCCTTGCCGATCCGGCCCGGGCGCGCCGGCTCGAGGCGCGCGCACGAGGAGAGGACCACGTTGCACTCGGTCTGGCCGTAGAATTCGTTGATGTCGAGCCGGAAAGTCTGACGGCCCCACTCGAGCAATTCGCGGCCGAGCGACTCGCCGCCGCTCGCGATGCTGCGCATGTCCAGGCGCCAGCGGGCCCGGGGGTTGGCGACGGTGCGCATCATCTTGAGCGCGGTCGGCGGGATGAATGCGTTGCGCACGCCGAAGTCGTCGATCAACTGGAATGCGGCTTCCGCATCGAACTTCGCGAAGCGATGCGCGACGACCGGGAGGCCGTGATGCCACGCAGGCATCAACACATCGTACAAACCGCCGATCCAGGCCCAGTCCGCGGGCGTCCAGAAGCGGTCGCCGCTTTGCGGGGCGAAATCATGCGACAGCTCGACGCCGGGCAGATGGCCCAGGAGCACGCGGTGCGCGTGCAGGGCGCCCTTGGGGGCGCCGGTGGTGCCGGACGTGTAGATGATGAGCGCGGGCTCATCGGCAAGGGTCGGCGCCGGCTCGAAGTGCCCGCTCTGCCGCGACAGCCCCTCGTGGAAATCCACGCCGTCCGCGGCGGCCCCGTCGATGGTGTAGACGATCTCGAGCTCGGGCAGCCGATGCCGGATCTCCCGCAGCTTCGCGGCTCCGGCAAGATCGGTGATCACGGCGCTCGCGCCGCTGTCGACGAGACGGTACTCGAGGGCGTCGACTCCGAACAGGTTGAACAATGGCACCGCGATGGCGCCCATCTTGTAGATCGCAACGTGGGCGATGGCCGTCTCGGGCAGCTGCGGCAGCAGCACCGCGATGCGGTCGCCGCGGTTCAGTCCGGCGCTCCGCAGCAGGTTCGCCGCTCGATTCGACAGCAGCCGAACGTCGGCAAAGGTGTATTCGATGCTCCCGCCGGCCGGCGGCTTGTAGATCAGCGCGACGCGCGCGGGCTCGTGCGCCCACTTGTCGCAGACGTCCACCCCGATGTTGTAGCGCGGGGGGATCTCCCATTGGAACGCGGCGGTCAGCTGCTCGAAGTCATGAATGTCCCGCGGATCCGGCAGCACCCTCATTCCACCGCGCAGCTGAAGCTCGCGGCGTCGGTCACCGCGCCGCTTCCCTTGTACCTGGCGACCTGCGGGAAAAGGCACAACGGGCGGGTCATGGCGACGCCCTTGTCCTTGTCGTCGGAGTTGTACTTCGTCGCGATCAGCCGCGTGGGCGGCACGCCCTTCTCGACCCACTGCTCGAGCGCAACGACCAGGTCGTGCTCCGCATCTCCGACCCCGCCGGCCTGGCCGAACTGATTCGGCCCCGGGCCGCCGCCGCAGTGCCCCATGCCGGGCGCGATGAACAAGCGGTAGAACTCCTGGGTCCGCGCGAGCGCCGCCGCCGCCGGCATGTTGCCCTGGGCGGCGACCACGGATTGGTAGAACTTCACGGAGCTCAAGGGGGTGACGATGGAGTCGACCATGCCGGCGAACTGGATCAGCTTGCCGCCGTGCGCCTTGAACCCGGCGAAATGCACGTCGTCCGCGTTCATGATGCGGCCGACGGCCTTCACGGCGTCCGCGCGTCCCTTGTCGACGTCGAAGTCATGGAAGCTCCAGCTCTTGTCCTGGTAGACGAAATTGCGGTAGTAGTTGGCGCCGTACATGCTCATCTGCGCCTCGGTCTGCGCCGCCTCGAAACCGGTGGCGCTGATGGTGTCGGTCCATCCCGGATTCTCGCTGCCGTATGCCTGGCCCGCATAGACCGGCCGCCCGGCGCCATCCGTCGGCCCCCTGTGAATGGCCTCGTAAGTCTTGAGCTTCGCCGGAGTGAGGCCGATCGAGGATGGCTCGATCTTGCATCGGAGCGGATCGTTGACGAAGCCTGACTTGACGCCGCCGATGGTGTCGCAGGCCGCCGAGACCGCCGCGCCGATCTTGCCGAGATCCTCGGGCGAGAGATAACTCTCCCGGCTCGCGAGGTTCAAGCTCTCGGTCCACATGAAGCTCGTGAACAGGTCGGTCCACTGATTCGCGACGGCGCCGCCGACGATGCCGTCGAAATCGTCGGGATAGCGTTGCGCTTCCATGAACGCTTCCTGTCCGCCCTTCGAGCAGCCGACGAAATAAGCGTGCCCCGCGGGGCGGCCATAGAATGCCGCGGTGATGGCCTTGCCGGCGGCGGCGGTGAGGTGCACGGCCCGATGACCATGATCGATGATCTTTTCCGGGTGATGGTACGCCCAGTCCGCGCTGGTCGGGCCGATGGCGGGAGCATCGTGACCGTCGTCTGTGGAGGCGACGGCGGAGCCTCCGAGCAAGGGGTTGCGCATGGAGTCGTAGCGGATCGAGCCCGCGAAGCCGCCGTTGCCGACCGACTCGTAGCGCCCGCTCCAACCCGACGCGGGCAGCCACACCTCGAAGCGGATGTCCGAGTCGGAGGTCGGCCGGATCGCTCCCGCGACCCGGCAGAAGGCGACCGGAATCGGCGCGGGATGCATGAACTTCGTGGCCCAGGACGGAACCGGCGCGGTGAAGGCGCCGGCGGCGACGGACTGCGCCATCGTGATGGTCGTGTCCGGCAACTTGAGATGGGCGAGGTCCTCGCAGCTGGAGCGGGCGGCGTGCGCCGTGCCGCCCGCCAGCCCGGCGACCACGAGCGACGGAATCAGGATCTTGAGCGGTGCAGCGGTCATTTCAGTGCCTCGAGGTGATCATGATGCCGATGGTACGCGGACGAAAGGTACGGTCCACGTAGATCAGGTCGATGTTCGATCCCGTCTGGTCGCGGTTCAGCACGGGGTGGCTGTCCAGCAGGTTCTTGACGAAGAACGAGAGATCGATGCCGTTGCCGAAGCGCGTGCCGAGCCGCATGTTGAGAAGGTTCGTCTGCGGCAGCTCCACCAAGCCGGGCGAGTAGGTCTCGTTGGTCGGATCCTCGGCCGGCGTCGGAGTCGACTGCCGGCTGGAGAATTCGTCATCCGCGCGCACATAGCCGTTCCTTCCCCATGCGACGAAATCGTACTGCGCATTCAGGGCCACCGTCCACGGATTGACCCCCAGCGACTCGCCTGCCCGCACCAGCACCGGGCGGACCCCCGTGACCGGATCGGGCGGCGACAGGATCGACTGATTGAACACGGCATGGTTGTAGCCCAGGGCCACGCCCGCGGTGAGGTGATCCACGGGGAGGAACTCGCCCTGGAAGTCGAAGCCGCGGCTCGTGGCCTTGCCGAGGTTCGCGACGAAGTCGAGGCCGCAGCCCGTGCCGAGAATCACCTGCTGCTGGATACCGCTCCACTTCACGTCGAAGATGCTGGTCTCGAGGCGCACGCGCCCGTCGGCCAGGCGGTTCTTCGATCCGACCTCATAGCTCCACACCGAATCAGACTTATAGGAGTCCGGCGCCGTGGTGTACCCGAGCTCGGCCAGATCCGTGTCGCAGCGGGCGGGAATCGCCGGATTCGCACCGCCCGGACGGAAGCCTTTCGAGGCCGTCGCGTAGAAGAGGTTCTCCGGATCGAGCTGGTAGGAAACGCCGTACTTGGGGATGATCGGCGTCTCCGACTCGTTGCCGTTGACCACCGAGAGACCGCCGTTGAACGGGCCGTTGCTGGTGTTGGTGAACGCGAACGTCGAGCGCTCCGCCCGCAGCCCGGCGGTCAGGCTCAGGCCGCCGACCACCCTGAAGGTGACCTCGCCGAAGCCGGCGACCTGCTTGTCGACGGAATCGATGAATGAGGTGTAGCTGTACTTGTTTTGGTACAGGCCCATCCCGAAGGCCTGCTGCGTCGACTCGCCGAATGCGGATTCGACCAGCGCGTTGAACGAGGCCGGCGTATCGGGCACGTACTGGTTCGAGGACTGCAGCTCATGCTGGTAGAACACGCCCGCCAGCCAGCGCAGACGCGAGTCGAGATCGTTCGACTGGATGCGAACCTCCTGCGTGAAGGCTTTCTGCGAGGTGACGAAGAGATCCTGATCCTGGTAGTTCGGATCGCCGGGCACCGGATGCGTGGGCGAGACCAGGATACCGAGGTCGTTCGGGATCAGCTCCGAGAGGTCGCGATTGTTCTGGTCGTCCTGCTCGTAGTAAGAGGTGTTGGAGGTGATGGTGAAGGCGTCCGCGCCGTAGACGACGTTGAGCGCCGGCAGATAGCTCGTGCCCTGGAACGGCGCCGTGACCGGTGCGCCGTTGTTGTATTCGCCGTTGCCGGGATTGGACAGGTACTCCCAATACGTCTGCGAGTCGTTGATGTAGATGTTCTGATAGTAGAACGAGGGCGTGATGAGCAGATGATCGACCGGCTGGAACGCGAGCGCCACGCGCGCGGTGTAGGTGTTCTGCCAGTCGTCGTCCTTCGTGATCAGGCTGCCGGTGAACCGATCGACCCGATCGGTGTAGCCGCCGTCGCGCCGATAGGACGCGCTCGCGCGAAATCCGATCTCGTTGTCGACGATGGGTCCTCCCACCGCGACGCCCGCCTCGAAGCTCGGATCGCCGTGCTCGGTGAATCCCACCTCGCCCTTGGTGTAGTCGGTGTACTCGGTCAGGCTCGGCTGCGGCGTGATGAAGCGGACGGTGCCGCCTTCGGATCCCGCGCCGAACAGGGTGCCCTGCGGTCCGCGCAGGATCTCCACGCGCTCGAGGTCGAAGACGTTCGGAAACACCGTGGTGCTGGAGAAGCCGATGACGCGCGATTGCACCGGCGTATCGTCGATGTAGATGCCGGTGGTGGATGCGCCGCTGTCGGAGCTGATTCCCCGGATGGCGATCGAGGTGCTGCCGCTGTTGCCGCGGCTGAACGTCACGCCGGGAGTGATCAGCGCGATGTCGTCGATCTGGTTGACGCCCTGCGCGTCCAGGCTCTTCTGCGAGAACGCGCTGGCGCTGATCGGCACCGTGCTCAAGAGCTCCTTCTGGCGGGTGGCGGTGACGACGATCTCTTCGAGCTTGGAATCCGCATTCGAATCGCCCGAGCTCACACCGCTGCTCGTCTGGGCGCGAAGGCCCACGGCGGTGATGAGATCGGCGGCGCAACAGGCGACGATGGCGGCCACGCGGCTTGGACGCATGAGTTCTCCCCTGCCTCTTTGGAGGCTGCTTTGGCCGCGGCGCGATGTTGCGGCGGTCCTATGGGGGAGAAGAGCGGCTGCCGACGGATCGGTTACCCCTCGTGCAAAAAAAGAATCACGACCCGCCGGCGGCGGCCGCGATGCATCCTCTTAGCTGATGTGCTCGTCGAACTGGCCCCCGATCTTCCGATACAGCTCCTTCGCGAGCGGGTCGTATCCAAAGAAGGTCACCGCCGCGTCCGTCCACATCACCGGCCGCGAGCGGGTGAGATCGCGCGCGCTTCGGAGCAGCTGCGACGGCACCGACGAGGGCGAGGGCTCGAATACGTCCGCCTCGTGCCGATCGTCCTCACCGGCGGTGACGGTGCGGGTCACCCTCGAGAACACATGCTTGCCGCCATTGGTCTCGTAGACCCGCAGCTCCTCCCAGTGTCCCTTGCGCGCCGCGGTCGGCGCCGCCGAGGCGAGCAGCGTCCCGGTGAAGGCCAGGTCCGCCTTGCCGTCCCGGACGACCAGCTGCTCCTTCTCGACCCCGACATCGGCATCGTCTTCGAGCGCCGGCAGGCGATTCTGCATCTCGAGCTTCGCCGGGGAATTTTTTTCTTCCCGGGATTTTCCCCGGTCTTCAGCCTTGGCCGATGAGTCTCCCGACGCTGAGGCCTGTGGCGACGTTGAAGCCTGGTTCGACGCTGAGGCTTGGCGCGGCGTCGAGGCCTGCGGCGACGCTGGGGCTTGGCGCGGCGTCGCGGCCTGGGGCGACTTTGAGGCTTGGGGCTCCGACTCCTGGGGCGCCGGTTCGCGAAGGGTCTCGCCACGCACCAGGATCGTGGCCGGCCGGCCCGAAGCATCGTCGCAACGCTCCCGATTGTCGGCGGAACCATCGCGATTGGCGGTTGTTTCAGGGCTCATGGCAAAGACCTCCGGCTGGACGCTGAAGTGGTCAGACTGCGCCTTCAGCAGGCCGGGATCAGCCGGAAATCAACCCTGTCGCTCGTAGGGACGCTCTCACAACCGGCTGACACGAACCTGTTCTGTTCTATTCGACGGCGGTCGGACGCCCGTCCCGCCGGTACACCAAGCCGCCCTTCATGACGAACGCCGCATGCCGCAGCGACTCCGGTTGCGCCAGCGGATCCGCGTCGACCGCGACGAGGTCCGCGAACCGCCCCGCTTGGATCGACCCCACCTGGTCCGAGCGTCCCAGCAGGTCGGCGGCATTGCGGGTCGCGGCGAGTATCGCGTCCATGGGCTTCATCCCGTTCGCCGTCAGCAAGGCGAATTCCAGGGAATGATCGCCCTCCCCCAGATCGGTCCCGTAGGCGATTTTCACGCCGGACTGAACGGCCAGCGGCAGGTTCTTCTTGGGCAGCAGGTCGTTGGCCAGCTCCTTGGCGGCGGTGCCCGGCGTCAGGAGCTCCGGATGCTCGCGCGCGGCCGTATAGAAGACGTCGTACACGGACAGCGTGGGCACGAGGTAGGTGCCGTGCGCCTTCATGAGCGCGAAGGTCTGCGCGGTGGCGAACGAGCCGTGCTCCACGGAATCCACGCCGGCGCGGACCGCGTTCTCGATGGCGCCCGCCGGATAGATGTGGGCCGCGACCTTCATCCCCAGGGAGTGCGCGGTCTCGACCGCCACGCGCATCTCATCGTTGGTCATGAGCTGCTGGCGCGGATCGTCCCCGGTCGAGGCAATGCCGCCGGAAGGCATGATCTTGATCACGTCCGCGCCGCGGCGCCTGTGCTCGCGCACCCGCAGACGCGCCTGCTCCGGCGTGTCCACGATGCCGTTGTCCCAGCCCGGATGAGACAACGCCGGATCGATTCCGCTGCGAGGGTCGCCATGCCCGCCCGTGGGTCCCAGCGGCTCGAGCGAGACCATCAGACGAGGCCCGGGAATCTTGCCGGCGTCGATGGCCTCGCGCACCGCGACCGTCTCATCGCCGCCGCCGACATCTCGGGCACTGGTGAATCCCTGCTGCAGCATCTGCCGGACGAACACCTGCGCATCGAACGCCCGATCGATATCCGAGTGGGTCATCTCGTACTGGGTGCTGTTGGTACGGCTCGGCAACATCGCGGAGATATGAACGTGACAGTCGATGAAGCCGGGCAGCACGGTCGAGTGGGACAAGTCGATGACCTCGGCGCCGGCCGGACCGCGGAAGCCGTCCTCGACGGACGCGATCTTGTCGTCGTGAATCACGATCGAGACATTGCGGCGGGGCGCGGCGCCGGAGCCGTCGATCAGGACACCCGCATGGATGACCCAATCTCTTGCCGGGGCGGCGTGGACGCAAAAGGCGCCGACCAGCGTGACGGCGAAGCGTGCGGCAGTCTTGTTCAAGGGTCGGGTACCTTGCGGATGTTGGCTGAATCCCAGCGCCGCGATCATATCGCGATGGCGGGTCGGAAACACGGCGCCGCGGCTGGCGGGATCGTCCTGGCGCCGGCGCGGACCGGGCGCAACGCGACCCGCCGCCACCGATGGGATATGATCCGGCGACGAGGCCGCCGGGAGCCGGCCCGGCCGCCCAGGCCGTCTATCAATCGACCGATGATCCGAACGACGTGACCGTGATCCACGACTTTCACACCTTGAAAGAAGCCAAGGCGTTCGCCTCCTCGCCCAAGCTGAAGGCCGCGATGGACAAGAGCGGCGTCAAGGGCACGGTGCAGATCTGGTATACGGTGAAGGCGGCCAAATAACGGTCGATGGCCCGATGCCGCCGACGGCGCTGATCGTCGACAACGTCACGCTCATCGACGGGACGGGAGCGCGCTATCTGTAGCCTATACCCGCTTTCCGCGCGGTAAGTTTCCACCTACCTGGACAAAGGCGTCACGGCCCTACGCCCCAGCCGGCAAACGAGCCATCCTCCGAGCGTCGCCCTAGCCGGTTTCGTTGGTAATGGCCGTCTTTCCCGTATGGCTGGATTTGCTTTGCGCGGTTACCCTGCTCATCGGTGCGGCGTGCGCGGTCGTGATCCTGATCGACGTCCTGCGGCATCCGCAGCACATGGGCATCATGAATGTCGTTTGGCCGGTCTGCGCGCTCTTCGGTACGCTATTCATTTTATGGCTGTATTACCAGTACGGTCGTGACTCGCGCCCCCAACCGTACGCCATCAGCGTCGCCAAGGGATCGTTGCATTGCGGCAGCGGATGCGCCCTGGGCGACATCGTCGCCGAATGGCTTGCCTACGCCGTACCCGGTATCGCCATCGCGTTTGGCTGGCAGACACTGTTCGATGAGAAGACGTTCGCCGTCTGGATACTCGACCTCCTCGTCGCATTCGCCATCGGCATCGTCTTTCAATACTTCGCCATTGCACCGATGCGAAATTTGACGCCGGCGCAAGGAATTGTCGCGGCGCTCAAGGCCGACGCACTGTCCTTGCTGTCGTGGCAACTGGGCATGTACGGCCTCATGGCAATCTTTCAGTTTCTGGTTTTTCCACGCCACTTCGGTGGACCGGCCCCGGTTGACAGCGTCGAATTTTGGGGAGCCATGCAATTGGCAATGATCGCGGGATTCATGACCAGCTTTCCCATGAACTGGTGGCTGATTCGCGCAGGCATCAAGGAAGCCATGTAGCGACGCCCTCCGCGCCCCGCGCGGCAGGGGTCGTCTGACGGCGTCCGCTGACGCAGGACCGCGCGAATCGCCTATTCAGCGGAGCATGCGCCGCACTAAGCTTCCTACACGGCTGCCCGCGCGGGCGGTAGCGCATCGAGGTCTGCCCGTGAACGAGATTCGGAAGGTACGGCCCATCGGGATCAACCACGTCGCGCTCGAAGTCGGCGATGTGGAGCAAGCGCTGGCCTTCTACGGCCGGGTGTTCGACTTCACGCTTCGGGGCCAGAGCGAGAACATGGCCTTCATCGACTTGGGCGACCAATTCATTGCGCTCATGAGAGTACCCAGCCCTCGGGCCGACGCCGGTCGCCACGTAGGCCTGGTGGTCGACGATGGCGAAGGCGCCCGGCGGGCGCTTGCGGCGGCCGGCATCGACTGTTTGCCGGGCCGGTTCCTCGATTTTCGAGATCCGTGGGGCAACCGCATCCAGATCGTCGATTATGCCAACGTTCAATTCTCCAAGGCGCCGCACGTGCTGCGGGGCATGAAGTTGCTGCAACTCCGTAAGACTTCCGGCGTTCTCGAGGAGCTCGCCGCCAAGGGCATGCAGCCCGATCGCGGCGAAGCGGCGGGTGCGGCAGCCCCACGGACTTCGGAGCCCGGTTCCGCACACTCAGGGAGAGCCGGACCTCAGAGAGACGAATTTCACAAGGGATTGGCCAACATCGTCGGTGCACTGGAGTCGGCGCTGCGCGAGCGCGGCGTCGAGCGCTCCGCCGTCGATTTGCGCGAGGGGAGCGAATCCGCAGGCGCCGACATCACCGTCACGGTCGACGGCGAGGTGCAAGCGCAGCACTTCGCCTATGAAGAGATCCAGGATTGCGGCGAGGCCATCGATGCGCCCGTGGCGGTGAAAGTGCGCACCCTCGTGAGCCATTTCGTCCGCTGACGACCGAACGCCGTCGAACCGTATCGCAGACCCATCCATGCCACAGATGCCAGGTGCCGATCCTCGCTCGACGGTGAGCCTTCGCGGCCACCCTCTTCACGTGATGCTCGTGCCCATTCCGATGGTCTGCTTCGTTGCAACGCTCGTGACCGACATCGTGTACTGGCGAACGGCTGCGATGCTGTGGGCCGACATCTCCGCGTGGGCGTTGGTGATCGGCCTCATTTTCTCGCTGTTCGCAGCGGCGGCGGGACTCATCGATTTCTGCGGCGAACCCCGCATCCGCGCGCTGCGCGCCGCCTGGATTCACGGACTCGGCAACATCGCGGCGGTGGTCCTCTCGATCTTCAACGCATTGATCCACACTCGTGACGCCTATACCTCCGTCGTCCCTTCAGGTTTGATCCTGTCGGCGCTGGTCGTCGCGATCCTGCTGGTGACCGGCTGGAACGGCTGGAGCCTGGTGTATCGACATGGCGTCGGCATCCAGCGCAAGGAAACGGTATGAGACCCGTCTTCGTCTTGACCGGCGCGACCGCCATGCTGCTCGCGATCGCCGGTTGCGGACCCGCCCCCATCGATCCGCAACGTCAAATCGGCGCCAACCCGTACTTGCCCCCGATCCACCAGTACCTGCTGCCGCCGATGCACGTCGCCAAGGTGATCGGTTGGAACGGGGCGGCCCCGACCGCCGCGTCCGGCCTGAAGGTACAGCTTTTTGCCGCCGGCCTCGCGAACCCGCGCTCTCTTTATGTGTTGCCGAACGGCGATGTTCTCGTGGTCGAGACCGGCGGCCCGCCCGGGCCGGTCAGCCGCCCCAAGGAGATCGTCATGAACTGGGTCGAGAAGATGGCGCACTCCCGCACCAAGCCCGGTCAGCGCATCCTACTGTTCCGCGACACCGACGGCGACGGCGTGCCCGACCAGAAGACCGTGTTCCTCGACCATCTCAATGCTCCTTTCGGCGTCGTTCTGGTGGATGACCAACTCTATGTCGCCAACACCGATGCCGTGCTCCGCTTTCCTTACGCCACCGGACAGACTCGGATCACCGCTCCCGGCGTGAAGCTTTGCGACCTGCCCGGCGGCCCCATCGACCATCACTGGACCAAGAGCCTGACGGCAAGCCCGGACGGAACGGAGCTCTATGCGGGCGTCGGTTCCAACAGCAACATCACCGAGAACGGCATTCAGGCCGAGGTCGGCCGGGCGGCCATCTGGCAAATCGATCGGGCCACCGGCGCGCACCGGGAGTACGCCACCGGATTGCGCAATCCGAACGGACTGCAGTTCGAGCCCCAGACGCATACGCTCTGGGCCGTCATCAACGAGCGCGACGAGCTTGGCCCGGACTTGGTACCCGATTATCTAACCTCGGTGCGGGACGGCGCCTTCT
>DATAUO010000313.1:0-2346 GCA_036268215.1 Steroidobacteraceae bacterium
CGATCATCGACCGGGCCGGCAACGCAGTCGCGGTGACCTACACGATCAACGATGACTTCGGCGCCAAGGTCATCGCCGGCGATACCGGCTTCTTCTTGAACGACGAGATGGATGACTTCACCGCCAAGCCCGGCGCCGCCAACATGTTCGGGCTGATCCAGGGCAAGGCCAACACGATCGCGCCCGGCAAGCGCCCCTTGAGCTCCATGACGCCCACCCTGGTGCTGGACGGCGCGAAGCCCGTGCTGATCGTCGGCACGCCCGGCGGCTCGCGCATCATCACCACGGTGCTCGAGATCATCGTCAACGTGATCGACCACCGCATGACCCTGCAAGAGGCCGTGGACGCCCCGCGCATCCACCAGCAGTGGCTGCCGGACACCGTGGCGGCCGAGCCGCGGGCGCTTTCCGACGATGCCGCGCGTGCGCTCACGCACATGGGCTACCGCATCGTGCCGCTCGAGCCCTGGGGCACGGGCAACGCTGCCGAAGTCATCGGCATCGCGCCCTCCGACCCCGCCGCCGCCGAGGCGCTCGGCTTCCCGCGCCCCGGAATAATCTACGGCGCCAGCGACTCCCGAGCGCCGGCCGGCAAGGCCGTGTCGCCGTAGCGGACATTCGCCGCAATCGACCTGATCATTCCTTGCGAGCGGAGGGAGGCGGCTCGCCCTGGTAGAACGTCGCCGCCGGCGTCGACTTCAGGAAATCCACCGCCGTCTGCGCCTCCGACTCCGGCGCCGGCACGGTCAGGTCGCGCTTCAAGGGCACGTGCTGCCGGAATGCGGCCTGGGCGGCCGTGGGAGCGGCGCCGAAGCGGCGCGACGGATCCTGCTTCCTGCGCGCGTCGATCCAGTCGGCCGCGGTCATCATGTCGAAAGCCAGGAGATCGAAGCTGGTGTCGACCGCCTGGCGCGCGCGCTGCACCTTGATGCGCGTCTGTCCTTGCAGGTCCTCGACCGTGCCGACGATGGCGGCCCCGAATGGGGCGACCGGGTTCATGAGGCTCTGAATCTCCTGCTCCAGATCCACGGGAGCAAAGTCCGTGAAGCTGCGGGTCGCCTCCGGCAGGAGCTCTTGCAGGCTGGCATTGGTGAAGAACGGATTTCGGAAACGCTCGATGCGCAGCATCACCGCGATGTCCATGTTGCCGAGCGCGGTGACGAAGTTCTCGATCTTGTTCGCGAGCGGGTACGGATCCCAGTTGGCGTTGGAGACGATGTAGCCGTGCTGGCCGTGGCTGTGCGGGCCGCCCTTGACGTAGAAGCGCATGAGCTGCGGGCTCGCGAGCTCCCACGAGTCGCCCGGCCCCAGACCGACGTTGACCGCGGGGTTGTGGTCGGAGGAGTTGGCCTGGAAC
Source organism: Steroidobacteraceae bacterium (assembly GCA_036268215.1). GTDB lineage: Bacteria > Pseudomonadota > Gammaproteobacteria > Steroidobacterales > Steroidobacteraceae > Bog-1198. Next base: position 1,358 of record DATAUO010000313.1, read on the forward strand.
ACGACGGCATCGCGGAGCGCGCCCCACTCTTCCCACGCAGAAGCCTGCCGGATCGACGATGCGCGCATGGACTCGGGGTCCTGAATGATGCGCTTCGGATCCTGCTCGAACAGGTAGCTGCCCTTGATCATGTCGAGAATTCGCGCCGCGTCCCAGTTCAGCCATCTCTCCGGCCGGTCGCGCTGCACGACCATGCTCAAGGGCGTCACGCTCGAATTCATGCCGTCGAGATCGATGGCATAGATCAGATCGGTCCAATCGAGCGCGGCCCTGGCGTCATGGACCACCAACGCGGCCTGGCCGGCCGCGTACGCATCGCTGCTGGTGAGCGCATTGTCGTCCGCCGCGAAGGGCTGGATCGGAGCGAGGCCCGCGCTCTTCAACGCCTGGGCAGCCTTCATGCGCACGCCGTTGTAGTACGCCTCGCCGGCCCCCACCATCGCGGCGCCCACGTTGCCGAGCTGCTGCAGATCGCCCTCGCCGAGCGTGCCGCGCGACTGGACCACGGGAGTGATGCGCCGGTTGATGAGATCGAGCAGCATCTGCGCAAGCTGCGGGCTGGGCGCGTTGTAGATCATGGCGTTGGCGCGCACCACCATCATCGCGCGCACGATCTCCTCGCTCGAGACCTCGGGTCCCGTGCCCCACAGCGCGGCCGAGCGGAAGCGGTCGAGCTGCGACTTCTCGATGTACGCCCTGTTCTTCGGCATCAGCGGGTCGCCGTCGAACATGACGGACTCGCGCTGATCGCCGGCGCCGCGGTTGAACCAGTACACCGGGATTCCCTCGGCCGCGGCCTCGAGCAGCAGACCGTAGGCATCGGCTTCCCGCCGGCGCGCCTCGGGCGCGAGCTCCACCTTGGCTCCGTAGCGCGCGACCTCGACGATCTGGTCGATGGTGAGATCGTGACCGTTGAGCGTGATGGTCTTGCCGCTCATGGTGGGATCGATCGGCGTGTACATGGACGCGGGCGAGGGCGAGGCCGCGGC
>DATAUO010000314.1:0-36465 GCA_036268215.1 Steroidobacteraceae bacterium
ACAGCGCGATCGCGGGAATGTCGACGGTCGCCGCCGCCATCAGGCAGGCAGGGGTGGTCTTGTCGCATCCGATCGTGAGCACCACGCCGTCGATGGGATACCCATACAGGACCTCGACCAGGCCGAGGTAGGCGAGGTTTCGGTCCAGGGCCGCAGTCGGGCGCTTGCCGGTCTCCTGGATCGGGTGCACGGGGAACTCGATCGGCACGCCGCCTGCGTCGCGGATGCCGTCGCGAATGCGCTCGGCGAGCACCAGATGATGCCGGTTGCAGGGCGATAGATCCGAGCCGGTCTGGGCGATGCCCACGATCGGACGGCCCGAATGGAGCTCCGCGAGCGTGAGCCCGAAGTTCATGTAGCGCTCCAGGTACAGGGCGGTCATGTCGGCGTTCTGCGGATCGTCGAACCATGCCCTTGATCGCAGGCGGCGCGGCGTGGAAGCTGATGAGCTCATGCGGGATGTCCGGTGGGGAACGGAAGATCGATGCCGCGTTTACTCAGACAAATTGCCACACGCTGCCGGGCTTGGCAAGATAAGGAATCCATGCGCCGAAACACCCTCGTGCACATCTACACGCTGACCAACGGCCACGGCATCGAGGCCCGGATCATGACCTACGGCGCCGCGCTGGTGTCGCTCAAGACTCCGGATCGCAACGGCAAGCTCGCCAACGTCGTGCTGGGCTTCGATTCACTCGATCCCTGTCTCGCCGCGGTGCCCTACTACGGCGCCACGGTCGGGCGCTATGCCAATCGCATCGCGAACGGGCGCTTCACGCTCGACGGCAAGTGCTACCAGCTTCCGCAGAACAACGGGACCAACAGCCTTCACGGCGGCACGCTCGGCTTCGACAAGCACGTTTGGAGTGCGGACCCTCCTGTCCCCGGAAGTTCGGCATTGCGGCTGAGCTACGTGAGCGCGGACGGCGAAGAAGGCTATCCGGGCCGGCTCACGGCTCACGTCACCTACCGGCTCAGCGACGACGATTCGCTGTCGATCGAGTACCAGGCCGTGACCGCCGCGCCGACGCCGGTGAACCTCGTGAACCACGCCTACTTCAATTTGAGCGGCGATCCACAAGCCACCGTTCTCGATCATCTGCTGACGCTCCGCGCCGAGCGATTCACCCCCGTGGATGCCGCGCTGATTCCGACGGGCGAGCTGCGCTCGGTGGCGGACTCTCCCTTCGACTTTCGCCTGCCGCACGTCATCGGCGCCCGCATCGACGACTCGGATGCTCAGCTGAGCCGCGGCAACGGCTATGACCACAACTGGGTGCTGAGCAAGACCGGCTCGCAAGAGCCCGAGCTTGCCGCGGTGCTGACCGATCCGCGCAGCGGCCGCAGCATGGAAGTGCGCACGACGCAGCCGGGCATGCAGTTCTACTCCGGCAATTTCCTCGACGGCAAGCCGACCGGCGCGGGCTCGGTCTTCGCGTATCGCACCGGCCTCTGTCTCGAGACCCAGCACTTCCCCGACTCGCCCAATCATCCGGCATTCCCATCGACCATCCTGCGTCCGGGCCAGACCTATCGGGAAACCACCGTGCTGTCGTTCCTCGTGCAGCCCTAGCCGGCACGCCCGGCGCACGGAGACGGCCTTGGCCAATCGCAATCCACCCCGCTCCGCACCGCGCGCCGGCCCTTCCCGCCCGCCGCCGCACGCCGGTCCTTCCCGCCCGCCGCCGCACGCCGAGCGTGCGGCGCTCGCTCGCCCCGCACGCTCGGCGCTGCGCTTGCACGGCTCGATCGCCCGCGAGCTCGGCATCGCCATCGTGTCCGGCAGGTACCGGCCCGGCGATCTTCTGGAAGGCGAGATCTCCTCGAGCGCGCGTTTCGCGGTGTCGCGCACGGCCTACCGCGAGGCGGTGCGCATCCTCGCGGCCAAGGGCCTGGTGGATGCCCGCCCCAAGGTCGGCACGCGCATCAACCCGAGATCCGAATGGCACCTGCTCGACCCCGAGGTGTTGGCGTGGATGTTCGAGTCCGAGCCCGACCCCGAGCTGCTCAACAGCCTGTTCGAGCTGCGCACCGTGGTGGAATCCGCGGCGGCGGGAATCGCCGCACGGCGGCGCACGGCGGCGCATCTCCGCGACCTGCGCGCCGCGCTCGACGCGATGGCCGAGCACACCCTCGCGACCGGGGCGGGCCGACGAGCAGACATGGATTTCCACGGCACGCTGCTGCGCGCGACCTCCAATCCCTTCATCATCTCGCTGACCAGCGGCGTCAGCGCGGCCATCGGCGCGAGTACGGTATTGAAGCAGCGCAAGGGCTCGCTGGTCCGCGACCCGATGCCCGAGCATCGGCGCGTCTACCAGGCCGTCGCCGCCAAGGATGCGCGGCAGGCCGAGCGCGCCATGAGCGAGCTGATCGTGCTCGCGCGCCGGGACACGCCGACCTCGCGCAGGCGCAAACCCCAAACGCCGGAGCAGTAGAGATGGAGCCTTGCTAGACCGAGAGCGGCTGGTACAGGCGCGTCGTGCCCGCGCCGATCGCGAAATACGGCTTGAGCTCCTGGATGCCGTCGGCCGTCGTCATGCGCCACTCGGCGGAGCCGGGCGCGACCTGGCGGACCGAATCGAGCTCCGCGCGGCGCGGCGTCAGGAAGCGGTCGCCGACGGCGAACAGCGCCAGCGGTCCCTGCATGATCGCGACGAGATCCGGATGCTGCTCGTCCACCGCCTCGAATCGCAGCGTGCGATCCAGCGCCAGCGTGATCCGATCGCCATCCGACCAGCTGCGGCGGATGGAATGGAACGTACCCGGCACGAGCGGCTGCGCCAGCCGCTTGCCGTTGACCTCGACGGTCGATCCCGGTCCCGCCCATGCCGGTATGCGGAGCGACACCGCGAAGCTCTCGGACGAATTCGCCCCGATCACCATGTCGACCTGCCCATCCAGGGGATATGCCGTCGCCTGCGAAAGGCTGAACGCCCGCCCGCGCCGCAGCCATCGCAGGCGCGACGGCGTGTACAAGTTCACGAATACGCCGCGATCGGACGTGAAGTACGCGCTCGGCCCATAGTCCGCGACGGCCTGACCGTACGTCCCCGAGCAGCACGGGCACCTGAGATCGTAGTAGGTCTTCGATCCGCCCTCGTTGTAGTCGGAGTAGTAGAACGAGGTGCCGTCGGCGCTCATGGGCAGCGCGCCGAGCATCGCGTTGTAGAGCACGCGCTCCATGCTGTCGCCGTAGCGGCTGTCGCCCGTGACCTGCATCAGATAACGCACCACCTTGAAGTGGCCGTAAGCCCCGCAGGGTGTCTCGAAACTCGCGTGCGTCGTCGAGAGCGACTCCCCGAGCGCGCCCTTGCCGGGCTCGAGAAAACGCTCGTTCGGACCCCAGCCTCCGGTCGCGTAGCTCTGCGCGAGCACGAAGCCGAAGCCGTTCTGCGCGGCGCGCAGATGCTTGGGCTGGCCGTCGACGAGATAAGCCTGCATTGCGGAGCAAAGCGCGTTCACGTGCGAATAGGCGTGCTTGCCCGGCAGGACGTTCTCGCCCTGCGCCAGCGGATCGAAATACGGCGCATCGAACAGGAAGCGCCTCGCCAGCGCGCGATAGCGCTCGCCCGCGCCACGCCGCCACGCGAGATACAGATTCTCGGGCAGCGTGTACGGCTCGTCCCAGGTATAGGCGATATTCGGATGCGGCCGCGCGGCCATCTCGGGCCGCGTCAGCGCCTTCTCGGGCAGGCGCGGCAGCACCGCGTCGGTCGCTCGATCGAGCACCGCGAGCGCCTGCGGGTCGGCGGCGAACTCGTGAGCATCGATCAACCCGATGTTGGTCTTGTCGAAGGTGTACGCCGGCAGCGGATAGCCGTCGTAGAAGCGCGGCGTGACGGTGGGCGCGAATCCGCCGACCAGCCGCCGCACTTTCTGCAGCGTTGCATCGTCGCCGGTCACGGCATAGGCGCGCGCCAGGCTCGAGACGAGTTGACCGAAGCAATGGCCGGGAATGTAGCCATGCATGTCGCCGGGCGGATCGAAGCTCGCCGCCGCGTTGTACCAGCCGCCGAGATCGTCGCCCGGCGCGGGGAGGCCCGCTGCCTGTCGGAACGGCTTGAGCAGCGCGTCCTCGCTCATCGCCAGCAGCGTCGCGTGATGCGCTCGGAACTGCTCGAGCATCGGACCGTCGAGCAGAGTCACATCGCCGTAAGCCGCGCTCTTCAAGGCGGGCTGCGGACCCGGCGGGCTCCCGAGCGACAGGGTGCGGCCCGTCATGAGGCCGGCGGCGGAGAGGCCGCCGAGCTTCAAGAGGGAACGTCGCGAGATGACGGCCATTGAAGTTTCCTTTTGTATGACATTTAATCTAGCACATCCGCGTCCAGGGAAGGGTTGCGCGTTCAGCACGAAACACCGCCGGACCATGCCGACCACTTCCGCCGAGCTCATCGACGTCATCTCCGTGGCGAACACGCTGGGCGAAGGCATCTCCTGGGATCCCGTGCGCCAGCGCGTCTGGTGGACCGACATCCAGGAGCGGCGTCTGTACCGCTACGAGCCCGTCGCGCAGACGCTCGAGACCTTCGATGTTCCCGAGCGTCTCGGCTCCTTCGGGCTGGTCGAGGGAAGCGGCGCGCTCGTGGCGGCATTCGAGTCGGGCTTCGCCCTCTACGATCCGGACTCGGCCAGGCTCGACTGGATCGAGCGGCCGCCGCATGACGCGGCCAACGTGCGTTTCAACGACGGGCGGGTGGACCGGCACGGCCGCTTCTGGGCAGGCTCCATGGTCGAGGGCCGGGGTGAGCCCGTCGGCAAGCTCTATTCGCTGCGCGGCGGACGGGCCCACGTCCACTTGACCGGCATCGCGATCTCCAACAGCATCTGTTTCAGTCCCGACGGGAGACATCTCTATTTCGCGGACACGCCGCGGCGCACGATCCTGCGGTACGACATCGATCCCGGGACCGGCGAGCTGTCCGGCTCCAGGACCTTCGCGGAGACTCCGCAGGATGCGTTCCCGGACGGGTCTCACGTCGATGCGCAGGGACACGTGTGGAACGCGCACTGGGGTGCGGGCCGCATCGTGCGCTACGCGCCGGACGGATCGATCAGCGGCGGTATCTCGGTGCCCGCAACGCAGCCGACCTGCGTCGCCTTCGGCGGCCGGGACCTCGATTTGATCTTCGTCACTTCGGCGCGCGAAGGGCTCCGCGCCGCCTCGCTCGCCAGGCAGCCGCATGCCGGAGACGTCTTCGTGTATCGGGTCGACGTCAGGGGGCTGCCCGACTCACGCGTTTCGCTCGAGTCGCTGACCCTGCCGCGCTGACGCCGCCGCGTCGAGCCGCGAACCGCCCTCAGGTCCCGATCAGCTCGCGAAACTTGTCCAGGTCGATGTTGCCGCCGGAGACCACGGCGACGACCGGCCCCTGACCGGGCTTGCGCTTGAGCGCCGCCGCGAGCGCGAGCGCTCCGGCCCCCTCCGCGACCACCCGGGCTTTCTCCGCCAGGAGACGCATCGCATTTCGCACCTCGTCCAATCCGACCACCGCGTAGCCGCTCACGACGGGCCGCATGCGCTCCCACATGCGCGGAAACAAGCTCTTGCCGCCCGCCCCGTCCACGAACGACGCCGTCCAACCCTCGAACGCCTGGGGCGAGCGGCGCTCGAAGGACAACGCGGCGGGCGCGGCGGTCTCGGGCTCGACACCCCAGACCTCGACGGCCGGATTCAGCGCCTTGAGTGCGCTTCCGACGCCCGTGATGAGGCCGCCGCCGCCGATGCCGGTGTATACGGCGGCGATGTCGGGCAGGTCCTCGAAGATCTCGCAGCCCATGGTGCCGTGGCCGGCGATGAAGTTGTGATCGTCGAAGGGATGGACGAAGGTCCCCTCCACTCCCGCGTAGCGGCGCTCGCCGAGCGCGCGCCAGGCCGCGTCGTAGGAGACGGGAATCACCCGGGCACCGAGCGCCCGCATGCGCTCCAGCTTGGCCGTCGGCGCGGTCTCGATCGCCACCACGCTGCGCGGCACGCCGGCGGCTCGGCCGGCGAAGGCGACGCCCTGACCGGCATTTCCGGCGCTGATCGTCCAGACGCCCTTGGCCCTTTCGCCGTCCGACAACATCGCGACCGCATTGGCGGCGCCGCGCAGCTTGTATGAGTTGGTCGGCTGCAGATTCTCGAGCTTCAAGCGGATATCGGGATACCCGGGGCCCAGGTCCAGCTTGACGAGCGGGGTACGCAGTACGGTGTCCGCGATGCGCTTGCGGGCCGCCTCGACGTCGGCGAGCGTGATCGGCCGGATTGCTTCGAGCGTCGTTGTCATGTCTCCCCCGTCAAGGCGCTTCTCAGTCGGGCGTGTCCCGGGTATCTTCCGTCGGCAGAGCCAATTCGCGGCATAGCCTCGCACAGTTGGCCATCAAGAATGAAGTGTCGCGGCTAGGGGAACATCTATGGAAAACCACGAGGGCGGCTGTTTGTGCGGCAAGGTACGCTTTCGCCTGAGCGCGCCGATGCTCGACAGCGGCTACTGCCACTGCCGCATGTGCCAGAGGAACTCCGGCTCCCCGGTCATCGCTTACGCCACCTTTCCGGTCGAGGCCTTCGCCTGGACCCAGGGTACGCCCGGCGTTTACGCCTCTTCCCCGGGTGCCCGGCGCCAATTCTGTCGGGCCTGCGGCAGCTACATGGCTTTCCAGCGCGACGACCTCCCGCACGAGATCAGCGTGAACGTCGGCGCGCTCGACGACCCCGCGGCCTTTCCTCCGCGCTCGCACATCTTCACCGAGAGCCGCGTGCCCTGGCTGCACATCGACGATGATCTCCCCCGTTTGCAAGGATACGGAGCAAAATGATGCTGAGCACCCTCGTACTCGCCGCCGCGCTCGGCGGCAACTTCGTCCATCCGGCTCCGACGCCGCCGGCCGACACGCCCGTGGCGATCTACCGGCAACGGCGCGCGCGCGTCATGGCCGAGCTCGGCGGGTGCACGGCCGTGATCGCCTCCCAAGGCGAGATGCAGGGCATCACCGAGGACTACCGTCAGGACGGCGACTTCTACTGGCTGACCGGCATCAACGAGCCCGACGCGTACCTGGTTCTCGAGCCCAAGTCGCCGTACCGCAAGGTGGTGCTGGCGCTGAAATCGCGCGATCCGGAGGCGGAGCGCTGGACCGGGCCGCGCGAGCCGGTCTCGCCCGACCTCCTCGACAAGTACGGCGTCGATCGCGTGGTGCGTGGCGTGCCGGATGCCGCGCTCCTGAACGCCGGCGAGCATCAGGACTGCGTCGCGGTCATCGGCCCCGCGAGCATGGGCAAGGCCGACCGCCCCGACGACGAGCTGGCGCTGCGCCTCGCCGGCAGGTTCGGTCTCAAGGTGGTGTACAAGCGCATGCTGCTCGCGGGTTTGCGCGAGACGCATGGTGCGGATGAGATCGAGCGCATGGAGCGCGCCATCGCCATCACGGCGAAGGGACACGACGCCGCGGCGCGCGCCACGGTCGCGGGGGTCTCCGAGCGCGACGTGCAGACTCAGCTGGAATACGCCTTCTACGCGAACGGCGCCACCGGTCTCTCCTATTCCTCGATCGTCGGCAGCGGACCGAACGGCGCGGTGCTGCACTGGGACAAGAACTCGCGGCTGCTCCAGAGCGGGGATCTCGTGGTGATCGATGCCGCCGCGGAGTACGGCCGATACGCCGCGGACGTGACCCGGACCTACCCCGTGTCCGGGCACTTCACGGAGGAGCAGGCCAAGGTGTACCGCGCCGTGTATCAGGCGCAGGAGGACATCTTCGCCGCGATCAAGCCGGGCACGAACATGTCGGAGCTGCAGCACGTCGCCGAGGAATCGCTGCGCCGCGCCGGATATCTCGCCGATTTCATTCACGGCTTCGGCCACTTCGTGGGTCTCGACGTGCATGATGCGGGCGATTACGAGCGGCCCATCCCTTCGGGCGCGATATTCACGGTCGAGCCCGGCGTGTACCTGCCCAAGCAAGGCTTCGGCGTACGCATCGAGGACGAGGTGCTGATGACCGACCACGGCTTTCGCCTGTTGACCTCGGCCATCCCGCGCAAGCTCGAGGACGTCGAAGCCTGGGTCGCCCGCGAGCGTCAGGGAGCGCGCTGAATCGTCAGCTCGAACGGTCCCGCCGGCAGGCCGTTGCCGTCGAACAGCGTGCAGACGGGACTGTCGCCCCGGCAGCAGCGCACGCGCGTCGGCGCGAAGCCGGGCGTCGCGCATCTGCCGACCCACGAGGAATTCCTGCAGGGGCTGTGCGCGGGCTAACCCGGGGCCGCGTCGGAATCCCGGCGCACCAGCGTGAAGCCGAGCAGCACGTGCTTGCACTCCTCGTCCTTGCCGGATCGCCGCGCGCGAATCTTGCGGACCAGCAGCAGCATGGCCGCGCGCGACATGTCCGCGATCGGCTGGCGAATGGTGGTGAGCTCCGGCCAGATGGAGCGCGAGAAATCCGTGTCGTCGAAGCCGCACACGGTGAGATCCTTCGGCACGTCGAGATGATGGCGGTGGGCCACCGCGACCGTCGCCGCCCCCATGTCGTCGTTGCTGGCGAAGATCGCGGTCGGCGGCTTGGGGAGGCTCAAGAGCTGCTCCGCGGCCTTCAATCCCGAGCGGTAGGTGAACAGGCCGCGCGTGACCAGCGATTTGTCCGGCGCGATCCCCGCTTCCGTGAGCGCCGTCTTGTAGCCGGCGAAACGCTGTGCGCTCGCGGTCTGATCGGGATTTCCCTGGATGAAACCGACGCGCTGGTGGCCCAGGGACAAGATGTGCCGGGTCATGGCCGCCGCGGCCGCGCGGTCGTCGATCCGCACCGCAAGGAATCCGGGGCGCGGACTGGCGCTCGCCACGGCGATCGCGAGCGCGCCGGCCTTCATGAGCACGGTGTGGATTCGCTTGGAGTCGCAGAGCGGCGGAGGCAGGATCACGCCGTCGACCCCCGAGGCGAGCAGCTCCCGTACCACCGCCTCCTCGTGCTGCTTGGCATCGCACTTCTCGACGACCAGCTGCACGTGACTCAGGCGCGCCTGCCTGAGGCTTCCGACCAGGAATTCGCTCAAGTAGGCTGCGCTCGGGTTGCTGTAGAGGAGCCCGACCCGGATCTGCTCGGCCCCCGCCAGCGTGCGCGCGGCGAGATTGGGGGAATACTTGAGCTTCGCGATGGCCGCCTGCACGGCCTCGCGCGTCTCCGGACGCACGTTCTGCTCGCCGTTGATCACCCGCGAGACGGTCATGGGCGCGAAGCCCACGTACGCGGCCACGTCCGCGATGGTCGGCGCTCCCTGCTGTCGGTTCGTGTGCTTGTGGGTTCCCCGTGCAGCTCTTCTGTTCGCCGATCTGATCGTCATTTTTCTTGCCGAGGCTTCCGAGACCTGGATCGACGCAGCCCCCGCCGAAGAGCTCAGCCGCTCGCCGACGTGTAGCGGCTCACGAGATTCTCGAGATATTCCTGGCGCCCGGATCGCGCCGCCGGAGCGACGTTGTCGGCCACCGCGCGGTCCGCGATCTCGGCGAGCGAGCTGCGCCCCTCGAGCATGTCGCGCGCCGCGGGCGAGCCCCATCCCGCATAGCGCTGCTCCACGAATTTCTTCATCTCCCCGCCTTCCAGCATCGCCGCCGCATTGAGCAGTCCGCGGGCCAGCATGTCGGCCGCGCCGATGTGACCGTAGAAGAGGTCCACGGGATCGATGCTCTGCCTGCGCACCTTGGCGTCGAAATTGTTGCCGCCGGTCTTGAACCCACCGCCCTTGAGAACGTAGTAGAGCGCGAGCGTGATCTCGCGGGCGTCGTAGGGGAACTGATCGGTATCCCAGCCGTTCTGCGGATCGCCGCGGTTCATGTCGATCGAGCCGAAGATCCCGAGATCGACGGCCATGGCGATCTCGTGCTCGAAGCTGTGGCCGGACAGCGTGGCATGGTTGGCCTCGATGTTCAGCTTGACCTCGTTCTCGAGGCCGTGGTGCTTCAAGAAGCCGAATATGGTGTCGACGTCGAAATCGTACTGATGCTTGGCGGGCTCGTGAGGCTTGGGCTCGACCAGGATCGTGCCCTTGAAGCCGATCTTGTGCTTGTGCTCGACCACCATCGACAGGAATCGCCCGAGCTGGCTCTTCTCCTGCTTGAGATTCGTGTTGAGCAGCGTGTCGTAGCCTTCGCGCCCGCCCCACAACACGTAGTTCTCGCCTTGCAGCCTGTGCGTCGCCTCGAGGCAATGACGCACCTGGGTCGCCGCGAAGCGAAACACGTCGGGATCGGGGTTGGTCGCCGCGCCCGCCATGTAGCGGGGATGACTGAACAGATTGGCCGTGCCCCAGAGAAGCTTGACGCCGGTCGCCCGCATCTTGGCGTCGATCTTGTCGACGATGCGCGCGAAGTTGTCCACGTGCTCGCGAATCGTGCGCGCCGGCGCCATCGCGTCGGTATCGTGAAAGCAAAAATACGGCAGCCCCAGCCGGGTGAAGAACTCGAAGGCCTCGTTCAGCTTGTGCTCCGCGGCAGCCTGATCGATCGGGCCGCCGTGCCAGGGACGCTTGAACGTGCCCGCGCCGAAGACATCGAATCCGTCCCAGTTGAACGAGTGCCAGTAGCAGACCGCCATGCGCAGGTGCTGCTCCATGGTCTTGCCGAGCACGATGCGGCTCTTGTCGTAGTAACGGAAAGCGAGCGGATTCGTGGACTGCGGGCCTTCGTACGCGATCGGCGCGATAGCGCCGAAATATGATGGGTTCAAGATCCGGTCTCCCGAAAAGATTCCGCGAGTTGTCGATAGAGGCCGCGAAAGCGGTCGATTCGTTGCGAGTAGAGATCGGACCAGCGCGGGTCGGGCTCGACCACGTGCAGGATCGGCGGAGGCGTGCATACGTCCTCGATGCGCTCCCGCTCGCGGCCCAGGCGCGCGAGCCGCGCGGCGCCGTAAGCGGGCCCCACGGCGCCGCCGTCGCGATAGGTCAACGGGCGCCGCAGCGCCGAGCTCAGCACCTTGCCCCAGTACGGGGAGCGTGCGCCGCCGCCGATCACCGCGATCGACTCGAGCATGGCGCCGGTCGCGAGCAACGCATCCATCCCGTCGCGAAACGCGAGGGCGACGCCTTCGAGCACCGCCTGCGCGACGGCGGCTGCGTCGGTCTCGTGGTCGAGGCCGAACAGCACGCCCTTTGCATTGGGGTCGTTGTGCGGCGTGCGCTCGCCGCTGAGATACGGCAGGAATATCTCGCTCGCCGCGGGTCGGTTGCGCGTTTCGGCGAGCGCGAGCACGGCCGCCGCATCCGGGAGGCCGCAGAGCCGCGCCGCCCATTCGATGCAGCTCGCCGCGCTCAAGATCACCGACATCTGGTGCCACTGTCCCGGCACCGCGTGGCAGAAGGTGTGCACCCCGCCCGCGGGATTGGGCCGGTACCCGTCGTTCGCCAGGAACAGCACGCCCGAGGTGCCCAGCGAAAGCAGCGCTTCGCCCGGACGCACGATGCCCACGCCGACCGCTCCCGCCGCGTTGTCGCCGCCGCCCGCCGCCACCGCCACCCGGCCGATTCCCCAGGCGTCGGCGATCTCGGCGCGCAGCTCGCCGGCTAGCTCGCTGCCCTCGAACAGCCTCGGCATTTGCGATGCGTCGAGACCCGTGCCCGCGAGCATCGTCTCGGACCAGCGCCGGTTTGCAACGTCCAGCCACAGGGTGCCCGCGCTGTCCGACATGTCGGAGGCCGCCTCGCCGGTCATGCGCAGGCGCACGTAATCCTTGGGCAGCAGCACCCTGGCCGTCGCCGCGAACACATCGGGCTCATGCCGATGCACCCACATCAGCTTCGGCGCGGTGAATCCCGGCATGGCGCGGTTGCCCGTGATGCGTCCGATCTCCGGGACGCGCGCCTCGAGCTCTGCGCACTGCTCGGCGCTGCGTCCGTCGTTCCACAGTATCGCGGGGCGCAGCACCCGATCCGCGCGGTCGAGCAGCGTGGCGCCGTGCATCTGGCCCGACAGCCCGATGGCACGAACCGCGCGGCGCGTCGCCGGGCGCAGTTGACCCACGGCGCTCGACGTGGCGCTCCACCAATCCTCGGGACTCTGCTCCGACCATAGCGGATGCGGCCGCGACACATCGAGCGGCGAGCTCCCCTGATCGACCACGACGCCGGCCTCGTCGATGACCGCTGCTTTGACGGCCGAGGTGCCAACGTCGATTCCCATGTACATGCCCATATCCTGCGAGCGGCGCGGAAAAATATTGTACGGTAGCGCTATCATAGCGTCGCGGATTTGAAGGGTCCGCCCGGGAAAAGAACCGCAAAGGCGCAAGGATGAGGCGAGAGCGGGCCGGGAAGACGATAGAGCCGAGACCTCGCGCCGCAGCGACTACAATGAAGAAACGATGCCTGGGCGTGGCGGCTGCGCCCCGGGCGGCGACAACGGGGGAAAGGCACATGAGCGACGAGCGCAACGCGAGCATCAATCTGCCATTGGTGTCCGCCATCGTGGGCGTGGCCACGATCGGCGGCTTCATGTTCGGATATGACAGCGGGGTCATCAACGGCACGCAGGACGGCCTGAGGAGCACGTTCGGCTTGAGCGAGGTGTCGCTCGGGGTGACCGTGAGCGCCTTGCTGCCGGGCTGCGCGGTCGGCGCGTTCCTGGCCGGACGGCTGGCCGACGTCTGGGGCCGGCGGCGGGTGATGGTGGCCGCCGCGGTGCTGTTCATCCTGAGCGCGCTCGCGGCGGGGGCGGCCGGCTCGGCGCTCATGATGATCGTGGCGCGATTCGCGGCGGGCGCCGGTGTCGGTGCCGCGAGCGTCTTGTCCCCCGCCTACATCAGCGAGGTGACGCCCGCGCACATGCGAGGCCGGCTCTCGAGCGTGCAGCAGATCATGATCATCGCCGGCCTGACCGGCGCGTTCCTCGCGAATTACGTGCTGGCGCATACCGCCGGAAAATCCACCGAAGTGCTGTGGCTCGGCTACGCCGCGTGGCGTTGGATGTTCTGGATGCAGATCGTGCCGGCGACGATCTTTTTCCTCACCTTGCTGTTGATCCCGGAGAGCCCTCGCTACCTGGTGACGCGCCGGCGCGATGCGGAGGCGCAGACCGTGCTGACCCGGTTGTTCGGCGCCGCGGAGGCGTCCGCCAAGGCCGCCGAGATCCGCGCCTCCATCGCGGCCGATCACACACCGCGCCTCGCGGACCTCATCGATCGGTCCACGGGCAGGCTGCGCCGCATCGTGTGGGTGGGCATCGGCCTCGCCACCTTTCAACAGCTCGTCGGCATCAACGTGGTCTTCTACTACGGCGCGGTGCTGTGGCAGTCGGTCGGCTTCAGCGAGGCCGACTCGCTCAAGATCAACATCCTGAGCGGCACGCTGTCGATCGCCGCATGCCTGGTCGCCGTCTTCCTGATCGACAAGCTGGGCCGCAAGCCCCTGCTGCTGATCGGGTCCATCGGCATGGCGGTGACGCTGGGCGTGCTCGCGGTCGCTTTCGCGACCGGCAATTTTGCGAACGGAACGCTGCATCTTGCGCCGAACGTGGGCTTATTGGCGCTCATCTGCGCCAATCTCTATGTGATCTTCTTCAATTTCAGCTGGGGTCCGGTCATGTGGGTGATGCTCGGCGAGATGTTTCCCAATCAGATGCGAGGCTCCGGCCTCGCCGTCTCGGGCGCCGCCCAGTGGACGACGAACTTCCTGATCACCGTGAGCTTTCCGATTCTCGCGAAAAACTTGGGCTTGCCAATCACCTACGGGTTCTATGCCGCCTGCGCGGCGATCTCGATCGTGTTCGTGGTCAAGGCGGTTCACGAGACCCGCGGCCGCGAGCTCGAGGAGATGGAAGGCTAGCCTCCCTGATTGCCGGCATCGGCGCGAGAATCTGGCTGGGCCACACAACACCATGGCGGGGCAGCCGGTGAGCCTCGCGGCCTCCTCGGCCCGCTGAAGCCGGACAACCGTCGCAAGATCCGCGCGCATATCATGCCCGTACTTCGCGGCGCTTGATGGTACATTCCCGGCCCAACGATGGGCGGAGGATATGGCCGTGACTACTTGTGGTGAGGTTCTCGTGCGTCTGCTCGAGCGGCTGGATGTCGACACCGTCTTCGGCATTCCCGGGGTTCATACGGTCGAGCTCTACCGCGGATTGCCTTCCACCCGCATCCGGCACATCACGCCGCGCCATGAGCAGGGAGCGGGCTTCATGGCCGATGGCTACGCGCGGGCCGGCGGCAAGCCGGGCGTGTGCTTCATCATCACGGGCCCCGGCATGACGAACATCATGACCGCGATGGGACAGGCTTACGGCGATTCGATCCCGATGCTGGTGATCTCGAGCGTCAACCGGACCGAGCAGCTGGGCATGAAAGGCGGCCGGCTGCACGAGCTGCCCGGGCAACGCGAGCTGACCGCGGGCGTCACGGCATTCAGCCATACGCTGATGCGTCCGGACGAGCTTCCCGAAGTGCTTTCGCGCGCCTTCGCGCTGTTCGCCGGCGCGCGTCCTCGTCCGGTGCACATCGAGATCCCGATCGACGTCATCACGGCGCCCGCGGATCATGTGAGCGGCAGGCTCGGTGCGCGGCCCTCCCGGCCTGCGCCCTGCACGGATGCCATCGCACGCGCGGCCAGGGCGCTTGCGGGCGCCCGCAATCCCGTCCTGCTGCTCGGCGGCGGCACCGTGGATGTCGGGCCCCGCGCAGCCGCACTGGCCGAGGCGCTCGATGCACCGACCGCCTATACCATCAACGCCAAGGGCGTGCTGCCCAAGGGCCACCCTCTCAGCCTGGGCTCGAATCAATCATGGGTCCCGGTGCGCGAGCTGACCGCGGCCGCCGATGTCGTGCTCGCGATCGGCACCGAGCTCGGCGAGACCGACTACGACCTGGTCTTCGACGGCAACTTCCGCATCACCGGAAAGCTGATCCGCATCGACATCGACCCGGGCCAGATGCATTCCAACGCCCCCGCCGACATCGCCATCGTCAGCGACGCCTCGCTGGCGATCGACGCGCTGCTCGCCCGGCTCGGCACCCCGGGAGCGACCCAACGCGCGACGCCGGGGGCGCAGCGCGCGGCCGCGGCCCGCGCGCGGCTGGCCGAGCAATGGTCGCCGGCATGGCGCGCCCAGGGACGTACGCTCGAAGTCGTACAGGAAACGCTCCCCGGCGTGATCATCGTGGGAGACTCCACGCAGGCGGTGTACTCCGGCAACCACCTGTACGAGGCCGAGCGCCCGCGCGCGTGGTTCAACTCCGCCACCGGCTACGGAACGCTCGGCTACGGGCTCCCCGCGGCCATCGGTGCCAAGCTGGCGGCGCCCGATAGACCGGTCGTTGCGCTGATCGGCGACGGCGGCATCCAGTTCACGTTGTCCGAGCTCGCCTCGGCCGTCGAAGCCGGCGCGCCGATCATCGTGCTGCTCTGGAACAACCGCGGCTACGGCGAGATCAAGCGCTACATGCAGGAGCGAGGCATTCCAACCATCGGCGTCGACATCTACACGCCCGATTTCCTGACGCTGGCGCGCGGCTTCGGCTGCCGTGCCGAGCGCGCCGCCACCTTCGAGCAGCTGCAGGCCGCGCTCACCGCCGCCGCCGCGGCAAACGTTCCTACCCTCATCGAGGTATGCGAAGAAGGCCCGTTCGCAGGTGAAACCGACTGATCTCCAGGCCTGCGGCGGCCCGAGCGTTGCCCGGCGCGGGATACCGCCCGGCGGGCAACGCGCCGCGAGGTTCAGGGCTTGAGCTGAGCCCGGATTTCGCCGCCCGGATGCGCGGCGCTGTGGACGTTCACGTAGAGCTCGCCCGCCTTGAAGCTCTTGTACTGATCATCGGTCAGCTTCGCGTCGTCCGGAACCTTCCACTCGCTGTCCGACGATTTGACCAGCGTGATGATCGGCGGACCGTTCTTCCCGACCGCGGCGAGATGGACGTGGGCCACGGTGCCCTCGATGCCGGTGGTCTTGATGGTGCCCGTCACGGTCTTGTCCTTCTTGATGGTGATGGTCCCGGTACCGACCGCGCTGCTGGTCGTGGGCGGCACCTCTTGATCTCCGGTCAGATGGAGCGCGACGTCTTTTGCTTGCACGGCCGCGCCCATCAATAGAGCGGCACCAAGGACGGCGATGACATTGCGAATCTTGCGCGGCATGGTCGGTTCCCCCAGTTGCGATTGGTTCGAGCCACGCTACTCAAGTCGCCTGCAATCTGTCAACAACGCCGCCGCGGCCGGCGCACGCCGGCGACGCGTCGAGACGCGACGTTCGCGCTCCGATCGTTTAGCATGAGCAGCTGAGGTTCGCCCATTGCACCCACGAGGCTCCATCAGGCAAGACACGCAGCGCGACCCCTCATCGATGCCGTCGCGCGGACTCTGGGACGACACCGCACCCCCCGCTCCGCCGACCGATACGATCCAGGGCTCGCTGACCGCCGAGGTCGCCGTGATCGGCGCCGGCTACACCGGACTCTCGGCCGCGCTGCACCTCGCGCTCGCCGGCGTCTCGACCGTCGTGCTCGAGTCCAGCGACGTGGGCTTCGGCGGGTCGGGACGGAATGTGGGCCTCGTCAATGCCGGCATGTGGGTGACTCCCGATGAGGTCGAATCGACTCTCGGACCGCCGTATGGCGGGCGGCTGCTGGCCGAGCTCGGCGACGCCCCGAGGCTCGTGTTCGAGCTCATCGAGCGTCACGGCATCGAATGCGAGGCGCAGCGCCGGGGCACGCTGCACTGTGCGCTCGGCCGCGGCGGCCTCACGGACCTCGAGCGGCGCGCCCGGCAGTGGTCCCGGCGCGCAGCGCCGGTGGAGCTGCTCGGAGCGGCCGAGACCGCCGCCAAGCTCGGCACCGGCATCTACGCGGGCTCCCTCTGGGACCATCGCGCCGGCACCATTCAGCCGCTGGCGTATGCCCGCGGCCTTGCCCGCGCGGCGCTCGCGGCGGGCGCGAGGATATTCACGGGAAGCCCGGTGCTGTCGACACGCCGCGACGGGTCCGAGTGGCTGGTCGCCGCCGAGCGCGGCTCGGTGCGGGCGTCTTGGATCCTCGCGGCAACCGATGCGTACACCACCGGACCCTGGGCCGCGATCGCGCGGGAGCAGATCCCGCTGCCCTATTTCAACCTGTCGACCGCGCCGCTCGACCCCGCGCTGCTCGCCGCGCTCCTTCCCGAGCGCCAGGGCGCCTGGGACACGCAGGCCGTGCTCAACTCCTTCCGGCTCGACGCTTCCGGGCGGCTCATCTTCGGCAGCATCGGCGCCCTCGAGGGCGCCGGCAGGCACATTCACATGCGCTGGGCGCGCCGTGCCGTCCAAAGAATCTTTCCGCAGCTCGGCGCGGCAAGGTTCGAGCGCGCCTGGTACGGCACCATCGGCATGACCGCCGATCGCCTGCCGCGCTTTCACGAGCTCGCGCCGCAGGCGATCGCCTTCTGCGGCTACAACGGCCGCGGCATCGCCCCCGGCACCGCCTTCGGCCGGCTCGCCGCCGAGTACATCACCGGCGAGCGCGGCAAGGATGATCTGCCGCTGCCGCTCACCGCGCTGCGCCCGCGGCCGCTGCGCGGGATGAGGCAGGCGATGTACAGCCTGGGATCCCAGGCCGTGCACTGGGTGCAGGCGCGGCTCTGAGCATCACGACCGCGGCCCGCCCCTGACCCTGAGGTCGTGCGCGCCACCGTCGTCCTCGGGGCGTCGCTGCTAAACTCGCGTCATGCAGATCATCGACGCCGCAACGGTCATCGCCGCATCACCGCCGCGAGCCCTGGTGTCGGCGCTCGAGAGCATGTTCCGCGACGGTTGCACGGCGCCGGTGCGCCATCATCACACCGTCCCCGTGCCGGGCGGCCCCGACGCCACCCTCTTGCTGATGCCCGCGTGGCGCGCGGGGCGCTACCTCGGCATCAAGATGGTCACCATCTTTCCCGGCAATTCCGACCGCAAGCTTCCGGCGGTCGCCGCGCAGTACATTCTCCTCGATGGGGACACCGGTGCGGTGCTCGCGATGATCGACGGCGCTGAGCTCACGGCGCGGCGCACCGCGGCGACCTCCGCGCTCGCCGCCGGATACCTGGCCCGCCCCGACGCCGCGACGCTGCTCGTCATCGGCACCGGCCGGATCGCGGGCCATCTGGCGCAGTTCCACACGGCGCTGCGGCCCGCCCTGCGCACCGTGCGCGTCTGGGGACGGAACGCGGAGCACGCCGCCGCGCTCGCCGACGACCTCCGGCACAGCGGCATCGACGCGAGCGCCGCGCCCGATCTGGCCGCGGCCGCCGGGCAGGCCGACATCGTCTGCACGGCGACCCTGGCCCGGCAGCCCTTGATCCGCGGCGAGTGGATCCGGCCCGGCACCCACGTGGACCTGGTCGGCGGGTTCACGCCGGAAATGCGCGAAGCCGATGATGCACTGATCGCCAAGGCGCGGGTATTCGGCGACACGCGCGACGGCGTGCTGCACGAGGCGGGCGACGTGCTGTCGCCGATCGCGAGCGGCGTGCTGGCGGAAGGTGCCGTGCACGAGCTGGCCGAGCTCTGCCGCGGCGCTCATCCCGGCCGGCAGCGCGAGGATGAGATCACCGTGTTCAAGTCGGTGGGCGCGGCGCTCGAGGACCTCGCCGCGGCCATTCTGGTGTACGAATCGGCGGCGCCGCCTCCGCGCGCCACCTGACCCTGGCCGCTTTCAGCCCGCCGTCGACCCGAGCCGTTTCAGCGCGCCTTTTGGCCCAGCCACTTGTAGATGACTCCGCCGCGCATGACGAACACCACGCGGCGCACGGCGGTCATGTCCGTGAGCGGGTTGCCGTCCAGCGCGATGATGTCGGCCTCGTAGCCCGGCGCAAGTCGTCCCAGCCGGTCCGCCATGCCGATTGCATCGGCCGCGACGGCGTTCGCCGAGACCAGCGCGGCCATCGGCGATTGGCCGCAATGCTCGACGCGGCCGAGGAATTCCTCGGCGTTGCGGCCGTGGGCGCCCGCCGTCGCGTCGGTCGAGAACACCACCTTCGCGCCGCGCGTATGGACGGCGAGCGAGCACACCGTGAAGTCCTCGTGCATGTCGCGCTTCATGATGGCCATGCCCTCCTCGGTGTAGTTGCCGACGCCCAGGTAGCGCGCCTTGTTCTCCAGATAGTTCTGCACCACGAGTCCCACCTGCGGGCTCAGGAAGGCGCCGGCGCGCACCGCCTCGTCGATATCGGCCTGCGTGCCGTAGGTCATGTGCTCGATCTCGCGGCACCCGGCGCGCGCGGCCGCGGACACCTGCGACCGATACGCGTGCACCATCGTGCGCAGCCCCAACGCCTTGGCCTCGCCGCAAAGAACGCGCAATTGCTCCTCGGTCAAGGTCGGCTTGGCACCCACCCGCTCGCTCGATGACGCAAAGATCTTGATGAGATCCGCTCCCTGCGCCTTGCGCTCGCGCACCATCGCGCGCAACTCGTCCGGCGTCTTGTCGAGAGGACCTTCGATGGGGTCGAGCGAGGTGAGCAGCCGCGGCCCCGGAAAACCGTGATCGCGGATCTCGTCGCGCAGCGGCGCATTGCTCGCCGCGCCGACGTCCTGGATGGTGGTGAAGCCCCCTTGCAAGGTCTCCCAGGCCTCCGCCGCCATGGTGAGTGCCGCCTCGTCCGGGGGGTCCTTTTCGGTCGCGATGCGCCCGCTCTTGTCGAAGTGCAGCTCGAGATGCACGTGCGTGTCGATCCATCCCGGCAGCACCGTGTAGCCGCGCAGATCCACCTCGTTGCCCGCGGCCGGCGCGTGCAGCGAGGCGATCTTGCCGTTCGCGACGCCGATGCGCGCGCCGTCGAGCACGCCGCCCGATCCGTCGAGCGCCTTGGCCGTGACCAAGACCACCGGGGCGGGCGGTGCCGGCGGCGGGACCGGCCCGACCGAGGCGGCGAGGGATTGGGTGGCCGCGATCGCGGCACAGGAGACCAGCCAGGAATTCTTCGCCATGGGTTTGTTCTCGCGTCACGCGGGGTCGCCGCGCCCGTGTCCGCATAGTAAACTCTTTGCATGTCGCAAGCCGGATCCGGAAGCCCCCAGCGAGAGTTCAATCAGCCGCTCGGCGGCAACGTCATGCCGCGGTTCGGCGGTCCGGCCACAATGTTCCGGCTGCCCACGCAGAGCACGGCGGAAGGACTCGACATCGCCATCATCGGCGTGCCGCTCGACATCGGTACCAGCAACCGCTCCGGCACGCGCTTCGGGCCGAGGCAGATCCGCGCCGAGTCCTCGCTGGTGCGGCCTTACGGCATGGCGACGCGCGCCGCGCCCTTCGACAGCTTTCAGGTCGCCGACATCGGCGACGTTCCGCTCAACACCTACAACCTGACGGCCTCCGTCAAGATCATCGAGGAGTTCTACGACCGGGCGCTCGCGGCCAACGTCAAGACCCTGTCCATGGGAGGCGACCACACCATCGCGCTTCCCATCCTGCGCGCCCTGCACCGCAGGCACGGACGCATGGCGCTGATCCACGTCGATGCGCACGCCGACGTGAACGACGAGATGTTCGGCGAGAGGGTCGCGCATGGCACGATCTTTCGGCGGGCGCTCGAGGAAGGCCTGGTCGACGGCAACAAGATGTATCAGATCGGACTGCGCGGCACCGGCTACACGGCCGGCGACTTCGATTGGACCCGCCGGCAGGGAGCGACCGTGGTCGAGGCGCACGAGTGCTGGTACCGGTCGATGGCGCCGCTCATGGCCGAGGTCCGCCAGCGCATCGGCACCGACATCCCCACCTATCTGTCGTTCGACATCGACGGCCTCGACCCCTCCGTCGCACCCGGCACGGGCACGCCGGAGATCGCGGGCCTGACCGCTGCGCAGGGCGTCGAGATCATCCGCGGCGCCTTCGGCTTGAACCTCGTGGGCGCGGATCTCGTCGAGGTGTCGCCGCCCTATGACGTCTCCGGCAACACCTCGCTGCTCGCCGCGAACCTGATGTTCGAGATGCTGTGCAGCTTTCCGGGGTGCCTGCGGCGCGACTGAGCGCCTACTTCGCCAGCGCCTTCTCGAAGTCGTCCGCCGCCTTGTCCACCCCGCCCGCGACGGCCTCGATCACCTGCGCCACCTGCGGCACCTGCCCTTCGGCCTCGGTCCACTTCTTCTCGTCCATGTACTCGCGCACGGCGGCGATGGGCTTCGCACCGTAGCCGGTGTAGGCGCCGGGCGCGTAGATCTGGTTCTTGAACCAGGGCCGCTCCGGCAAGCCCTTCTGGTTGAGGAACAGCCGCGGCACGCTCATGAGATCGGCGTCGAGGGCGTCGAGCACCTTCGGCGGCAGCGCCGGCGAGCCCTTGGCGCGGTAGCTCGCGAGCACCGCCGAGTAGCGCTCCGCGCTCCTCTTCAAGTGCACGATCGCGTTCTTCATGGGCGCGAGACTGATGAACGGCGGCACGGCCTCCTGCCGCGGCGCCCCGAGCGGCCGGCGTGGATCGCTGATCGCGGCGTACACGCCTTCCTTCAGCTCCAGGTTGCGCTCCGTGTATTCATCCTGCTTGTCCTTCACGAGCTTTTCGAGGTCCTTCTCGTACTTGTCGATGGCGTCGGCTTGCGGCGAGAAATCGAGCGGCACGAGATCCGCGTCGGCGAGACGCATGATCGCCGTTCCGGCGGTCTGCGCCAGCGCGCGTCCGTAGACGAAATCCTTGTCCACGAACTGGGTGTACCAGTGGAAGTCGTCGTAGATGGAGTGGTACTGGCTGCCGTCGTCCTCGTCGCCGAATTCGACGCTCAGCGTCGAGATGCCCGCGAAGTCCTGGAAGGCGGTGTAGTCCGACCCGTCGCCGAGCGCCGTGACCTTGAGGTCGTTGCGCTTGCGAAGATCGGCCCGCTCGTCGGCATCCTTGGCCTTGCTGATGCTGTAGAGGTGCGAGCGCTGGAAGACCGACAGGTGCGTCTCCGGATCCTCGACGTCGCGCGCCACGTCGCTGATGAAGCTCTGCAGGTCCTGCGTGCCCTCGGGCAGCATGAAGCCGCGCTCGTTGCCGTCGGAATTCAGATACGCCACGGCATGCTTCTTGAGCTCATCGACGTGGGTCTCGACCCACTCCACCGACCCGAGCAGCCCCGGCTCCTCGCCGTCCCACGCGCAATAGATGATGGTGCGCGCCGGCGTCCAGCCCTGCCGGTGCAGCTCGCCGAGCATCCGCGCCTCCTCGAGCATGGCCGACTGACCCGAGATCGGATCGTCCGCGCCGTTGACCCACGCGTCGTGATGGTTGCCCCGGATCACCCACTCCGACCCGCGGCTCGCGCCGTGCAGCGTCGCAATCACGTCGTACACCGGCTTCATGTCCCAGTTGGACTCGACCTGCAGGTGGACCGCGGCGGGCCCCGGCCCGACGTGATAGGTGATCGGAAGCCCGCCCCGCCAGTCCTCGGGCGCGACCGGACCCTTGAGCGCGGACAGGAGCGGCTGCGCGTCGGCGTACGAGATCGGCAGCACCGGAATCGCCGTCAGGGTCTTGGCCTGCTTGATGGTCAGCCGCTTGGCTTTCTCGGTGGCGCCGACGCCCGGCGTGAGCGGGTCCCCGGGATAGTCCGTGTCCATGACGCTGCCCCGCTGCACGCCGCGGCTCGGCCTCCAGCCGCCGTCGGGATAGGTGTCGCCTTCGGTGTAGCCGTCACCCTTGGGATCCGAATAGATGATGCATCCGATGGCGCCATGCTCGGCGGCCACCTTCGGCTTCACGCCGCGCCATCCGTGCCCGTAGCGCGCGATGACGATGGCGCCCTTCACCGAGACGCCCATCCGGTCGAGCTCCTCGTAATCCTCGCGGTTGCCGTAATTGACGTAGATCAGCGGCGCGGTCACGTTGCCGTCGGCCGAGTAGGCGTTGTAGGTCGGAAGCTGCTCCGCCGTCTGATCGCTGGTCGGGTCGCCTGCGATCGCGGGCTCGGTCAACGACGCCTGGAAACGCGTCGGTTGCGTCATCTCCAGCAATCGGGTCTTGGGGGTTGGGAAGAGCACCGTGAAGGTCTCGATCCTGGCGTCGAACCCCCACGCCTTGAACTTGGACAGGATCCACTCGGCGTTGTCCTTGTCGTAGGGTGAGCCGACGTGATGCGGGCGCGCGCTCAAGCGCCGCATGTTCTCGCGGATGTTGTCCGGCAGGATTCCGCCCTTGAACTTCTGCTCCCATTGCCTCTCGGCCTCGACCGTCCCGGAGCTGTAGCCGAGAAACGGCTGGGCCGGTGATGGCTGGGAGTCCGTCTCGGACAGAGCAGCTGCAAGCGGTACCACGAGCAGCAAGCTGCCCAGCCAGCGAATTCTCATGAAAGCTCCCCCGCGGCCGTTGACTTTGGATAGGGCGGCGGCGGCCCACCGCATCGCACAAGAGGTCAACTCTAATCCGTTTTTGACGCGGCGAGTAGTCGATCCGCGGGAGATGCGGGTCGGCCTTAGCTTCCTATAAGCTGAGGCGCATCACCGTGTTGGTGTTGTCATCGTTGAAATAGATGATCTGGTTGCCCTGCGCGTCGACCGCCGTGGCCATGCCGAACAGAGCGCCCGGCACACCCGTGGTGTCGAGCTGGACGGCCTGCCCCACGAAGCCGCCCGGCAGGACGGGCGAGACCTCGATGACCAGATTCGGCATCAGGTTTCCCGGAATGTTGATGTCGGCGTTGGCGACGACGAGATCGCCATCGGACAGGAGCGCCGCGCTCAGCGGCGTGAACAGCGGGGAGCCATGGGCAATGACGCGCGCGGACGAGGCCGACGGACCGGAGAACGTCGGCGCCGGAGTGGGCGGCGCCGCGCAATGCCCCCCGACCACCACCCCGTCCTTGCCGATGCTCGACACCCCGGCGAACGCGACCACGCTGGCCGAGCTCGTGTCCACGATGTAGAGCGTATCGATGCTCGGGTCATACGTGAGGCCGGCGGGCCCGAACAAGGCACCCGGGGAGCCGCTGCCGCAGAAGCCGCTGGCAATCTC
Organism: Steroidobacteraceae bacterium; assembly: GCA_036268215.1. Lineage (GTDB taxonomy): Bacteria > Pseudomonadota > Gammaproteobacteria > Steroidobacterales > Steroidobacteraceae > Bog-1198. The sequence goes on from DATAUO010000314.1 coordinate 23,888, forward strand.
GGTGAAGCCGGTCTGCGCGTCCCCGTTCAGCGTGATGCGGTCGATGGTGCCCGAGATGTTCGATTCGTAGAGCGCCGCCGGCTGGCTGCCCTTGGCCGCGACGAAAGCCTCGCCCCACGGCGAGCCGAAGGTGTCGGCCGAGAACGGCGACCCGACCACGCCCGCCGCGGTCACCAGCGGATTCTTGTTTGCGCTGAATGCGGCCGCCGAGATGCTGTCGTCCGGGAGCACGGCCAGCGCGTTGCAGCCGAGCAGGTCGGACGACAGTGCGATCCGGTACGGCGTCGAGCCCGGCGTCGGGTGCAATCCCACCAGGGTGGTGCCCTGCCCCTGGGTATTGGTCGCGCCGTCGTTGAAGTTGCACACGATCAGGTCGCCCGCCGTGACGAGTCCGGCGGTGGCCGGAGCGATCGCGAGGCCGTACGGATTGCCCCCCATTTCCACGGGATCGGGAGTCGGTCCGATGGTCACGATCGAGCCCGCCTTGAAGAGATTGCTCAGAATCGATGCATTGACGGTGACGCTCGGCGAGGTCCCCGAGCCCGAGCCGCCCGAGCCGGTGCAGCTCAACGAATAGGTGTACATACCGGTGGCCGTCGGCGCGATCGTCGCCGTCCCGCTGGCCGGCTGCGCCCCGCTGAAGGCCCCCGCGCCGCTGCCGGACGTCGATGCGGAGCAGCCGGTGGCATTGGTCGACGACCACGTGAGGGTCACGGCCTGGCCGAGATTGATGGCCGTCGCGGCACCCGGTGCCGAGATCGACACGGTCGGCATCGGCGTCGTCATCGGGCTCGAGCCATAGCCCCCGCCCATGCTGCTTCCGCCGCCGCAGGCGGCGATCGAGCACAGTGAAAAAACCAGAATCACGGGGCGGCCATTGCGCAGCATCGCTGATCTCCCTTCAAGGATGTTCGGATGCCCGTGAGTACGCGACGCGTGGGCCTCGAGTCGTCTGCGGCGGGACTAAATGAAGCCGCGTCCGCTGAGTGAACCGCCCGCGGCCAGGCAGCGACCCGCGATATTCACGGTGCGCACGACGTTGCCCTTCACTGCCGATCAGCCCGGCTCGAACCCCAGGATGATGGTGCTGCTAGTCCTCGCCGAACTCCCGCCCGCGCTTCTCTTCCGCGGCGTCCGTCCGCTCCAGCCCCGTGAGGAACCGCCACGCGTCGCGCACCATGTAGCTCTGCTCCCAGGCTCCGCCGTCGCGCGCGTGCATGGGATCCGCGATCAGGCGCGCGATATCCGACGGCGGAATCTCGGGCTCGGGCTTGCGCCCGTCGTGAAACAGCCGCCGCAACGCGCCGTGCAGGCTCAGCGGAAACAACGCCAGCCTCTCGAAGTCCGCCCTTTGCACGGTCTGGAACAGCGCGAGGGTGTCCATCAGGAAGCTGCCGTCGAGCTCGGTGAAGAGCTCGTGACGAATCGGCCCAATGGCGCTCGCGTAGAGCGCGCCATGCCGGTCCAGGCTCGCGCGCAGCGCCGCGAAATCCGCGACGGTCGGCTCGTGCGCGCTCAGGGACTCTTCGGCCGCCTCGCGGACCGGCAAGCGCCGTGCGAGACGCGCCTGCAGCGCGGGGCGGCTGAACAGGGTCGGGGCATGCGCGATGGCGTGCTTCAGCACCCGATCGGCACTCACGACCTCGCTGCGCGGGTCGTAGACCCGGGCCACGGCCGCGACGGAGGCCGTCTGCAGCGCGCCGAGGACGGTATCCCAGAAATCCGCGTCGCGCTCGAGCGCGGCCGTCAGGGACGGCCGCCGGCTGCGCAAATGGTCGAGGGTCGCGGCGGCGTAAGTGAAGCGCGCGGCCGCGCGCGCATCGTGCTCGAGCTCATCGAGCCGCGCGCTGAATTCCTGCTCCTCGGACGGCACCGTGACGGCCATGTCTGCTATACGTGAAACCGCGCGAATTCCTCGACCGGCACGCGATCCGCGCGCAGGCGGTTGATCGGCGCCGCGTAGTCGCCGTAGCCGAGCGCGAGACCGCAGAACAACATGAGCTCGGGCCCGACGCCCAGGAACTCTGCGACTTCCGCGTGCCAGGCCGCCCAAGCCTCCTGCGGGCAGGTCTCCAGTCCCTCCTCGCGCGCGAGCAGCATCAGGTTCTGCATGAACATGCCGACATCGGACCACTGCGGCGCTCCCATCGAGCGGTCGAGGAAGAAGAACATCCCGACCGGTGCGCCGAAGAAGCCATAGTTGCGCGCGAACTGGCGCACGCGGCCGGGGCGATTGTCGCGCGTGATGCCGATCAGCGCGTACATGTCCTCGCCCACCTTGAAGCGCCGCGAGCGGTAGGGATCGACCAGATTCGGCGGATAGACGCTGTACTCCGCGGTGCCGCCGAGCGGCTTCTCCTCGATCATCGGCGCCATCATGCTGCGAAACTGCGCCATCGATTCTCCCGACAGCACGTGCACGATCCAGGGCTGAAGATTGCCGCCGGACGGAGCAAATCTTGCCGTGTCGAGCATGCGCCGTACGACCGCGAGATCCACCGGCCGATCGGTGAACGCGCGGCAGGTGTGGCGCGAAAGCACGGCAGCCGTCACCGTCGCGGCCGCCGATCCATCGGTCGACACGGTCAGCCGAACCGCGCCGCGGAGCGCGCCTTGGCGCGTGCCGCCTCGATCTCTCGATCGCGCGGATCCGCGGTCGTGACCAGGGAGTCGATCAGGGTCCGGGCCGCGTCGGCGACCTCATCGACCGCGCGATCGAAGGCCTTCCGATTGAGCATCGAGGGTGCATTGAACCCGCTCAGCTTGCGCACGAATTGCAACGCCGACGCCCGGATCTCCCCCTCCGTCGCGGGCGGCTCGAAATTGAACAAGGTCTTGATGTTTCGACACATAGGTTTACCTCGGATCGCGCGCCCGTTCATCGGCCCGCCCGCTTAACATATTCCCGGAACGGGCCGGACGTGCCTATAGTGCAATACCGGCGGCGGTTTCGGAAATGCTCGCGCTCGGCGCCTCGCGGGCATCTATCTCTTCCAGCACCGGCGCCGCCCGCGGGGGCGTTGCATCGTGCTTCACCTCATCGGCGAGTAGGCGCTCGTCTGCGGGGAGCCCGTCACCGCGCCTCTATTCGAGCGTGCCGAAGAAGACGCCGTGCGCCGGCAGCGTCAACCGAGCGCCGTCGAGCCGCCCCTCGGGCAGCCCGTGCCCGGACAGCGGCCGTGCCCCGGCGAGATCCGCGCGCTCGAGCGACGCGGGCGCATCGGTCATGTTGAATACCGCGATCACCTGTGCGCCCGGCAGCCGCCGCCGAAATGCCAGCACCTCCTCGGTCGCGCTCACCGCCTCGATCTCACCCGCGCGCAAGACCTCGAGACCATTGCGCCATGCGAGCATGCGGCGAAACGCGTTCAGCGCCGACTCCGGATCGCGCTCCTGGGCGGCGACCGAGAGCGCGAGATGCTCGGGCGACATCGGCAACCAGGGCTCGCCTGTCGTGAACTCCCCGTTCCCGGAGTCGCCCCACGCGAGCGGCGTGCGGCAGCCGTCCCTGCCCTTGAAGTTGGGCCAGAAAGCGATTCCGTAGGGGTCGCGCATGCGCTCGTAGGGAACCTCGGCTTCCGGGAGACCGAGCTCCTCGCCTTGGTACAGGCTCACCGAGCCGCGCAGCGAGCAGAGGAGCGCGGTGAGTTGCGTCGCCAGATGGCGCGGCGACGACGGCGTGCCCCAGCGGGTGACGACGCGCGCCACGTCGTGGTTCGAGATGGCCCAACATGGCCAGCTCGAAGGCGATGCCGCGAACTGCCGCTCGATGGTGTTCTCGAGCAGCGTGGCGGTGCCCTTCGGCCCGAGGAGCTCGAAGCTGTACGCCATGTGCAGGCGGCCAGGCGCGGTGTACTCGGCCATGGTGGCGATCGAGTCCTCCGATGAGATCTCGCCGAGCGACACCGTGCCCGGGAACTCGTCGAGCACGACCCGCAGCTCCTCGAGGAACGCGAGATTCTCCGGCCGGGTATTGTTGTAGTAGTGATATTGGTACGCGTAGGGGTTGTCGGACTTGAACCCGCGGCCCGCGCGCTTCTCCTTGGGCTTCGGCGGATTGTCGCGCAGCAACGCGTCGTGATAGCAGAAATTGATGGCGTCGAGGCGCACGCCGTCGACGCCGCGCCGCAGCCAGAAGCGCAGGTTGTCGAGCGCGGCGAGGCGGACCGCCGGCTCGTGAAAGTTGAGATCCGGCTGCTGCGCCAGGAAATTGTGCAGAAAATATTGCGACCGGCGCGGCTCCCAGGTCCAGGCGACGCCGCCGAAGATCGACAGCCAGTTGTTGGGCGGCGCGCCGTCCGCGCGCGGGTCCGCCCACACGTACCAGCTCGACCGCGGATTGTCGCGGCTGCGGCGGCTCTCCTCGAACCAAGGGTGCGCGATGGAGGTATGGCTCAGCACCTGATCGATCATGACCTTGAGCCCGAGCCTGTGGGCGCGCTCGATCAGCTGATCGAAATCGGCGAGCGTGCCGAAGATCGGGTCGACGTCGCGGTAATCCGCGATGTCGTAGCCGAAGTCCGCCATGGGCGACTTGAAGAACGGCGATATCCAGATCGCATCGACGCCGAGGCCCGCGACGTACTCCAGCCGGCGAACGATGCCCGGCAGATCGCCGACGCCGTCCCCGTTCGAGTCCTGGAAGCTGCGCGGATAGATTTGATAGATGACGGCGCCTTGCCACCATTCGCGTCGCGTACCGGCCACGTCTAATCTCTGATCCACGCGATGGCGCAAACCGAAGCCGCGATCGAGGCCGCCGCGCCCGCGATCATCGCGGCGTGAAATGCGGTGATCAACGCATCGCCGCTCGCGGTGAGCACCGCGCCGAGCAAGGCCGTCGCGACCAGCGCGCCCGTGCGCGCCACGGCATTGTTGACCCCGGACGCGGTTCCGGTGCGGCCGGCGCCCACGGCGCTCATCACCGCGGTGGTCAGCGGCGCGACCGCGCATGCGAGGCCGAGCGATATGGCGCCGATCGCCGGCAGCACCGCGGTCCAGTAGCGAGGCGCGGCGCCCACACGCAAGGCGAGCAGGAAGCCGCCCGCGACGATGAGGGGCCCCAGGATCAGCGGCCGCCGAGCGCCGATCCGTCCGGCGAGGGCTCCCATCGTGGGCGAGAGCAAGGACAGCACGATCGGCAAGGGCAGCAGGGACGCGCCGGCTTCCGTTCCGGAGTAGCCGCCCGCCCGGATCAGGACATAGGGAATGAGCACCATGAGCTCGCCCAGCGCCGCGTACAGGAACAGCGTCAGCAGGTTGAGCCCGACGAAGGCCCTCGATCCGAACAATGCCAACGGCATCATCGCACGGTCCCCTCGGCGCCTTTCGACGGCAACGAACCACACCGACAGGGCGGCCGCGCCCGCGGTGGCGATGCTGGCGCCCGCGGTCCAGCCGCGATGCGTCGAGCCGATGGAGAGCGCCCAGGTCAGGAGCCCGAGACCCACGGTCGCCAGCACCGCGCCGCGCACGTCGAGGACGTTCCCATGGGTGCCGACATGAGCGGGGACGAAACGCCACGCCAGGAAAATCGCAATGAGCGCGAGAGGGATATTGATCAGGAAGATGTCGCGCCAGTTGCCGATGTCGATGAGCCAGCCGCCGAGCACCGGGCCCACCGCCCCGGCGGCAGCGCCGACCGCCGCCCAGATCCCGATGGCGCGGCCCTTCGCCGCGCCCGAAAACGTGGATCCCAGGATGGCCAGGCTGTTGGGCATGAGCATGGCGGCGCCCACGCCCTGGACGAGCCGCGCGAGCAGCAGCAAGGGCAGGCTCGGCGCAAGCATGCAACCGATCGAGGCCACGGCGAACACGGCCGTTCCCAGCATCAGCATCTCGCGCTGCCCGAACCGATCTCCCGCGGCACCTCCCGTCAAGAGCAAGGCGCTCAGCGGCAAAAGGTAGGCATTGATGACCCACTGCAAGGAGTCGGCATCGGAGGGAAAGCTGTGGGCGATGGCCGGCAAGCCGACGTTGACGACCGAGCCGTCGATGAATCCCAGGCTGGAGGCAAGGATCGTGGTCGCGAGCACCCAGCGCGGATGCGCCGGCGCCCCCCGCTCTCCAGCCGCAGCCGCGGCGGGCGCATCGCAGGGCTCATTGGCAGGGTTTTGTACGGTGCCCACGGCATCATTCTATAGTGTCGGCGATTGCCCGGAACTGCGCTCGAGATCGACCAGCACTGCGAATCGACATGCTCTCCTGTCCCCACCGCCCACCCTGCTCCGCCTGCCCGCGCTTCGCGGAGCCCGGCGTCGCTGCCGCGCCGCTGCTTCGGCTCGAAGCGCTGGCGCGGGCGCACGGCATCGCCGAGGTCCCGGTCATATCCGGCGCGTCATCCGCCTTTCGCCACCGCGCGCGGCTGGCCATTCGCGGAAGGCTGGGCGCCCCCAAGATCGGCCTGTTCGAGCTCGGGACGCATCGCGTGGTCCACGTTCCGTCCTGCGTGGTCCACCATCCCCTGATCAACCGCGTCGCCGCGGCCGTGCGGCGCGCGATGGTCGATGCACGGCTGACGACGTATTCGGAGACTGCGCATCTGGGCGTCGCGCGCTACCTGCAGGTCGTGGTCGAGCGCCGCTCGCAGACGGCGCAGGTGGTGCTGATCGTGAACGCGGACCCGGCGGATACGGCGAGCTCGGCCTATGAGCCGATCTCGACCGCCTCGGCGAGCCCCCGCGATTCGCTGCGGGCGTGTTTGGAGCATATCCGCGCCGAGCTCGGTGCGGAGCTGCACAGCCTCTGGCTCAACTTCAATCGCGGCCGGGGCAATGCCATCCTCGGTGCCGAGTTCCGGCGCTGGTCGGGACCCGAGACCGTGGTCGAGCGTTTCGGCGGCGCGGAGATCCACTATCCGCCGGGTGCCTTCGGCCAGAACAACCTCGACATCGCGGAGCGCATCGTCGGGCACGTGCGCGAGCGCGTTCCGGGCGGCGCGCGGGTCGCGGAGTATTACGCGGGCGTCGGCGCCATCGGCCTGTCGGTCCTGAACGAGGTCGGTGAGATTCGCATGAACGAGATCAGCCCGCATTCGCTCGCGGGTCTCGAGCGGGGTCTCGCGGCGCTCGATCCTCGCGATCGCGCCAAGGCGACCGTGGTCGCGGGACCCGCGAGTGCCGCCTTGGACGCCATGTCGGCTGCGGACGTGATCGTGGCCGACCCGCCTCGCAAGGGACTGGACACCGAGCTCGCGGATGCCATCGCGGCACGGCCGCCGGGGCGCCTGATCTATGTGAGTTGCGGCCTGGACTCCTTCCTGGCCGACGCGGATCGCCTCACCGCCTCGGGCGGATTGCGCTTGACGGATCTCACGGCGTTCAACCTGCTCCCGTTCACGGAGCACGTGGAGACCCTGGCCTGCTTCGACCGAGCCCGAGGTGCGCCCGTGGGTCGACGATACGCCCGGCCTCAACCCTTGATGTCGAAGCGAATCCTGAAGGAGTAGCACGAGCTCACCGGCAGCCCGTCCTGCGTGCTGGCGCGATAATGCCCGGAACCCGCCTTGGCCAGCTTGAGAGCGCCCTGGTCGAGCCGCGCGCTGCCGGTGGTCGCAACGATCGAGGGCTCGGATGTGAGCCGGCCCTTCGGGTCCACGCACACCTGTACGGTCGCGACCCCGCGCTCGCCTCGGTAAATGGCCGTGGACGGATAGAAGTCGTCGGTGCTCGGAAATCCCGCTCCCGGGCCGCCCGTGACTCGGACCACCTCGTGGGTATCCGGCGGACCCGGCGGCAGCTGCGGCGGCTCGCCCGAGACGACCGTCGGCGCCGTCTCCGGTGCGACGTCCGCGATGGGCGGGTACTCCAGCTCACCCGGTTGGATTCAGCCGGCGGATGTCCTCGATCAGCGCCTGTGGCGACACCGGCCTCCCGAGAAGCTCCTGCATCAAGCCCAAGGCACTCTGGCCGACCGCGCGCGCTGCGGTCTCGACCCGCGAGCCGCCGTGGGTCGCCTCGAGCGCCGCAAACCTCAGTCTGCGTCGATAGGGAGCAGGCGTACAAGGCGGCGCCGAGCGCGGCCGCGTCGAGATCCGCGCGCGCGGCGGTCCGGCATTTACCCGACGAGGGCGGAAGATTGCCGGCCGCGGACGCCGGATTCTCGGGCAGCGTGGTCGACAGCGTGGCGCGCATCGTCTCGAGCGCGTGCGCGTCGCGGGGCGAGAGCGCGTGAGCATCGCCCGCTTCCGTCCCTTTCGAGCCGCCGGCATTGCCCGCGGCGCGGCTGGCACCGTTCGCCTCGAGCTCCGCGAGACCGCTCTCGAGGACATGGCGCGCGGTCCGATAGCGGCTATCCCACTCGGGCCGCCCCAAACCCGCGTAGCTGCGCAGCAGACCCGAGTCGATGGTGGTGAGCACGCCGGCGGCATCGATCGTATCCGCGATCGCCGAGGTCGCCCCGCCCCCTGAACGAGGGCGCGGCAACTCGCGCAGGCTCGCGGCCGAGTACATCAATGCTCGTCCGGCGCCTCCCGCGACTTGGCGTCCGCCACCATGTGCTTCACATCCGCGAGCAGCGCGGGAGCGTCGTAGACGATGCCGTCGTGAATCGTGTAGCGCACGCCGCCCACGTGCACCGGCTTGCGCGTCGCGTCATCGAGCTTCAAGGCGCCGGTGCCGTACAGCACCTTGAAATTCGCGAGCGGATTCTCCTTCACGATGACGAGGTCGGCGACCTTGCCCGCCTCGACCGATCCGATCCGGTCGGACATGCCGAGCAGCTCCGCGCCGGAAAGCGTCGCGGCGCGCACCACCTCGAGCGGATGGAAGCCCGCCTCCTGCAGGAGCTCGAACTCGCGGATGTAGGCGAAGCCGAACAGCTTGTATATGTAGCCGGCATCGTCGCCCACGGCGACCCGGCCGCCGGCGTTCTTGTAGTCGTTGATGAACGACATCCAGATCGCGTAGTTCTTCTTCCAGGCGATCTCGTCGGCCGTGGTCCAGTTGAACCAGTACGCGCCGTGCGCCTCGCGGTTCGGCGCATACCAGCGCGACAAGGTCGGCAGCGTGTACTCATCGTGCCATTCGGCGCGCATCTCGCGCATGAGATCGCGGCTCGCCTCGTAGATGGTGAAGGTCGGCACCAGCGTGAAGTCGCGGCCCTTCAGCGTCGCGATGACCTCGTTCCACTTGTCGCTGCCGCGCGGGGCGGCCTGCGCCCACAGGCGCCCCGCCTGCCCGAACCGGTCGGACTCGTCGCTGTAGTTGTAATCGGCCGGGAAGTCCTGGACGCGGCGGTCCGTGAACAGCGCCTCCGGCAGTCCGTACCAGTGCTCGAGGCTGGTCAATCCCCACGACGAGGTGTCGAGCGCGTTCATGCGCGCCACCGCGTGCTGCGAGTGATGGCAGGCGCTGCGCAGATGCTTGATCTTGGCTTCGGCGAGCGCGGCCTGCATGAGCTCGGGCGGCGAGCCCAGGAACTTGATGCCCTCGGCTCCCGCCGCGGCGATGGCGTCGACCCAGCGGCGCGCCTCCTCCGGGGTGCTGACGCCGCCCGGCGTGTCCACCTCGACCGGAAATCCCGCGTACGCGACGATGCGCGGCGCGGCGATCTCATGGGCGGCGCTGCGCTTACGCTCGTTCATGGTCCAGCGCAGCCCGTTGAACGAGCCCGCCTCGCGCACGGTGGTGATGCCATGGCCCAGCCAGAGCTTGTAGACGTATTCCGCCGGCGGCACGTCGCCCACCTTGCCCTGGTTGGCATCCGCGATGTGCGCGTGGGCATTGATGAAGCCCGGCAGCACGTACATGTCCGTCGCGTCGATCTCGTAGTCGCCCTTGGCGGGGCGCCCCTGCTCCTTGATCGGCAGATGCGCGTATCCCACGCCTTGGATGCGCACGATGCGGTCGTGCTCCACCACGATGTCCACCGGCCCCACCGGCGGAGCGCCGGTGCCGTCGATCAAGGTCGCGCCGCGGATCACCATCCGGGCATAGGGACCGACACCCTCACCGGGCTTGCGATTCGGCGCCGGCGTCGGCGGATGCACCTTGTCGGATTGCGCCGCCGCGATGTACTCCTCGCCCGGCAGAGGCCGCGCCGTATCCGCGGCGAGCGCCGGGCCCATCCACAACGACGCGACCACGGCCGACGCCGCCAGAGCTCCGCCGACCCTCAGACCCATTCCCTGCTTCGCGCCGCGGGCCGCGCTCCAATTGTTTTGCATGAGCATCCCCTCACAATTGACGAACAACACCACGTCCGGCAGCGCGTCGAACAGCCTCGAGCTCCCGCGCGGGGATGCTCGAGGCGCTCGCGTCAAAACTTGTACTGGATATCGACGCCCACCGTTCGCGGCTGGTTGGTGGCGACGCGCTCGACCGTCGGCGTGGTCCAGGCGAATGCCGTGGTGTCGATGCCGAGCTCGGCGTGCTTGTTGCCCAGGTTGTCGCCGAAGACATAGCCGGACAGCCTGTCGCCTACCAGGCCGATGCGGGCGCCCACGAGGTCGTAGGCCGGCAGCGTGGCGTAGGTGTACTCGATGTCCGTCGATTGGCCGACATAGGAATTATTGACCCGGCCCATGAACTTGTATCCGTCGAAAACCGGCGTCAAGTACGTGAGGGAAGTGGTCTCAGTGTACTTTGGAATATTGAGAATGGCCAAGCCGGACGTGAGCTGCGGATCCGCCGCGGTCAGCGTCGGATTGACCGAGGTCAGCGTCGCGTGCGTGTACGTGCCGGAGAACGTCATCGTCAACTCCGGCGTCAAGAGCGCGGTGACCTCGATCTCGGGACCGTAGGATGCCGCATTGCCCGCATTCTCGGTGAGCGGATAGCCGCAAGGCTGGTTGACGATCTGCTGAACCTGCGCCCAACGGATGTAGTAGACGTCGGCGTTCACGATCAGGCGGTTGTCGAGCAGCTTCGCCTTCTCGCCGACCTCGTAGTTCCAGGTGCTGTCGGGCCCGTAGGTCTCGGTACTGATGGTGCAGATGCTCGCCGGGATCTGCTGGTTGATGCCGCCGGGCCGGAAGCCGCGCGCAATCGTGCCGTACACCGTCAGCTCGTGGTTCTGCTCGTACGAGAGGGTGACCTTCGGATTGACGCCGCTGTTCGATTGCGTGAACGAATTGTACGTCGGCGCGGCGTTGCCGGAGCCCGTCGCGAAGCCCGCCGTCTCCTCGTCCGCGCGGCTGTCGAACTTGTAGTAGCGCAAGCCCGCGGTCAGCTTGAGATTCTCGGTGAACGAGTAAGTGCCCTCGCCGAAGGCCGCGTATTGCTTGATCTGGTAGGGATTGTGCGCCTGGTAGATGAGCCCGGTGGGATTAGCGGCCGCGCCGCCCACCGAGATGAAGGCGAGCGGCACCGACGCGTTGAACTCGTTGAAGGTCGACTCGAAGCGGCTGAAGAAGAGTCCGCCGATCCACTGCAAGGGGCCCTGTCCGGTCGACGCCAGGCGCAGCTCCTCGCTGAACTGGCGCGTCGAGTCCGTCTCGTTGAATGGAATGTCGTAGAAGGTGGGGATCGACGTGCCAAATTCTCCGACCACGCTGTACAGCGCCTCGGAGTCGTCCTGCGTCTGGTTCTCCTCGCGCGTGTAGTACCCGGTGGCCGAGGTGAGCTGCGCGAAGCTGAAGTCGTAGGTGACCGTCAATGCATACAGACGGAACTCGTCGTAGATCGGCTCGGGACTGTTGAACGGCTCGTAGCGCGCGTTCGGGATGCCGGGCGGCAGGTCATACTCGTTGTAGTCGCCCGCGGTGATCTTCTGATAGAGGACCGTCGCGTTGATCTTCAGCGCATCGGTCGGCTGTGCGAGCAGGCCGACGCGGCCGCCCTGCAGTCGCTCCCAGTTGACGCGCGGCACGATCTGGGTGGGCGTCACCGCGGTGACGTTGCCGCGCGCGCACCCCGCCGGCCAAGCCGGACCGCAAGGCCCGGGGTTGGTGGGCACCGGGAAATCGCCGTTCTCGACGATGCGGTTGATCCAGCCGTCGGTGTACTTGTCCGTCAACACCACGCGCATCGCGAGCTTGTCGTCGATGAGCGGGACGTTCAGCATCAGATTGCCGCCGCGATTGAATCCGCCGCCTACCGTGCTGGAGCCGGTCACGTCCGCGGCGCCGTGCAGCTCATTCAGCTGCGGGGCGTTGGTGACCAGCTTGACGGTGCCGCCCATGGAGCCCGAGCCGTACAGGGTTCCCTGCGGTCCGCGCAGCACCTCGACGCGGTTCAGGTCGAACAGATCGGGATCGATGACCACCTTGCCGTTGAGCGCGGCCGCCGGCGCGGTCAGCGGGAAGTCATCGAGGTAAAAGCCGACCGTGGGCGAGGATCCGCCGGATGAGGACAGTCCGCGCATTTCCAGCTCGGTCTGGCCGGGGCCCGCGGTGCGCACCGAGATCCCGGGCACCGACTCGATCACGCCGTTCAAGTTGGTGATGCCGATCTGCTGCATGACATCGCCGGACATGGCCGTCATGCTGATCGGAGTGTCTTGAACGGTCGAGGACCGCTTCTCGGCGGTGACCACGATCTCGGTCAGCTCGTCCGAGCCCGACGCCGCTGCGGCGAAAGTCGTCGATTGCGCAAAGGACAGCAAACCGCCCACCGCCGCAGCTGCAGCCATGTACCGCG
>DATAUO010000315.1:0-26898 GCA_036268215.1 Steroidobacteraceae bacterium
CGATGACCCCGTGCTCGAGCCCGCTCCCGGCGAAGTGAGGCTGTGGAGCGATACGCTGGTTCGCGCGCTGTTCGAGACCTCGTCGGATGTGGCGCGCAATCTGTCGCGGCTCGCGGCCGCGCTCGGACCCCACATCACCGAGACCGCTCGCGTCAGGCCGATCGAGCAGCGCGACTGGGAACGGCTGTGGCTCGCCGATTGGAAGCCGATGCGCTTCGGCCGCCGCCTCTGGGTCTGCCCGACCGCCGCCGCGCCGCCCGCGGACCCGGATGCCGTCGTGCTGCGGCTGGACCCCGGCCTCGCTTTCGGCACCGGGACTCATCCAACCACCGCACTCTGCCTGCAGGTGATCGATTCCCTGCCGCTCGCCGGCCGAACGGTGATCGATTACGGCTGCGGCTCCGGCATCCTGGGCATCGCCGCGCTCAAGTTGGGCGCCGCGCGCGTCGTGGCGGTGGATATCGATCCGCAGGCGCTGATCGCCACGCGCGACAATGCGGCCCGCAACGGCGTCTCCGAAGGCATCGAGGTGCGCGGCATCGCTGCCTCCGGGGTCGACGCGGAGCTTACGCCCGCGGATTGCGTGGTGGCCAATATCCTCCAGGGTCCGCTGGTCGAGCTCGCCTCCCGACTCACCGCGGCATGCCTGCCGGAGGGGCACCTGATCCTGTCCGGCATGCTCCGCAGCCAGGCCTATGCGATAAAGGCGGCGTACTCCGCCGCATTTGATAGGGTACGGGTCATCGAGCGTGAGGATTGGTGCTGCTTTCACGCTCGCAGGGGCGCCTGATCGTGTACACACAATGTCCGAAATGCGAGACCGTCTTCAAGCTTTCCGCGGAGGTGCTGCGCGCCGCCGCCGGGCAGGTTCGCTGCGGGCGATGCGGGGAGGTGTTCAGCGCGCTGGCGCGCCTGTCGGAGGACGCCGACGTCTTCATGGACACCGAGTCGATGCTGGATCTCGAGGCACGCGCCGACAGCATCCTCGAGTCGGCGGCGGCGCTCAAGGTCGCCGAAGCCGTCGCGAAGGACTACGAGGACTTCGTGCCGCCGGGCACCGAGATAGCGCGGCTCCAGGTGCTCGACTACTGGGCCGAGGACGATCAGGAATCGCGTCCCGAGCGGCGCACCGAGGAGGGCGGCGCCGCAGAGACCGATCAGGATCTCGACGAAGCGCCCGACGACGGTGCGCCGGCAGCGCGAGGCGATCTCGACGCTCCCCTCAGCGACACCGATGCAACCGGCGAGCGCGAGATTCCGCTGGGCAACCTCGATCTCGGCGAGATACCGGCCGGGAGCCTCGACCTCGGGCCGCCGATCGACATCGGGAGCGCGGACGCTCCGGGCGCAGCCGAAGCGGCGGCGGGTGCCGAGGGCCTCGACGACGCCTCGCTCGAGTTCACCCTGCCGCCGGGCGATCTGGACCGTATCTTCATCGAATCTCGACCGCACGGCATTCCCCACGCAGTCGCCCAAGCGGCGCTGGACATGGCCGCGCGACCCGCGGTGCCGATCGCGGACACCCCGGTCGTCGGCTTTCCGGCCACGACGGATGCAACATCGACCGCAGCCGCAGGCAGAGCCGCAACCGCTTCGTCGACTCCGGCCGAAGCCTCAGCCGCAACCGCTTCCTCGGACCCAGCCGACTCTTCGGCCGCGGCCGAATCCTCGACCGCAACCGCTTCCTTGCCCGCGATGGCACACTCGGCAGCAGCGCCGGTATCTGGCTCCGGTGTGCTCCCCATGCCGCCGCCCTCGGCGCGGGACACGATGATCACGGCCGAGCTTCCCGTTCATCCGGAGCGCGCGGCGATGCAGCTCGTCGGCGCCGCCGATCGGCGTGCTCGACGCACCACGGGTCTCGAGGTGCCCGAGTCGGTGCGCCACGACTTGCTCCAGGGACTCGAGTCCGGGCCCACGCCCGATCCCGGTTTGCCGGAGCTCGAGGAGCTGCGCCGCCCGCAGGCGCCGCGGGGGCCTTTCTTCGCTTGGCTCGCGGCGGGCGTGGCGCTCGCGCTGCTGCTCGGTGCCCAAGCCCTGCATCGAAATGCGGAGTCGCTCGCAGAGCACGCAGAGGGTCCGCTCGGAGCGGTGTTGCGCTCGCTCTCCGGCGCGATGGGAACGCAGATTGCCCCGCCCGCGAATCTGTCGGCCTATCAGGTGCGGCAATGGGGCGTGAGCGGGGAGCCCGCGGCCAACGGCATCTTGCGGTTGCGCGCGAGCATCCTGAATGGCGCGGCGCAGCTGCAACCCTATCCGTTGCTTCGCGTCACGCTCGCGGATCGGTTCGGCAAGCGCATCGGCTCACGGGATTTCCAGCCCGCGGAGTATCTCGGCAAGCCCACCGCCCGGCTCATGACGCCCGGCGAGCGCGCCGATGCGTTGCTCGACATCCTCGATCCAGGCAAGAATGCCGAAGGCTTCGAGATCGACGTCTGTCTGCGTCGAGCCGCGCGTGCGATCTGCGCCAATGATGCTGCGCCGCAGGTGAAGCCATGAGCTCGCCGGTGCGCATCGGCCCCTACACGCTCCCCAGCAACATCGTGCTCGCGCCGATGGCGGGTGTTACCGATCGTCCCTTTCGAATTCTGTGCCGGCGATTCGGCGCCGGTCTCGCGGCTTCGGAAATGCTGAGCGCCGACACGAGCCTCTGGCACACGCCGAAATCGCGCAAGCGCATGGATCATTCGGGGGAGCCGGGCCCGCGGGTGGTGCAGATCGCCGGCTATGATCCGGCGATGATGGCGGATGCGGCGCAGCGCAACGTCGATGCGGGCGCGCAGATCATCGACATCAACATGGGATGTCCCGCCAAGAAAGTGTGCAATCGACTCGCGGGCTCCGCGCTCATGCAGGACGAGACGCTGGTTGCACGGATTTTGCATGCGGTGGTGCGCGCGGTCGACGCTCCCGTCACCTTGAAAACGCGCACCGGATGGAGCCCGAGCCACAGGAACGGCCTCAATGTAGCGCGAATCGCGCAGGACAGCGGCATCCAAGCACTCGCGGTGCACGGCCGGACCCGCGCGGACCGCTTTGAGGGAAGCGCGGAATACGAAACCGTCGCCTCAATAAAGGCCGCAATCAAGATTCCGGTATTTGCCAATGGCGATATCGAATCTCCGGCCCGCGCGCTGGAGATCTTGCGCGCGACCGGTTGCGACGGGATCATGATCGGGCGCGCGGCCCAGGGGCGGCCATGGATTTTCGACGAAGTCAATTTTTTCCTCGCGACCGGCGAATCGCGCGCGGTGCTGGCGCTCGAAAAGGTCCGTGATATCATGCGCGCCCATCTCGAAGACCTGTACGCATTCTACGGCGATGAGACCGGTGTTCGAGTGGCACGTAAGCACTTGAGTTGGTATTTCAAGCAGCACCCTGGACAAGAAGCATTGCGCAATCGTCTCGTGTTGATCGAGACACCGCAGGAGCAACTGTCGACGCTGCTCGAACATTACGAAACGGGTGCCAGCCGCGCGGCGTGAGGGTGCGCGGTCTGACAAGAAAAAAAGCAGGCAGGGATTTTTTTGGACGGGCCATGGTCGCAAAAAAGAAGTCGAGATCGCGCAGAGAACTTTCGTCCGGCTTCAACGGCCGCGACCTGAAAGTCAACGGCAAGGGCGTCCCGCTGCGCACGCAGGCGGAGGAAGCCCTGCAAGGTTATTTCGAGACGCTCAACGGCCACAAGCCCGCTCACCTCTACGATCTGGTCATGCGCGAGATCGAGGCGCCGTTGTTCAAGGTGGTGATGGGCCACGTGCAAGGCAATCAGAGCCGCGCCGCCACGATCCTCGGAATCAATCGCGGAACGCTTCGCAAGAAGCTGAAAGAGCTCGGTATCGGCGACTGATGCTTACTCCGGTTCGCCGCGCGTTACTCAGCGTCTCCGATAAAACGGGCATCGTTGAGTTCGCGCGCGAGTTGAAGGAGCGCGGCATCGAGATTCTGTCCACCGGCGGCACCGCCAAGCTGCTGATCAGCCACGGCATCACGGTGAAGGAGGTCGCCGAGCACACCGGCTTCCCCGAGATCATGGGCGGACGCGTGAAGACGCTGCATCCCAAGATCCACGGCGGACTGCTCGGCAGGCGCGGCGTCGATGAGCCGGTGATGCGCACGCACGGCATCGAACCCATCGATCTGCTCGCGGTCAATCTGTATCCGTTCGCCGCGACGGTCGCGCGGCTCGATTGCAGCTACGACGAGGCCGTGGACAACATCGACATCGGCGGACCGGCGATGGTGCGGGCCGCGGCGAAGAATCACGCGTCGGTCACGGTGGTGGTGGATCCCGGCGATTACCGCGCGCTGCTCGACGAGCTGGCCGCAAATCAGGGCGCGACCGACACGGCAATGCGCCAACGGCTCGCCGCGAAGGCCTTCGCCCATACCGCCCAGTACGACGCCATGGTATCGGCGTACTTCACGGGCGCGATCGGCGGCGGCGCGCCGACCTTCCCCGACGATTTGAACGTGTCGTTTCGCAAGCACCTCGATCTACGCTACGGCGAGAACCCGCATCAACAGGCGGCGTTCTACACCGATCCGCGCGCCATCGGCTCCTCGGTGACCGGCGCGCGGCAGATCCAGGGAAAGGAGCTGTCGTACAACAACATCGCCGACGCCGACGCGGCGCTCGAGTGCGTGCGCCAGTTCGCTTTCCCCGCCTGCGTCATCGTCAAACACGCGAATCCCTGCGGCGCGGCGTTGGGCGCAACGATCACCGAGGCGTACCTGCGGGCCTACCGGACCGATCCCACCTCGGCGTACGGCGGCATCATCGCGTTCAACCGCGAGCTCGACCCGGAGGCGGCACAAGCCATCCTCGACCGTCAGTTCGTCGAGGTGGTGCTCGCGCCGAGCGTCTCTGCCGCGGCGCGCGAGGTGCTCGGGCCCAAGGAGAGCATCCGGGTTCTCGAGACGGGAGATCTGTCGACCCCGGTGATCCAGCTGCTCGAATACAAGAGCGTTGCCGGCGGCCTGCTGGTGCAGACCCGCGACAAGGGTGTCACGCGGGCGCAGGAGCTGCGCGCAGTGACCCGGCGCATCGCCACCCTGTCCGAGCTCGAGGATCTGATCTTTGCCTGGCGCATCGCGAAATATGTGAAATCGAACGCCATCGTATGCGCCAAGGACAAGGCCACGCTGGGCGTGGGAGCCGGCCAGATGAGCAGGGTCGTATCGAGCAAGCTGGCGGCCCTCAAGGCCGCGGACGCGGGCTTGGACGTGCATGGGGCGAGCGTCGCCTCGGACGCCTTTTTCCCGTTTCGCGACGGCCTCGATACGCTGGCGGAGCTCGGCATCAAGTCGGTCATCCAGCCGGGCGGCGCGATGCGCGACGACGAGGTCATCGCGGCGGCCAACGAGCACGACATCGCCATGGTGTTCACGGGCGTGCGTCATTTCCGGCACTGAGCGCGTGAGCCGGGTGCGGGCCTTCCCCGAATGAAAGTGCTGATCGTCGGCGGCGGCGGGCGCGAGCACGCGCTGGCGTGGAAGTGCGCGCAATCGCCCAAGGTGACCGAGGTGCTGGTCGCGCCCGGCAATGCCGGCACGGCGCGCGAGGCGAGAATACGCAACGCCGACGTGGCCGCGGAGGACATCGACGGCCTGCTCCGTCTGGCCATGGAAGAGGACGTCGCGCTCACCATCATCGGGCCGGAAGCGCCGCTGGTCGCGGGCATCGCCGACCGATTCGCGGCGGCCGGCCGTGCGTGCTTCGGCCCCACGCGCGCCGCGGCACGTCTCGAAGGATCGAAGGCCTTCACCAAGCGGTTTCTCGAGCGCCACCGCATCCCGACGGCGAGCTACCGCACGTTCGATTCCGCGAGCTTCGACCCCGCCTACATCCGCGCTCAGCGCCTGCCGCTCGTCGTCAAGGCGGACGGGCTCGCCGCCGGCAAGGGCGTGGTCATCTGCGAGACTCACGATGAGGCGGTCACGAGCGCCGAGGCCATGCTCGGCGGGAGCTTCGGCACCGCCGGACGCACGGTGGTGATCGAGGAATTCCTGCGCGGCGAGGAAGTGAGCTTCATCGTCATGGCAAGCGGCACGACGGTGTTGCCGCTCGCGACCTCGCAGGATCACAAACGCCGCGACGACGGCGACCACGGCCCGAATACCGGCGGCATGGGCGCTTACTCGCCGGCCCCCATCGTCACGCCGGATCTGCACGCGCGCATCATGCGCGAGGTCATCGCGCCCACGCTCGAGGGACTGCGCTCGGACGGCATACCGTATCTGGGATTTCTTTACGCCGGCCTCATGATCGCCGCCGACGGTACGCCCAGCGTGCTCGAGTTCAATTGCCGCTTCGGCGATCCCGAGACACAGCCCGTCATCATGCGGCTCGAGAGCGACCTCGTGGATCTATGCGAGGCCGCCGTCGCCGGCAGACTCGGGGGACTCGTCGCGCAGTGGGACCCGCGGGCGGCGCTCGGCGTCGTGATGGCAGCCGGCGGCTATCCCGAGCATTACCGCAGGGGCGATCCCATCGAGGGACTCGATGACGCCGCGCGCCTTCCGGGCAAGGTGTTTCATGCCGGCACGCGCGACCAGGACGGCCGCGTCGTCACCGCCGGCGGACGCGTGCTCTGCGCCGTGGGACTGGGAGCGCGCGTCATCGACGCACAGCGGCAGGCCTACGATCTGGTGAACGCCATTCACTGGGATCTCGTGCAGTATCGGCGCGATATCGGGTATCGGGCGATCGAGCGGGAGAACTGCGCGCCGCCGTGACTGCGCGCCGCCGGATCAATCGCGCGCTCTCGGCGCGGCCGGCGGTTCCCTGAGCGCCCCACTCCGCGCGCGGCGCCTTGCCCCGCGCGCCTCATCCAGATTCTCCCGCCAGGTGTTGAGGCGAGCGCACTCCGGCAATCGCAGCTCGTCCGCTTGCGGCACCGCCATCCCCGCAGCGCGCATGCCGGCGAAGCGCGCCCAGACGGCCCGCTTCTTGCGCACCTGATGCGGCTGGAAGTCATCCAGCTCCCGAAAGCTGGCCGTGCGCGTCTCCACCAGCACTCCGGCCGCCAGCGCGTCGCGATAGAGCTCGTGGCCTCGCGGGGTGCGCACGAGCACGCCGTTCCACCCCTCGGTCTCGCCCGTCGGACCGCCGCCCGGCCAAACGTCGCAGGCCACGATGTCCGCGCTCTCGCCGATGGAATCGGGGCAGATCTTGCACCGGGGCTGGATGCCCCAGGTGGCCTCGTCCTCCCACATCTCCCGGTAAGTCATCTCGAAGGCGCGCCCGTCGCGCGTCTCGAGGCGGGTGGGACCCGGATTGCCATGGCCGCGATAGCGGAACAGCGTGAGATCGCGCTCGTGCACGCCGAACTTGCGCGCGACATCCTCGGACTTCGACAGATCGGATGCACCTCCGCAAAAGAAGGTCAGCGCATGGCGCAGATGCTTCCCCACCCGCGGGTCGAGCCGCCCGAGGGCGCGAACCGCGCCGACATCGCAAGGCTTGGCGATCAGCGCGAAGGGTTGCCCGCGGTCGAGTACCTGCGCGAAATCCGCGAGGGGAGCCGCCGGTCCGTACCGCGAGCCGGCGCCCTCGAGGACCGACACGGCATCGAAACTGAGACGCGCCTCGGTGCGCAGCGGCTTTTGACGCGACGCCGCCACGTGCAGCACGAACTGCACGCGCCCGCTCGCGAGCAGATATTCGCC
The DNA here is from genome assembly GCA_036268215.1 of Steroidobacteraceae bacterium. Classification (GTDB taxonomy): domain Bacteria; phylum Pseudomonadota; class Gammaproteobacteria; order Steroidobacterales; family Steroidobacteraceae; genus Bog-1198. Next base: position 7,672 of record DATAUO010000315.1, read on the forward strand.
GAGGGCGGACAGCACGCCGGCGCTCGACCCCCGGTGCCGCACGTCGGGGTCGCGCGCGACCGCGATGGCGAGGTGCTCCGCGGATCCCCAGACCGTGTCGCGTCCGGCCCGTTCCGATCGATCCTGCGCACCCGTTCCCGGTACGTGCGTGCCCGGACAAACCTGATTGATGCGCTCGAGCGTCGCGGCCTCCAGGGGGCGGCGCTCGATCGGCCGCTCGCGGCCCTCCGGCGTCATGACCCAATCGAGCGAGTCACGGCCCGCCAACGAGCGGCAAAGGCCGCAGCCGATGCAGAGCCCGCCCTCGACGATCTGCTTCAGGGTCAAGGGCCGCCGTCCCGCGGCAGGAGGGCTCACTTTCGCAGCAGCGCGATCGCGACCGAGGTCATGGCCTTCACGCCGGTCCGCAGCGTAGGCTCGGGCAGCGGCTCGAACCGGCTGTTGTGCGGACCCGGCAGCGTCCTGCCCTCCGCCTTCGCCGCCGCGAACTTCGCCGGATCCATGGCGCCGAGCCCGAACATCACGGTGGGGATCTTGCGCCCCTCGAGCCCGAACACGCCGAAGTCCTCGCTCTCCATGTGCGGCTCATCGTCGAACACATGGCCCGGCCCGAGCGTCTTGACGAGCGCGGCCTTCACCCGCGCGGCGAGCGCCGGATCGTTGTACAGCATGGGTGCCGACTCGCTCTCGACCACCGTAACGATGGGCGCCCGGTCCGGCGGCACGCCGGCGGCCAGCGCCACGCCCTCCGCGGTTCGGCGGACGCCGTCGATGATGATCTGCCGCGCCTGATCGGTGAAAGCGCGGGTGGTCAGCTCCATCCTCACCTCGTTGGGCACGATGTTGCGCTTGGTGCCGGCGTGGATGCTGCCGATGGTGACCACGGCCGGATCGCGCGGATTCTCCTGGCGGCTGACGACGGTCTGCAGCTCGACGATGAACTCGCCCGCCATGACGATGGGGTCCTTGACGGCCTGCGGCTGAGCGCCGTGGCCGCCGACGCCGCGCATCACCACGTCGATGGAGGTCGAGCTCGCGAGCGCTGGACCGCTGGTCACCGACACATCGCCGGCCGGCAGTCCGTTGGTGTCGTGCAGAGCCACGGCGAGATCCGGCCTGCCGAACCTCTCGTACAATCCGTCCGCGATCATGGCCTTGGCGCCGTCGATCGTCTCCTCGGACGGTTGTCCGATGAGCATGACCGTGCCGTGCCAGACGGAACGCTCCGACGCGAGCGCGCGGGCGGTGCCGATGAGCGTCGTGATGTGCACGTCGTGTCCGCACGCATGCATGACGCCGACCTCCTGGCCCGCGGCGTTCCTGGCCTTCACGTGACTTGCGTACGGGACACCGGTCTCCTCGACGATGGGCAGGGCGTCCATCTCCGCCCGGATCAGAAGCGTCGGCCCCGCACCGTTCTTGAGGACTGCGACGACACCATGGGCCTCGCTGCCGTCCGGATACTAGCCGACGTGCTCCGTGACCGTGTATCCCGCCTTGCGCAGCTCCCCGGCCGCGAGAGCCGCGGTGCGCTCCTCGTGATGCGACAGCTCCGCATGCTCGTGGATGTCCTTGTAGATGTCGACGAGGTTTCCTACCTCGCCGTTCACCACCGCATCGAGCTTGTCCGAGAGCGCCACGGTCGGCGCGAGCAGGGAGATGGTCAGGATGCAAAGTGGGGCGCGGCGGTTCATCAGGGGCTCCGGTGTGCAGGCTTGGCGGTGGCCGTCTCGGGTGCTCGATCGCGCGGCCCGCGGTCGGCCGCCAAGGTACCTGGAATGCGCCGTGCATGCGAGTCGTGCAGCCCAGGGGCCGCTGCCGCACAATAGGCCACGGCGCAGAGTAGCCTGCGCACGGGAGGAAAATCATGTCGAACCACCGGCCCAGCATCGCGGACAAGCGCCGCGCCTTCCACCGGCTGCACGAAAGCGGCTGCTTCGTGATCCCAAATCCCTGGGACGTGGGCAGCGCACGCTACCTCCAGGGACTCGGCTTCAAAGCGCTGGCGACGACCAGCTCGGGGTTCGCGTGGTCGCGCGGACATCGGGACGGCGGCATGTCCCGCGATCGGGTGCTCGAGCATCTCGCCGCGATGGTCGAGTCCACCGACGTACCCATCAACGCGGATTTCGAGCATGGCTTCGCGCGCGATGCCGCAGGCGTCGCCGAGAGCGTTCTGCTGGCGGCCCGATCCGGCGTCGCGGGATTGTCGATCGAGGACTCCACGGGCGATCCGTCGCGGCCGCTCTTCGATGTCGACGAGGCGGTGGAGCGCTTGAGGGCCGCGCGCAAGGCCATCGATGCGGCCGGCGGCGGCACGCTGCTGGTCGGCCGCGCCGAGTGCTTCCTGGTCGGCCGGCCCGACATCGACCTCGCGGTCGGACGGCTCAAGGCCTATGCGAACGCCGGCGCCGACTGCCTGTACGCGCCCGGCATCCGCACCCCCGAGCACATCGCCGCGGTGGTCGCGGCGGTCGCGCCGAAGCCCGTCAACCTGCTGATGGGATGGTCCGGAAATCTCACACTCGCCGACATCGCCGCGCTCGGTGTGCGCCGCGTGAGCGTCGGCGGCGCGCTCGCGCGCGCCGCGTGGGGCGGCTTCATGCGCGCGGCGCAGCTGATCGCGGAGCAGGGCCGGTTCGACGAGTTCGCGGATGCGGCATCCGGCAAGGACCTGGACGAGCTGTTCGGCGCGCACCGGTAGCGGGGGACGCGGCGCCGACGGCAGACCGCTACAATGATCGTTTGCTGAAGAGGGATCAGATGAAGATGAATCTCACGGCTCTTGGCGTTCTTCTGTTCGCCGCGAGCGGCGGCCTGTACGCCGGCGATACCCCAAAGCCCCTCTACCCCCAGTACCCCAGCGAGACTCCGGCCAGCTTCACTCCGGTCGGCGATACCTGGGATTACCAGCTGCGCGACGTCATGATCCCCATGCGCGACGGCGTCAAGCTTCACACCGTCATCCTGGTACCCCGCGGCGCGGCGCATGCCGGCATGCTCTTGACACGTACGCCGTACGACGCCAAGGCGCTCGTCAGCCACACGCAAAGCGGTCACCTGGGCTCCATGCTTCAGGGGTACGACAACGCCACCGATGTGATCCTCGAGGATGGCTACATCCGCGTGATGCAGGACGTGCGCGGCAAGTACGGCTCGGAGGGCGACTATGTGATGAACCGGCCGGTGCACGGGCCGCAGAACCCGACGCCGGTCGACGATGCCACCGACACCTACGACACCATCGACTGGCTGGTGAAGAACGTGCCGGAAAGCAACGGCAAGGTGGGGACCCTTGGCATCTCCTACGACGGCTTCGAGCCCCTGATGTCCCTGGTGAACCCGCATCCCGCGCTGAAAGTCTCCGTTCCCATGAACCCGATGGTGGATGGCTGGATGGGCGATGACTGGTTCCACTTCGGCGCTTTCCGCGAGCAGAACGCGCAATATATCTACGAACAGGTGGCCAGCCGCGACAACGGCACCAAGTGGTGGTCGAGCTATCACGACGATTACGACCAGTTTCTGCGCGCGGGCTCGGCCGGCGAGCTGGGGCACCGGTACGGCATGGAGCAGATCGGCTTCTGGAACAAGATCGTTGCGCATCCGGCCTACGACGCGTTTTGGAGCGACCAGGCCGTCGACAAAGTCCTGGCCGCACAGCCGCTCAAGGTCCCGGTCATGCTGGTTCACAGCCTGTGGGACGCCGAGGACAGCTACGGCGCGATCGCCGTGTACAAGGCGATCAAGCCCAAGGACGTGGACGGCAACAAGGTGAAGCTCGTGCTCGGACCGTGGTATCACGGTCAGGCCATCGACGACGGCAGCAGCCTGGGCAATCTGCGCTTCGGAAGCGACACCTCACGCTGGTTCCGGGAACAGGTTCTGCGGCCATTCCTGGCCCAGTATCTCAAGGACGGCGCACCCGCGGCGGACGTGGCCGCCGTGACGGCGTTCGAAACCGGCACCAACGAGTGGCGGCGCTTCGACCGCTGGCCGATGAGCTGCCAAAGCGGCTGCGGTCATTCCGCCCAAGCGCTCTACCTGCAAGCCGGCAACAAGCTGGGATTCGAGGCACCTGCGGGCGGGGAGCCCTTCACCGAATACGTCTCGGATCCGGCGCATCCCGTGCCGTTCCGCGCGCGTCCCATCCAGCAGATCGGCTATGCGCCCGGGCAGACCTGGCAACAGTGGCTGACCGACGATCAGCGCGAGGCCTCGGGCCGCACCGACGTGGTCACGTTCACCTCGGCCGCGCTGACCAAGCCGCTGCGGATCAGCGGGCAGCCGCTGGTGCACCTGGTGGCTTCCACCAGCGGCACGGACGCCGACTGGGTGGTCAAGCTGATCGACGTGTATCCCGACGAAGTCTACGCGCAGCCGGAGATGGGCGGGTACCAGCTCGCGGTGGGGATGGACATCCTGCGGGGGCGCTATCGTGAAGGCTTCGTCACGCCGAAGGCGATCAAGCCGAACACTCCGTTGGCCTATGAATTCAATCTCCCGCCGAGCAATCACGTCTTCCTGCCGGGCCACCGTCTGATGGTGCAGGTGCAGTCGAGCTGGTTCCCGCTGTACGACCGCAATCCTCAGACCTTCGTGCCCAATATCTTCATGGCCAAGCCCGAGGACTACCGCAAGGCCGTTCAACGCGTGTATCACTCGGCCAAGAGCGCCTCCTTTATCGAGTTGCCGGTGATGGAGAACTGACCCGTATCGATGAAAATGCGCCTATGCAGGGTGGGCTCGGCGGCAAGGTCGTGTTGCTGCCCTGGGCCGCATCTGCCGATCTAGCCGCGCGATCGGGCTTACGTCCCCGGCGTCGCCGCGGCCGGATCCGGATGATGAGCCCGAAACAGCTTGCCGCGCTCCGCCGCCAGGACGAACGCCAGGCTCGCGAGCCCGCACAATAGCGATCCCGCCGCGAGCGGCACCAGGGTGCCGTTGAACTGCCGTCCGATGATCGCGCCGATGAAGGCTCCGCCGAGCGTCGACATGAACCCTTGCAACGACGCGCCGATGCCGGCCACGGAGGCAACGGGCTCCATCGCCATGGCGCCGAAGTTCGAGATCGAGAGGGCGAAGCACGCCATGGTTGCGGACTGGAACACCACGAACAGCCACAGCGGCTCGCGGCCCGACGCGGCGACGACGGTGTGCAGGCCGGTGATCGCGAGGTAGCTCAGCAGGGCGGTGTGCGATATGCGGCGCATCCCCAAGCGCTCGACGATGCGCGAGTTCAAGAATGCGCCCACTCCCATCGTGGCGGCACACAGGGCGAACATGGTGGGCATGATCTTCGGCCGGTGAAACACCTCGTCGAATATCTGCTGCACCATGCCGACGTAGGCCATGATGCCGGCGAACATCACCGACATGGCCCAGGTGTAGAACAGCGAGGAGCGGTTGAGCACGACCAGTCGAACGGCCCCGGCGATGTGCGCGCGGGTCAAGCTCAGCCGATATTCCGGATGCAGGGTCTCGGGCAGCCGCAGGCTCACCCAGGCGCAGATCACCGCGGCGAACACGCTGAAGACGACGAACATGTAGCGCCAGGGCATGACCAGCAGGATGGCCTGCCCGAGGCTCGGCGCGATGATGGGCACCATGAGGAACACCATGAAGGTGAGCGACATGACCCGCGCCATCTGTCTCCCCGAATAGAGGTCGCGCACGACGGAGCGGACCACGACCACGCTGGCGGCGGCGATGCCATGCACGAAGCGCCAGGCGAGGAGCGCATGGAAGCTGCCGGCGAGCCCGGACAGGAGCGCCGCGACGACATAGAGAGACAGGCCGCAGATCAGGATCGGCCGGCGGCCGAAGCGATCGGACATCAGGCCCCAGAAGAGCTGTCCGCAGCCCAGCCCTGCCATGTAGGCCGTGACGATGGCCTGGACGTGGTTCTCGACCAGCACGTGCAGCGCGCGGCCTATGACCGGAAAGGCCGGCAGCATCGCGTCGATCGCGATCGCCTGCGTGGACATGGTCGCGGCCGCGAGCGCGACCAGCTCGCGGAAGCCGAGCTTGGTTTGTCCCCGCTGCCCGTTTGCGCCAGCCGCGTTCCCGGGCGACGTCCCGTTACTCTCCGCCGCGCGACCGGCGGCGGTGCTCTGCGCGCTCAAGCGGCGGGATTCGCGGGCGGCTTCCTTGCGATGCTCGTGGCCATGGTCACGACGGAGGCCAGATCGGTCAGGTTGGCCGGCACCACCAGGGTCGTTCCGGACTGCGCCAGCTTGCCGAACTGCTTGACGTACTCCTCGCCGATGCGCAGCTGCATGGCCTCGATGCCGCCGCGATCGGACAGCGCGATGCCGACCTGCCGCAACCCTTCAGCGGTCGCCGATGCGACGGCCAGGATGGCCTGCGCCTGTCCCTCGGCCTCGTTGATCTGCTGCTGTTTGTTGGCCTCGGATTGCTTGATGACGCGCTGCTTGTCGCCTTCCGCCGCATTGATCTTGGCGTCGCGCTCGCCTTCCGAGGTCAGGACGACCGCGCGCTTCTCCCGCTCCGCGCGCATCTGCTTTTCCATGGCCGAGAGCACGTCCTTGGGCGGGGTGATGTTCTTGATCTCGTAGCGCAACACCTTGACCCCCCAGGGCGCGGAGGCCTTGTCGAGCTCGCTCACCACGTTGGCGTTGATCTGGCCTCGTGCCTCGAAGGTGCGGTCGAGCTCGATCTTGCCGATCTCGCTGCGCAACGTGGTCTGCGCGAGCTGCGAGATGGCGAACCCGTAGTTCGTGATTCCGTAGGAGGCGAGGTGCGGATCGAGCACCTGCATGTAGAGCACACCGTCGACGCCGACCTGCACGTTGTCGCGCGTGATGCAGATCTGCTCCGCGATGTCGATGGCGATTTCCTTGAGGCTGTGCCTGTAGGCGATCCTCTCCATGAAGGGAATGAGAATGTGAAAGCCGGCCTGCAGCGTGCGGCTGTACTTGCCTAGGTTCTCGACCACGTAGGCGCTTTGCTGCGGGACGACGGTCGCGGTCTTGAGCACCACCACCACGACCAGCACGGCGATGGCAATCACGGCATAGCTAATCATTTTGAACGATCCTCAGGGAGCTCAGGCGTTGGGGTGCACCACCAGCGTCAGTCCGTCGACGCGCGCGATGCGGGCGGGTGCGCCCGCCGGAATGATGCTGCCTCCGCCGTTGACCGCGCTCCAGGAGCTGCCGCGGTATTCGAGCCGGCACGATTCGCCGGGCGCGAGCACGGTCGGGATGGTGATGATCTCTCCGGCCGGCCCGGAGCGCATCGGCGGCAGCTTGCGCCGCATGCGCTCGTAGAGCTGCCTGCGGAACGTGAACATCGAGACCAGCGAGAGCACCGCGAAGGTGAGCCACTGGGCCCAGTCAGCCGGCTCCACGCCGGTCACGCTCAGCATGCCGACGATCAGCGCGCCGACCCCGAGGAACACCAGGTAGAACTGTGCGTTGACCAGCGTCAGCTCCGACCCGAGGAGAATGGCGCCTGCCGCGATCCATGCCCACCATTGCATGAGAGGCTCCTCGGTCGAACTATCCCTAGCGCTTCATCGCATCGAAAAAGTCGGTGTTGGTCTTAGTGTCCTTCATCTTGTCGAGCAGGAACTCGATCGCGGCCAGCTCATCCATGGGATGCAGGAGCTTGCGCAGGATCCACATCTTCGAGAGCTCCGCCGGATCGGTGATCAGCTCTTCCTTGCGGGTACCGGAACGGTTGATGTTGATCGACGGGAAGGTGCGCTTCTCGGCGATCCGGCGATCCAGGTGGATCTCAGAGTTGCCGGTGCCCTTGAACTCCTCGAAGATCACGTCATCCATCTTGGAGCCGGTATCGACCAGAGCGGTCGCGAGGATGGTCAGGCTGCCGCCCTCCTCGATGTTGCGCGCGGCGCCGAAGAACCGCTTCGGCCGCTGCAGCGCATTGGCGTCGACGCCGCCGGTGAGCACCTTGCCCGAGCTCGGCACGACCGTGTTGTACGCGCGCGCGAGACGGGTGATGGAGTCGAGCAGGATGACCACGTCCTTCTTGTGCTCGACCAGGCGCTTGGCCTTCTCGATCACCATCTCGGCCACCTGCACATGGCGGCTGGCCGGCTCGTCGAACGTCGACGACACCACCTCGCCCTTGACGGTGCGCGCCATCTCGGTCACTTCTTCGGGCCGCTCGTCGATGAGCAGCACGATCAGGTACACCTCGGGATGGCTCGCGGTGATGGAGGTCGCGATGTTCTGCAGCAGCATGGTCTTGCCGGCCTTGGGCGGCGAGACGATCAGGCCGCGCTGGCCCTTGCCGATCGGCGCCACCAGGTCGATGGCCCGCGCGGTCAAATCCTCGGTCGAGCCGTTGCCGCGCTCGAGCTTCAAGCGCTCGGTCGGGTGCAGCGGAGTCAGATTCTCGAACAGCACCTTGCCGCGCGAGCTCTCGGGCGAGTCGAAGTTGATCTCGCCGACCTTGAGCAGCGCGAAATATCGCTCGCCGTCCTTCGGCGGACGGATCAGGCCCGAGATCGAGTCTCCGGTGCGCAGGTTGAAGCGGCGGATCTGGCTCGGCGATACGTAGATGTCGTCGGGTCCGGCGAGATAGCTGGAATCCGACGAGCGCAGGAACCCGAACCCGTCTTGCAGGATCTCGAGCACGCCGTCGCCGTAGATGTCCTCGCCCTTGCGGGCATGAGCCTTGAGGACCCCGAAAATGATGTCCTGCTTGCGCGAGCGCCCCATGTTCTCGAGACCCATGGTCTCGGCGAGCTTGACGAGGTCGCTGATCGGCCGCTTCTTGAGCTCCGTCAGGTTCATGGAGCTGCGGCTGCGTGCGAGGTCCGCCTGCGCGATGATCTCTAGATCGTCGCCGCCCTCAGGCAGATCGCCGTAGTCCTCGACGGGCATCCGCCCACCGTTGGTGTTGCCGTTGCGGTTGTCGTTGCGGGGACCGCGGTTGGATCGATTGGAGCGGCCGCCGCCCTGGCCGCCTCCCTGGCCGCCTCCCTGCTGCCCGCCGCCTTGGCGGGACTGATTTCCCAGGTAGCCTCTCACAGGTTGCTGTCCAGAAACTGGGCGAGCTGTGATTTGGTCACCGCTCCCACTTTCTGGGCCTCCACCGTGCCGTTCTTGAACAGGATCAGCGTCGGAATCCCGCGAATGTTGAACTTTGGGGGTGTCGCCGGGTTGTCGTCGATATTCAGCTTGGCGATGCGGATCTTGTCTTTGTATTGGTCTGCGATCTCGTCGAGGATGGGGGCGATCATCTTGCATGGCCCGCACCATTCCGCCCAGAAATCCAGCAATACCGGCTTTTCGCTCTTCAATACGTCCTTGTCGAACGTGGCGTCGCTGGTGTGAACGATACTTGGGTTACTCACTGAACGGTTACCTCCTTTTGGAGATTCTGTAGAGGTGCGGTGGTGTGGGAATGCGCCGGGCGTTTAGCGCGAAGTGACGATGCGCGGCCGTTCGGGCACAATACAGCGGCTTTAGCGGTCTTGATTACCTTAAAAGGGTACCGATGATACGGTTAGTGGGAGCGGATAGACCTGCTCCGAATTGGCCGTATTGTCATCCGGTCCCTTCCAATTTGCAAGTTTCTCCACACCTTTAAGAGAAAATGTCAGACGCCCATCTCAGTCAGCTCACTTTCGAATCGCTCGACGTCTCCGAAACCTTGAAGCGCGGCATCGCCGAGCTGGGCTTCACACGCTGCACCCCGATTCAAGCGCAGACCTTGCCCATCGCACTCGCGGGCCGCGACGTGGCGGGCCAGGCCCAAACCGGCACCGGCAAGACCGCGGCATTCCTGATCGCGCTCTTCAATCGACTGTTGACGGAGCCCGCGGCGCCGAGTCGGCCGCTCAATGCGCCGCGCGCCATCGTGATCGCACCGACCCGCGAGCTTGCGGTGCAGATCCACTCCGATGCCCAAGGTATAGGCAAACATACGGATCTCAAGCTCGCCATCGTGTTCGGCGGCGTCGACTACGAGAAGCAGCGGCGCAGCCTCGAGGACGTCGACGTGCTGATCGGCACGCCCGGCCGCATCATCGACTACTTCAAGCAGCACGTGTTCGAGCTGCGGCACATCCAGGTAGCGGTCATGGACGAGGCGGATCGCATGTTCGACCTCGGGTTCATCAAGGACATCCGCTTCATCCTGCGGCGGCTGCCGCATCCCACTCATCGCCTCAACATGATGTTCTCCGCGACCCTGTCGCACCGCGTGCTCGAGCTGGCGTACGAGCACATGAACAATCCCGAGCTGATCCGCATCGAGCCCGACAAGATGACCGTCGACCGGGTGCGGCAGGTGCTGTACTTCCCGGCAACCGAGGAGAAGGTTCCCTTGCTGGTCGGGCTCCTGCGGCGCATCGATGCACGCCGGACCATGGTCTTCGTGAACACCAAGCGGGTCGCGGAGCTGCTCGAGCGCACGCTCACCGCCAATGGATTCGTCGCGCAGGCTATTTCCGGCGACGTGCCTCAAACCAAGCGGCTGCGCATGATGCGCGATTTTCACAACGGCGATCTGGCCGTGCTGGTCGCCACCGACGTGGCCTCGCGCGGTCTGCATATTCCCGACGTGAGCCACGTCATCAACTACGACCTGCCCAACGACGCGGAGGATTACGTGCACCGCATCGGCCGCACCGCGCGCGCCGGCGCCGAAGGCGACGCCATCAGTTTCGGCTGCGAGGAATACGCGATCGGTCTTCCCGACATCGAGGGCTACATCGGTCATCAAATCCCGCGCGCCGCCATCGAGGCCGGCGATCTCGCGGCGGTGACGGCGCCGCCCCCCGCGGAGTGGCGCGAGCGAGCGCCGCGATTCGGCAATTCGCGCGGCGGCCGCCCCGGCGCAGGGTCCGGGCGCGGAGGGCCGCCCGGGGGTCGGCGGCGCGGTCCTCCCTCCGGCCCGCGCCCGCACGGCGGGTCCTCATCGCGTGCTCATCAGGGCCGCGGCGCCTCCGATGGCGCGCCCGCCGCGAGCGGCGCATCGGGATCCGCAAGCGGCAGCGCAGCGGGATCCGCCAGCCGCGGCGCATCGGCATCCGCGGGGGGCCACGCTTCGGCTTCCGCGGACGGCGCTCGCACATCCGGATCTGGCCAGGCTCAAGGCGGCGCGAGCCCTTCCGGCGATCGGCCTCGGCGGCGACGGCGGCGAGGCCGTGGCGGCGGCGGGCCCGGCGGCTCGGGTGACGGCGGCGGCAACGCACCCAGCGGCGGCAGCGCGCCCGCCTGAGACCGGGGCCCTTCGAGCCCGGGGCCCCGTTCGATTCGGGGTTCGTTCGAGCCCGCGTCCGCTAGATCAGCTCGCCCACCGCGTCGATCGCGGTGAACTCCCCCGTGGCCTGAGGCGGCTGGCCCGAATCCGGCCGGCGCACGGCTCGCAGGAACCCGACGCCGAAGGCGCGCGCCGCCGCCAGCACGTGCAGCGAGTCGTCGACGAACAGCGTGCGCTCGGGCACGAACGGCTCCGCGAGATGCAGCCGCGGCCAAAATTCCGGGTGCTCCTTCGGGTAGGCGAACGCATGCGTCGAGTAGCAGGCATCGAAGTGCGCCAGCAACGCGACCTGCTCGTTCTTCAAGCTCAACGTGGTGGGATGCGCGTTGGTCACGAGCACGCGGCGCTTGCCGAGCGCACGCACCTTCTCGAGAAAGTCCTTCGCCCCGGGCAGGAACTCGACGCGCGGCAGCGCGGAGCGCTTGATGCCGCCGATGTCCAGATCCAGCTCGCGGCTCCAGTGCTCGATGCAGTACCACTCCAGCGTTCCGCGCGCGGCCGTGAACTTCGGCGCGAGCAGCGCCTTCGCGGCCGGGACCTGCAGCCCGCGGGCCGCCGCGTAGCGCTCCGGGACCAGCTCCTGCCAGAACCAGTTGTCGAAGCGCAGGTCGAGCAGCGTTCCGTCCATGTCGAGGAGCACGGTATCGATGACGGACCAGTCGAGCGCGGCTCCCGGCGGCATTTGAGTATCATAGCAATCGATGCGAGATCTACCTGCCTTGGGTGCGGCCTTGAAGCCCATTGCCCTGCGCGCCGGAGCGGCCATCATGGACGTTTACGGCTCCGGCTTCACGGTGGAGCGCAAGGACGACAACTCGCCGCTGACACAAGCCGATCTGGACTCGCAACGCATCATCCTCGAGGAGCTCGGACGCCTCACGCCCGACATTCCGGTGTTGTCCGAAGAATCGGCCGAGGTGCCCTGGGAGCGACGCCGCGGCTGGCGCGAGCTCTGGGTGGTCGATCCCTTGGACGGAACCCGCGAGTTCGTCAAGCGCAACGGCGAGTTCACCATCAACATCGCGCTGATCGTCGATCACGAGCCGGTGCTGGGCCTCGTGTCCGCGCCCGCTCGCAGGCTCCTCTACTGGGGAGCTTCGGGCCTCGGCGCGTTTCGAGATCATGCCGGCGAGACGGCGGCTGCGATCCGCGTCGCGCCTCCCGCCCACCCGCTGCGTATCGTCGGCAGCCGATCGCACGCGAGCACGGAGACGGCAGCCTACCTCGGGCGCTTGGGGCCCCATGTCTTGCAGGGAATCGGCAGCTCGTTGAAGTTCTGCCTGCTGGCCGAGGGCAAGGCGGATCTCTACCCCCGCTTCGGCCCGACATCGGAATGGGATACGGCGGCGGGGCAGGCCCTCCTCGAGGCGGCCGGCGGCCATGTGACGCGGCTCGACGGGCATCGACTGCGCTACAACTGCCGCGAAAGCCTGATCAACGGCGACTTCCTCGCCTTCACCGATCCGAGCGTCCTGCCTCCCTAGGCGTGACCGATCGGCTCGCAAAGCTCCAGCGTCGCGTCCAGCAAGGTCGGAATGTCGAACACGACCTCCTGGTCGGACATGGTCAGGCGCGCGACTCCGGCCGCGCCGATCAGCGCCGCGGGGACATGAATCTGGTCACGCTTCGGGTGCGAGGTCCAGGTGCTGACGCGGGCATCGCCGAAGGCGCGATTGAGAGCCCGCCAGCGAAGCTGTGCCGCATGCGCCAGGGCGCTGTTGCCGCCCCACTGACGCTCCGCCAGGGCCATGGACAGATCGCCCGTCACGCTGCCGTGCGGCGCAACCATCAGGGTCTGCACGTACTGCAACATTTCGCCGGGATCGACGCGCACGGTCAAATTCGGTGGCGATGCTTCGGTCATATGGCTCTCCTGACGCTTGTATGGGGGGCGGCCGCCGAAATCCAAGGGCCGTATCCGTGCGGTAAGCTTGGCGGATCATGAGCGACTTCTTGCTATTCGTGTCCCTGGTGACCGCGTTGGGGGTCATTTACAAGGTTTGGCACGACGCCTTGGATGCCCGCGAGCAGGCCAATCGGATCGCCAAGGACACCTGTTCCCGCGCGGTCGTCCAGCTGCTCGATGGAACCGTGGCATTCTCCGGTTTCCGCTGGACGCGCAGGCCCGGGGGCCGCCTCAGGCTGCTGCGCACCTACACCTTCGACTACAGCCGCGACGGATTCGAGCGCGAGCAGGGATTCATCGTCCTCGCAGGCCTCGAGCTCCAGGCCGTCGGGCTCGCCTCCGCATGAACATCGACCTGCACACGCATTCGAACCGCTCCGACGGCTCCTTATCCCCATCCGCGTTGATCGAGCGGGCCGCTCGGGCCGCGGTGGACGTGCTGGCGCTGACCGACCACGACACCGTCGCGGGGCTCGAGGAGGCGCAAGCGGCGGCTTCGCTCCACGGTGTCTCGCTGGTGCCCGGGGCCGAGATCTCGGCGGAATGGCGCGCCCAGACTCTCCACGTGCTCGGGCTCTGGATCGATCCCGCTTCCCCGCAGCTGCGCGCCGCGCTCGACACCCAGGCGGAGCGCCGCAGGGAGCGCCTGCGCAGGATGTGCGCGCGGCTCGACAAGCAGGGTTTGCCCGGGGCGCGCTTCCTCGCCGAGTTGGAGCACGAATGCGTGCCGACGCGATCGCATCTTGCGCGCGCCATGGTGCGCGCGGGCGTCGTGTCCCGGCCCGACCAGGCGATGCGCAAGTACCTGGGAGCGGGTCAACGCGCCCACGTCGCCTGCGAATGGCCGGCGCTCTCCGAGGTGGTCGCCTGGATTCGCGCCGCGGGCGGTGCGGCGGTGCTCGCGCACCCGGCACGTTATCGGCTGTCGGCGGGCGCCCGCGGGCGGATGCTGGCCGATTTCGCCGCGGCGGGCGGCGCGGCACTCGAGGTGGTGACCGGCCCGAACGGCGCGCAGCACGCGCCGAGTCTTGCCGCGATGGCGGCCGAGCTCGGGCTGGCCGGATCGGTGGGCTCCGACTTCCACCATCCTGAAGCTGCCTGGAATCCCTTGGGCCGCTCCCTTAAGCTACCGGATGGCGTTCCCCCAGTGTGGCATACCTATAAATTACCCTGACGCCGTGAGCGACGAAGAAAGCAACGTCAATCGGGATCTGTTCAAGAACATCGAGAAGCTGCGTCAGCTGCGTATCGAGCACCGCGATCTCGACGACATCATTGCGCGTCTGAGCCTCGATTTCAAAACCGACGAGTTGCAAATGAAGCGGCTGAAGCGGCGCAAGCTCATGCTCAAGGACCAGATCGCACGGCTCGAGAGCCAGCTCATCCCGGACCTGAACGCATGAACGAGCTGATCCAGCGCGTCGATGCGTTCTTCGACATCCTCTTCACCCGCAACGTGCTGGTCGAGATCGGCTCGATCTCGGTGTGCCTGCTCGCCGGATGGATCGTCGGCGCGGTGCTGCGCAGCCGGTATGACCGGCGCATCGTCCGCGCACCCCCCGCGCTCACCTGGGAATACTTCGTCTCGCAAAGCGGGATCGTGGTGATGCCCGCCCTGGTCGCGCTCGCCGCCGTCCTCTTGGTGCGCGCGGGCTTGCAGGGGGCGCACTACGACGTGAGCGTCCTCGACGCCGCGGCGCACCTGGTGGGTGTCTACATCCTGGTGAGGATCGCGGTGCTGTTGTTCGCCGCCAGCCTCGGCACCAAGTCGTGGATGCAGCCCTGGGAGAGCCGGGTCGCCCTGATTCTCTGGGTGGCCATCGCGGCAAAGTATCTCGGCTGGCTGGACCCCATCATCGCCGAGCTGGACAACATCGGCGTGGTCGCCGGCAAGAACCGCGTGACCGTATGGTCGGTGCTGAAGCTCCTCGCCACGCTGACGCTCTTCGTGCTGGTCGCGATCTGGGTCAGCCGCTGGGTCGATCGACGGCTGAAACGGCTCTCGACGCTCGCGCCGTCGACGCGCATCGGGATCGCGAAGTTCACCAACGCCTTTCTGATCGCGCTCAGCATCCTCATCGGCCTCAATGCCGCGGGCGTCGACCTGACGGCGCTGACCGTGCTCACCGGCGCGATCGGCCTCGGGCTGGGCTTCGGCCTGCAGTCCATCGCGGCGAACTTCGTGAGCGGCTTCGTGCTGCTCATGGACCGCTCGATCAAGCCGGGCGACGTCATCAGCTTGTCCGGCCAGAGCGGCACCAGCACCGAGAACTTCGGCTGGGTGCAGGAGCTGCGCGGCCGCTACGTGGTGGTGCGCGACCGTGACGGAATCGAGATGCTGGTGCCGAATCAGCAGCTCATATCCAATGCGGTCATCAACTGGAGCTACACGGACCCCCGCATCCGCTTGAAGCTGCCCGTACGGGTGAGCTACCGCGACGATCCTGAAGAGGCGCTGCAGCTCCTGCTGATTGCCTGCGAGGGACAGAGGCGCGTGCTGCGCGAGCCGGCACCCGTGTCGCGCCTCATGAACTTCGGCGAATCCGGCATCGATCTCGAGCTGCGTTTCTGGATCTCGGACCCGCAGGAAGGGGTCAACAACGTGCGCTCCGAGGTGAACCGCGCCATCTGGCGGCTGTTCCGGGAGCGCGGCATCACCATTCCCGTGGCGCAGCGCGAGGTGGTGATCCGCTCCGCGCCGGATCCCGGCTGAGCGGCCGCGGCACGGCCCATGCCCATCGTCATCGCGCCCGATCTCGTCATCCCCGACGACGATCTGGAATGGAAATTCATCCGCTCCTCGGGCCCCGGCGGGCAGAACGTCAACAAGGTGTCGAGCGCCGCGCAGCTCAAGTTCCTGCTGGCCCGGAGCAGGAGTCTCCCGCCGCCAGTGAAGTCGAGGCTCGCGCGCCTCGCCGGCCGCCGGTTGACCGAGGACGGCGATCTGCTGTTCAAGTCGATGAGCGAACGCAGTCAGGAGCAGAACCGGCGGGCCGCCGAGGAGCGTCTGTGCGGGCTGATTCGCGCGGCGCTCGTCGAGCCCAAGGTGCGCCGCAAGACCCGCCCGACGCGGGCTTCCAAGGAGCGCCGCATCGAATCGAAGAAGCGCCGCGGCGACGCGAAGCGGCAGCGCGGCCGAACCGCCTGGGATTGAAGGCGCGCCGCTCGGATCGCGAGCCCGGCGGCTTGCCGCAGCCCCGACCAACGGCCGCGGCTCGAGGCGGCCCGGCCCGCCCGCTCACCCGCCGAGCGTCACCTGCAGGATGCTGTGCCGGATCTGCTCCGACAGCACCAGCTGCGCGTCCGCACCGACGCCGAGCAGCGGGTCGCCGTAGAGCAGCCGGCCTTCGTCGGAGGCCTGGACCACGTTGCGGCGGCGCAAAAGGTCGATGAAATTCCTGAACAGGCTCTTGTCGAAGAATTCCGGCGAGTTGAGGCCGTAGAGCGCGGACATCCGCTGAGCCATCAGATGGCAGCGCTGCTCGAGAGCCTCTTGCGTGATGCTGCCGCTGCCTGCCTGCAATAGCAGCGCCACCGCCAGGTAATAGCGCTCCAATGTCTGGATCGAGGCCTGTGCGAGCAACGAGAGCTGCATTGCTTCGGGCGAGGTCGACGGCGGACGGCGCCATTCGCTGCGGTCGGGCACCGCCTCGAGAAGGCCCATGCGGGCGAGCGCCTCCAGCAGCTCGTCCGCCGCGAGGTAGGCATAGGCCTCATCCCACCGCAGGTACAGCTCGGCCGCCACGTAGGGGTACACGCGCCACACCAGGCGATGGATGTCCTCGGTGCGCATGGATGCGTTGCTCACGAAGCAGCACGCGAGCAGCGAGGGCATGGCAAAGAGGTGCAGCACGTTGTTGCGATAGTAGGTCGCGAGCACCGCGCTCTCGGGGCTCATGCGCACGAGATCCCCGAGCGGGTGCTTCTGCCGCTCGATCAGTCCCATGCTCTCGGCGTAGCGGATCATGCTCTCGCCGTCGTCCCGGGTGACCGTCACGAGCGGCCCGTAGGGCGCCGCACCGAGGAGGTCGCGGTAGAGCTCCACCTGCCGCGCCAGGTCGCCGGCGGCCAGCGCCTGACGGGGGGTCGCCAGCATCGCGATGGCGACCAGGTTGATCGGCGTCACTGCAGCCGCGGCGTTGATCTCGACATTGATCCGCCAGGCGAGCTCGCCGATGGCCTCGCCCACCCACGGCGCGCGCGTGTCCGGGTCGGCGCGCCAGTCGGGGTGGTGGCTCTGCAAGAGCTCCTCGAGATGGATGGGCGCGCCCAGATTCACGTGCACCTTGCCGAGCTTGCTGCGCAGCACGGAGATCACGCCCTTGATGAGGCCGAGCACGCTCTCCTTTTCCTTCGGGGCGCCGGACAGCTCGCCGATGTAGGTGCGCCCTTCGACCACGCGCTCATAGCCGAAGTACACCGGCATGAACACCACCGGGCGGCGCGGCTCGCGCAGGTACGCCCGCACCGTCATCGAGAGCATGCCGGTACGAGGCGTCAGCAGCCGGCCCGTGCGGCTGCGGCCTCCCTCGATGAAATACTCGAGCGGATGGCCGCGCTCCATCATGAAGGAAAGATACTTGGCGAACACCACCGCGTAGAGCGCATCGCCCCTGAAAGTGCGGCGCAGGAAGAACGCACCGCCCTTGCGCAGATAGCGCCCGATGACCGGCAGATTCAGATTGATGCCTGCCGCCACGTGCGGCAGCGCGAAACCCTTGTGGTAGATGACGTACGACAGCAGCAGATAATCCATGTGGCTGCGATGACAGGGGACGTAGATGATCTCGGCCCCCTCGCCCACTTCATTGAGCTGCTCGACGTGCTCGAGGTCCACGCCGTCGTACAGGCGGTTCCACAGCCACCCCAGGATGCCCGACATCAGGCGTACGAACGCCTCCGAATAATTCGCGGCGATCTCCAACGCATTCTTGCGGGCCGCGAGCAACGCGGCGCGGCGCGAGATGCCGCGGGTTTGCATCTCGCGGAATGCCGCGCGGCGCACGTCTCGCGCCTTCAACACCTGTGCCACGATGGTGCGGCGGTGGGACAGATCGGGGCCGATGGTGGATGCACGCTGCGCTCTCAATCCCGCGCGCAGCGACCGCAGCACCCAGCGCACGCTGCGCTGCTCGTTCATGCCCTCCTGAAGGGCATCGCGCAGGCGCACCGGCTCGCCGAAATTGACCAACACCGCGCGCCCGTTGACCAGCACGCTCAGGAATTTGCGGAAGCGTCCGACCAGCGCCCAGTCCTCGGCGAACAACAGCCGCCAGAGGCTCGCCTCCTTGTGCGGCGCTCGTCCCCAGAAGATCGCGACGGGAACGAGGTCGATGTCGAATGAGGCATCCGCGCCGGCGGCCGCGACCAGCTGGACCAGGTAGCGCGGCGCGCGCGACGCGGTCCGGGTCGTGAACATCCCGGCGGGGCGCATCAGCTCGAAGTAGGCGGGGCCCGCGCGCCGGCGCGAGATGACGAGGCGCCTCTCCGCGCGCGGCAATCCGAGGCGTGCGCACACCATGCCGAGCACCGCGAGGTCGGTCTGGCTCTCGCGCTCGAGCACGTAGCATACGGGCCGCGGGCTCGCCGCGATCCCTTCCGCCGCGGTATCGGGCTTGACGGTCGTCCGCACCCACGCGCTCAGCATCTTACGGACGGTCCAACGCCATGCCCGGCGCAGACCCTCGAGGGGATTCACCATGGGCGGAATCCGGGTGCGCCGAGCGGTCCGTGGGAGCCGAGGCTTGGGTGCGGGCCGAGCAATCCGTGCGCCGCTGATCTTACGGGGTGTCGCCGCGCTCTTCGGCGTCGACCGCCTTGCGGGTGCCGGACGAGTTCGCATCGACCGTGCCCTGCACCGCACGGGCCTTGTCGAGCTGCTGGGTCATGGGATCGAAAACCGTCTTTTTGGGCGGCTGCGGATCGGAGCAGGCGGCGCATGTGAACGAAATCGCCAGTGACAGGGTCGAAATTCTCACCAGCCCCATATGCACCTCGGAGACGCCGGACGGGATGAGCTCCGAGTGTACAATCGTTGTGGACTTGCAGTCACCCGGAGC
>DATAUO010000316.1:0-7061 GCA_036268215.1 Steroidobacteraceae bacterium
CATCGCCCGAGCGGTCGATTCCCGGCCCCTTTCCATACCAGAGGGAAAACACGCCGTCGTACTTCGCGCCGGCGAACAGATTCACCTGCTGGGTGCCCCAGATTGCCGTGGCCGCGAGATCCTCGTTGAGGCCCGGACTGACGTGCACATGATGCCGCTCGAGGTAGGGCGCGGCGCGGCCCATCGCAATGTCGAGACCGGACAGCGGCGAGCCCTGATAACCGGACACGTACCCGGCGGTGTTCTTGCCCTGCGCGAGGTCGAGCCGCCGCTGCATCATGGGCAGGCGAACCAACGCCTCGATGCCGGTCAGGTACACCCGGCCGGACTCGAGCTCGAACTTGTCCGCGAGCCGCACGGTGCGAGTCATCGCCCATGCTCCGAGTCGAAAGATTCGCGCGCGTCCGCGAGCCACAGCCAGAGATGATGGCTCAGCGACACATCGACGTGCAGGCGGAACGTCGCCGCGCGCAACTTGTACAGGATGATCGGCACGTCGGCGAAGCGGGTCCGCAGCGCCGTATTCGGCGGCGCCGCGACATCGCGCAGATCGAGCGCGCAGCCCCTCGCGAGCAGCGACGCGGCTTGCGCTCCCGAAAGGAGGACGCTGTCGAAGCAGTCGCTGCTGCGCGTGACTCGCGCTGTGCCTTCCATGGCTCGTGCCTGGGCCGCGAGCCCGGCAAACAGACGCTCTTCCGCGGCAGGCTCGCTGTCGATGAGCCAGTGGCGGGGGGAGATCCACAGGCAGTGCACATCGTGGAGCGACGTCGCGCTGTTGGGCCGCGAGGGAGGCTCGAAGCCCAGCGCCGA
The DNA here is from genome assembly GCA_036268215.1 of Steroidobacteraceae bacterium. Taxonomy (GTDB): domain Bacteria; phylum Pseudomonadota; class Gammaproteobacteria; order Steroidobacterales; family Steroidobacteraceae; genus Bog-1198. Next base: position 811 of record DATAUO010000316.1, read on the forward strand.
GCGCAGCGCCGACAGGGCGCCGGCCGACTGACGCGACACTTGAAAGGAGAGCAGTCCACGGGTCGGCAGCGGCAAGAGCTCGAGACCGGAGTCTTGCGGCACGGTCGCGGCAGCGGCAGCGGCAGCGGCAGCGGCGACGGGCGCGGGCGCGATGATTGCCTCAGCCTGCATCTCGAAGCCGCTCGTTGTTGGGATCGACGAAACAGGGCGCTCTCACGCGGGCACGCGATCGGCGTCCGTCGTGGTGCACCGGCACGATCTCACCGTACCGCGAGCGCCCGCTGGTCAGCATGCCGATCGCGATGGGACGATTCAACGTGGGACTCACGCCGCTCGAGGTGATCGATCCCTGCCGTCCCGCTCCGTGCGAGCAGGGGACTTGAGCTCCTTCCGCCAGGGTGTCGCCGCTTCCGACCGGCTCGAAGCCGACCAGTTGGAGCCGTTCCGCCGCCTTCGAGTGAGGCCTCGCCAGGGCCTGCATGCCGATGAAGGATTCCGATTTCCTCTGGTGCAGCCGGCCCATGTCGATGTCGTCGGGCACGGTGGTCGAATCCGTGTCGAGACCCACGTGGATGAATCCTTTCTCCAAGCGCAGCATCAGCATCGCATCGGTGCCGAAAAGCTCGAGCTCGTACGCCGCGCCCGCCCCGCGGATCTCGCGCCAGAGGGTTGCGCCGTGGCGCCACGGGAGATAGATCTCGAAGCTGACCTCGCCCGAGAATCCCGTGCGCAGCACGCGCACCGGAACGCCGTCGAGCGCTCCCTCCCGCACCGCCATGTGGGGAAACCGACCGGCGTCGAGCGGCAGGTCGAGCTTCAGCGCGGACAGCACGGTCCGTGCGAGGGGACCGGAGACCAGGAGCGCGGCGAGATGCGTGGTCAAGGGCGTGATCACCACGTCGAGGTCCGGCCACGCACACTGCTGCCACTCCTCGAGCCAGTCGACCATCAACTCCGCGTGGCCGCTGGTGACTGTCAGGAAGAAGCGCCGCTCGGCGAGGCGCGCCACGATGCCGTCATCGACGATGACGCCGTTCTCGTTGAGCATGAGACCGTAACGCGCGCGGCCGACGGGTAGGGAGGCGACGGGCGCGGCATAGATCCGCTCGAGAAACCGCGCGGCGTCGGTGCCGCTGATCTCGATCTTCCCGATGGGCGAGTAATCCATCAGCCCGACGCGATGGCGCACGGCGAGCACCTCGGCCTCGGTCGAGGACAGAGAGCCCTTGGCTGCGTAGTGCGCGGGACGCAGCCATCCGGACAGCTCCATCATCCTCGCGCCGCTCTCATCCTGCACGGCATGAGTCGGAAGCCGCCGCACCTTGCTGAACAGGATGCCGCGAGCGCGTCCCGCGAACGCGCCCAGCGTCACGGGTACGTACGGCGGGCGAAACTTCGTGTTGCCGACCGCGCCGGGCGACCGCCCGGTGAAGGCCGCGAGGAGCGCGAGTCCGTTGAGGTTGCTGGTCTTGCCCTGATCCGGCGACATGCCAAGCGTGGTATAGCGCTTGAGATGCTCGACCGACACGTATCCTTCTTGCGCGGCGACGGCGATATCGGTGACGGCCACGTCGCTCATGAGATCGACGAAGGCGTGCCGGCGCGCCCGCTCGGTCCACGCGCCGACATCTCCCGACCAGGTATTGCCGCCGGTTCGCGGGAGCGTCGCGCCCTGGGCGCGGCCGACCGCACGGACGCGCTGCGTCGCCTCGCCCGGCACGAATGCGCCCAACGCCTCGTCGAAGGCGAGCTTGCCGCCGCTCTGGGAATACAGGTGCAGGGTCGGCGCCCAACCGCCCGACGTGCACAGCAGGTCGCAGTCGATGCGCCGGCCGCGGGATTCGCCGCGACGGGCCACGGTGATCGAGCGCAGCGCATGCCATCCCGAGGTGCCGAGGATGGAGCTGCCGGTGTGGACGGCGATGCCTGCCGCGGCGGCGCTGCGCGCCGCGTCGGACGCCGGCGTGTCGCGGCTGTCGATGATCGCAGCCACGGAAACTCCCGCGCGCTGCAGATGCACGGCCGTGTCGTAGGCGTCATCGTTGTTGGTCACCAGAGCCGCGCGGCGTCCCGGGACCACGCCGTAGCGCTCGAGATAGCCTCGAGCCGCGGAGGCGAGCATCACCCCCGGTCGATCGTTGCCCGGAAAGATCATTGGCCGCTCGATCGCGCCGGTGGCCAACACCACCTCGTGCGCCCGGATCAGGCAGAGCCTCTCCGCGATGCGCCCGCCGCGCGCGCGCCGCGACACGGCGACCAGGTTGTCCTCGTAGTAACCGAACGCACAGGCAAACTCGAAGATCCGCAAACTGGGCGACGACGAACGGGGATATGCCCCGCCGCAGGCCGGAGAGACGCGGTTCTGCTCCACCAAGATGACATCGGCACCCCTGGCCGCGGCCGCGGCGGCGGCGGTCATTCCGGCCGTGCCGCCTCCCACCACCAGCACCTCGCAATGAAGGTATTCGCGCTCGTAGCGATCGGGATCGGGACCGTCGGGAGCGCGGCCGAGACCGGCCAGCCGCCGGATCAGCGGCTCGTAGAAGTGCCAGCTCGGCCACTTGAAGGTCTTGTAGTAGAAGCCCGCGGGCAGAAAGCGCGAGAGCAACGAGAGCCCTCCCGCCAGGTCCCAGCGGGGGCCAGGCCAGCAATTGACGCTCCGCGCGACCAGTCCCTCGACGAGCTCAGTCTGCGTTGCGCGCACGTTGGGGGTCGAGCGGGCGTCGTCGATGAGCTGCACGAGGCCGCCCGTATCCTCTTCGCCAAGACCGGTAATGCCCCGCGGGCGATGCAGCTTGAAGCTCCGGCCGACCACCTTGATGCCGTTCGCCAACAGCGCCGAGGCCAGCGTGTCGCCCTGAAATCCAGAGAGGCGCCGTCCGTCGAAGCGAAACGACAACAGCTTGGTGCGATCGATGCATCCCCCGGATTCGAGCCGATGAGAGTTTTGCATCAGGGCGCCCTGACATGGGTGGCTTCGCACACCCCCGAGTGATCGGCCGTGTCGCGGACCACGCGCAGCCATTCCCGGCATGAGGTGTGCAGCCAGCGCTCGTGCCGCACTCCTTTCAGGTTGTCTCGCATGAACAGCTGCGCCGCCAGATCCTCGCCCGTCAGAGGCGCGTCCCAGGCGGGCGCGTGGGCGCGCAGCTCACCGCCGAAGGTGAACTCATCGTGATCTCGTATACCGCACCAGGGACAATTGATTCGAAACATGGCGGCGACGCGATGAGTCAGTGAGCGATCACGGCGGCGGCGGCTTCATCGATGAGGGCGCCGCGTGCGAAGCGTCCGAGCGAGAACGGCGCGATCATGGGGTGCTCCCGCTGATGGGCGATGCTCCAGGCGGTGGTCCAGCCGCCGGCGGGAATGGCTTTGAAGCCGCCGGTTCCCCAGCCGGCATTGATGAACATGCCGCGGACGGGCGCAAACCCGAGAATCGGACTGGAGTCCGCGATGATGTCGACCATCCCTGCCCACTGCCGCATCAGCTTGAGGCGGCTGAAACTGGGGAAGATCTCAAGGAGCCCGGCGACGGTGCTCGCGGTCACCGCAATGCTTCCGCGCTGCGCATAGCTCGGATATCGGTCGAGACCGCCGCCGATCACGAGCTCGCCGCGGTCCGACTGGCTCACATAGCTGCCGGTCGCGGGCGACAGCACCACGGTATCGAGACAGGGCTTGATCGGCTCGGTCACCATGGCCTGAAGCGGATAGGTCATGATGGGCAGGCGAATCCCTGCCGTGGCCGCCACTAGGCTCGAGCTGCCGGCAACGGCCATGACCACCTGCGATGCCGCGATGAATCCCTGCCGGGTGTGCACTCCGTTGACCCGGCCGTCGCGTGCCTCGATTCCCGTCACCTCGCAGTTCTGCACGATGTCGACCCCGCGAGCGTCGGCGCCGCGCGCATAGCCCCAGACCACCGCGTCGTGGCGCACGACGCCAGCCCGCGGCTGCACAATCGCGCCATGGATGGGGAAGCGCGCATCGGGCGCAAAGTTGAGCAGAGGGACGCGCCGTTGTAATTCCTCGCGCGACAGGATCTCGGCGTCGATGCCGTTCAAATGCAGGGTATTGAGCTGGCCCCATGCGGCGTTCACGGCGTGGGGACTGTGCAGCAGCGTGGTCAATCCACGGCGGCTGAACATGATGTTGAAATTGAGCTCGGCGGTGAGCCGTTCGTAGAGCCGCAGCGAGAAGTCATAGAATGCCGCGCTCTCGGGCCGCAGATAATTCGAGCGCACGACCGTGGTGTTGCGCCCGGTGTTTCCGCCCCCGATCCAACCCTTCTCCAGCACCGCGACATCCGTGATCCCGTGCTCTTTGGCCAGGTAGTAGGCTGTGGCGATTCCATGGCCCCCGCCGCCGACGATCACCACCCGATAGCTCGGCTTCGCCGCCGCCGCGCGCCAGGCTCGCGGCCACGACCCATGACCGACCGTTGCTTGCCGGACGAGACCCCAGGAGGAATAGGACGCGGCCATGGACGAAGTCAGACCTTGAGCGTGGTGGCCAACTGTCGTGAGACTATACGACAAGTTTTCGTATAAGCAAATTACGGAGCGCGCCTTGGCCCTTCCGCGCGAAAATGCGATGCTGCCCCAGCTGAATGAATCGGCGACAGTGCCTGCCAGGAGTGGATTTGGATCATCGTTCTCTTTCCCGACGGAGCCTCGGGCGACGCGTGCGGGAGCTTCGACGCAAGAACGGCTGGAGCCTCAAGGATGTCAGCGCGCGAAGCGGGATCTCGTATTCGACCCTGTCCAAGGTCGAGAACAACAAGCTGTCCCTCACGTACGACAAGTTGATCCTGCTGAGCCGGGGCCTCGGCGTGGACATGCGGGTGCTGTTCGATGCGGCCTTGACCCCGGATGAGTCGACCGTCCCGTGGGTCTCCGCCCGGCGCAGCGTGGCGCGCGGGCTCAAGGGCGATGACATCGAAACGCCCGCCTACCGGCTGAGTTTTCTCTTCGAGGAGCTCTCGAACAAGCGAATGGAGCCCGTGGTCATGCGGCTCAAGGCGCAGTCCCTGAAGGACTATGGCGGCCTCGTTCGTCACCCCGGAGAAGAGATGATCCTGGTTCTCGAGGGCGCGGTCGACGTCTGCACGGACGGCTATGAGCCGCTCAACCTCCGCAAACACGACAGCGCTTACCTCGACAGCACCATGGGACACGCCTATCTGCAGGCCGGTCCCGAGGGTGCGCTCCTGCTCGCCGTGTGCGCTGGCGGTCTGCCGCAGGATGTGACCAAGGCCCGGGCGCAGTCCAAGGAGCGGGGCATCCTGGGCAGATCGTAGGCCCCGCAGGGCGTACCCGCGCCGTTCACGAAAATCGCCCGTCAAATCGGCGATCCGGCTGCGTTCTCGAGGAATTTGTTTTCCTAGAGTGCAAATTTTCGTATCTGCCGTGTCCCCGGCGCGATTGCCTTGGGCGCGCCGCTTGGTTAGAATAACAAAGCGAACGATCGTTCAGTTAACGAAATGAAGATACGGAGATAAATCATGACGCCGGAAGCATCTGTGCTGGAGGAAATCGACAAGGCCGAGGCGTCGCCGCCCGCGGCGCCGGCGGCCGTTGGGCCCGCACAGAGCAATCTCGCGACGGTCGGTGTCGCCTACCGTGAGAAGCTCGAGAGCTTCGAGACCTGGTCCGGCTATCCGGTCAAGGCCTTCTATACCCCGGCCGATCTGCCCGACTTCACCTACTCGCAGCGGCTCGGCGATCCAGGCCAGTTTCCCTACACGCGCGGCATCTACCCGAACATGTATCGCGGCCGGCTGTGGAGCCGCCGTCATCTCTGCGGCTTCGGTTCGCCGAGCGCGACCAATGAGCGTATCCGCTTCCTGATCCAGGGGGGCGACAACGCCGTGAACATCGCTTTCGACATTCCGACGAACTCGGGAGTGGACAGCGACCATCCGCTCGCGAGCGGCGACATCGGGCTGCAGGGCACGCCGATTGCCTCGATCGAGGACATGGAGCGAGTGCTCGATGGGATTCCGCTCGACGCCGTCAGCGTCAACATGAGCACCATCGGCGTCACCATGCTCATGCCGTTCTACCTGGTGGCGGCACGGCGCAAAGGCTTCGACTTTCGCGAGCTGCGCGGCACGATCCTGAACGACACGCTCGGCGACACCTTTTGCGGCTACAAACGCAGTTTCGTGCCGCCGGATCTGGCCCTGAAGCTCGCCCTCGATTGCGTCGAATACTGTATCGAGCGCGTCCCGAAATGGAACCCGCTCA
>DATAUO010000317.1:0-7054 GCA_036268215.1 Steroidobacteraceae bacterium
CTGCACAAGAGCGCGGACCAGGGAGCCCTGGCGGACGTTCCGGACACCGTCGGCACGGTGGTATATCTCAGCCCGGGGATCGCCGTCCGGCTGCACCCGAAGCTCCACGCCTACGCGTTCGCACAGCTGCCGGTATACAGCAACCTGGACGGCTACCAGCTCTTCCCTCGATACACCGCGAGCGTCGGCCTAAGCTACGCATTCGGCGGGGGGGACTGACGGATGGAACCCGTGAAGTGCGCAGAGCGTGCTACCGGGAAAAGGCAGCACTTCCGGGGCTGGTGTGCAGGTGCCTAGCGCAAATACGGGAATTCCCTGGCCGTGCGCGGCGGCGCGATGTGGATCCCTTGGGCGTAGCCGATGCCGAGACGCGCCAGCTCGTCGAGCACCTCCTGAGATTCGACTTTCTCGGCAATGGTCTCGATGCCCATGGTTCTGCCGACCTGGCTGATCGCCTCGACCATGCTGCGGTCGATGCGGTCGCGGGTCACGTTCTCGACGAACTGGCCGTCGATCTTGAGATAGTCCACCGGCAGCGTCTTCAGATACATGAACGAGGACAGCCCGTTGCCGAAGTCGTCGAGCGCGAAGTGGCAGCCCCGCGCGCGCAATTCGCGCATGAAGAACACCACGCTGACGAGATTCGATATCGCGGCGGTCTCGGTGATCTCGAAGCAGACCGCGCCGGGCGCGAGATCTTGCGTGCTCAACTCGGCGATCAAGTATTCGAGGAAACGCTCGTCGTTGAGCGAGGTGCCGGACAGATTGACGGCGATCGTGAAGGGCTTCATCCCCAAACCGCTGCGATGGACCAGGCGGTCGAGCGCCTGACGGACCACCCACCGGTCGATCGACGGCATGACGTTGTAGCGCTCCGCGGCCGGGATGAACTCGGCGGGCGCCACCAGGCCGCCATGATCGTCGCGCAGCCGGAGCATGAGCTCGAAGTGCTCGCGCTCGTTCTCGCGCCGATACGCGCCGGTCGGCACGATCGGTTGGAAATACAGCTCGAAGCGGCTCTCGTCGCAGGCACGGGCCAGCTTGGACACCCAGTGCATCTCGCGGTGGCGCTCGTGCACCTCGTCGGGCTTGTAGAGCTGAATTCGGTCGCGGCCGAGATCCTTGGCCGAATAGCAGGCCACGTCGGCGGCGCTCATCACGCTCGCGACGTTCTGCGTCTCGAGAGTGATCTCGACGATGCCGATGCTGACGCCGACCTGCAGCGCCGACTCCTGCCACATGAAGCGAAAGTCGCGGATCGACTGCCGCAATCCATCCGCAACCCTGAGCGCCTGATCGAGCGCGCAGCTCTGCAGGAGAATGCCGAACTCGTCGCCGCCGAGACGCGCGAGCGTGTCGCCCGAGCGCAGCCGCGACTGCAGCACGCCGGTGATCTGCTTGAGGAGCTGGTCGCCCGCCGGGTGGCCGCAGGTGTCGTTGACCAGCTTGAACTGGTCGAGATCCAGGTATAGGAGCACGTGGCGCGCGTCGGGCCTCTGCCGGGCGGCCTCGACCGCCGCGGTCAGGCGGTTCTCGAACTCGCGGCGGTTGATGAGCCCCGTCAGGGCATCGTGGCTCGCCTGGTAATGGAGCGCACGGTGCAGCCGCCGCTCGCGGCTTGCGTCACGGAACACCATGACGGCGCCGATCAGATTGCCCTCGCGGTCGCGGATCGGCGCGGCGGAATCCTGGATGGCGAGCTCCTGGCGGCGGCGGTTCAGGACCACCGTGTGCTCGCTCAATCCCAGCATCTGTCCCTCGCGCAGGCAGCGCGTGATCGGAGATTCGGTGGCCGCGCCGGTCGACTCGTCGACCACGCTCATGACCTCGCCGATGAAGTGCGACTGCGCCTCGCGGCTCTCCCAGCCGGTCAAGCTCTCGGCCACGGGATTCATGTAATCGATGCGCCCTTCGGAGTCGGTGGTGATGACCGCGTCGCCGATCGATTGCAAGGTGACCTGCGCGCGCTCCTTCGCCTGGAACACGGCGGTCTCCGCCCTCTTGCGCTCGGTGATGTCGGTGAGCGTGCCTTCGTAGCCGACGATGCGGCCGCCCGTATCGAGCACCACGCGGCTGGAATCGAGCACGACCACCATGGAGCCGTCCTTGCGGCGCAAGGCGTACTCCTGGTTGCGCAGCTCGCCCTCGCTCTCCATGCGCCGCTGGAAGGTGTCGCGATCCGCCGGATTCCAGTAAAGGGACTTGGCAGGCTGATCGTAGAGCTCCTGCGCCGACGAGTAGCCCATGAGATTCACGAAGGCGGGATTGACCACGAGGATGCATCCGTCGCGCGAGGTCTGGTACACCCCCTCCATCATGGATTCGAACAGCCCGCGGAACTTGCGCTCGCTGTCGCGCAGGGCATCCTCGCCCGCGCGCCGCTCGATGGCGATCCCCGCGATGGGCGCCATCTTCGAGATCAGCTCCTCGTCCCGCGCCGAGGGCGATCCGGGCCGGCGCCGATAGACGGCGAGCGTGCCGACGATCTCTCCGTCCGACGCCAAGATGGGAGTCGACCAACAGGCGCGCAACCCCGCCTCGCGCAGCGCAGGACGGCGAAAGTCCCAATGCACGTCGGTCTCGATGTCGGCGGCGGCGATCGGCCGCCCGAGATGCACCGCGGCGGCGCATGATCCGTATCCGGGCGCCGGCGGGATTCCATCCATGGCCGCCGCCAGCTCGCGCGGAACGCGCGGCGCGACGCCGTGGACCAGCACGCCGCGCCTCCGGTCCAGCAAGCTGATGGCGAGCAGGCTGTCGGGAATGGCACGCTCCATGAGGTCGCAGATCGACTCTAGCGACTCCTCCAGAGGGGCGTTCGCGGCGATCCTCTCGAGCATCCGGCGCTCGCCCGCGGCGGCCGCATCGGCTCTGTTGCGCTCGGTGATGTCGCGGATGCTGACGATGTAGCCGTCGCGCCAGTCGAGCTTCGCCTTGCTGACCGCGATCTCCACCGCGACGCGATTTCCGCTTTTGGTGCGCCCGAAGGTCTGGTGCGCCGCGAGATCCACGTGCGTGTCGTCGATCTTGACGGCGAAGCGCTCGAGGAAGGCCGCCGCACCGTCCGCCGCGTCGGGCAGCAGCATCTCCAGCGAGCAGCCCAGAGTCTCGCTCGGCGCATAGCCGAAGATGCGCTCGCCGGTCGGGTTGATCGTCTCGATGTGGCCGCTCTCGTTCAGCGTGACGATGGCGTCCTTGACGTTGTCGAGGATGGCCTGAAGGTGCGAGGCGTTCTGCTCGCGGATCTCGCGGGTCAGCGCCTGCGCCTCGTCGGACATGATCTGCATGGAGCGCACCACGCCGCGGCGCTCGCCGTCGATCTGGTCGTAATGGGCGCTGACCGTCTTCAGGAGCGTGGCGAGATCCATCTCCCCAGTGCCGCGGCGCGCCGCGGCGATCTGGTGCTCGAGCAGCGGATTCAGGTCTTCCACGGCCGGAATCGGCGCGCCGAGGATTGCGGCCGCAATATCTCGTGACAAGGCCCTGGATCTCCCGCGGTAATGTCCGGCGCCGTCGGGCACCGAATCAGCAGATGTTAGGGCGATCCCGCACAGGCGCCGTGACGGGTGTCTCGATTTCGCCCGGACGCGCGCCGGGCGTCCGAGCCGGGCAGCGCGCGGCCCCGGGCAAGCGCCTAATCGGCGGTTTCGCGCTCCGAGCGCTTGCGATCGATCTCGCGCAAATTTCGCTTGCGCAACCGCACCGAAGCGGGTGTGACCTCGATCAGCTCGTCGTCGTCGATGAATTCCATCGCCTGTTCCAGACTGAAGCGGATCGGCGGCGTGAGCAGGATGTTCTCATCCTTGCCGGCGGCGCGCATGTTGGTGAGCTTCTTGCCCTTGAGCGGATTCACCACGAGATCGTTGTCGCGGTTGTTGAGACCGATGATCATCCCCTCGTAGACCTCCTCGCCCGGCCCGATGCAGAGCCTGCCTCGCTCCTGGAGGGTGAACAGGGAATAGGCGAGCGCCGTCCCCTGCCCGTTCGCGATCAGCACGCCGTTTTGCCGCTGCCCGAGCTCCCGCGGCACCACCGGACCATAGTGATCGAACACGTGATGCAGGAGGCCGGTGCCTCGCGTCATGGTGCGAAAGTCGGTTTGAAAGCCGATGAGACCGCGCGAGGGCACCATGTAGTCCAGGCGCACCCGGCCGCGCCCGTCCGCCTGCATGTCCTTGAGCTCCGCACCCCGGCTTCCCAGCGCGGACATGATCTCCCCCTGCGCGTCGCCGTCCGCGTCGACGGTGACCTGCTCGTAGGGCTCGTGCGCCGAGCCGTCGACCTGCTTGATGACCACCCGGGGCCGCGAGACTGCGAGCTCGTAGCCCTCGCGCCGCATGTTCTCGAGCAGCACGCCGAGATGCAGCTCGCCGCGGCCGTAGACGACGAACTTGTCGGCGTCCGCGGTCGGCTCCACGCGCAGCGCGACGTTGTGGATGGCCTCGCGCTCGAGGCGCTCGCGAATCTGCCGGCTGGTGACGTACTTGCCCTCCCGGCCGAGAAACGGCGAGGTATTGACCTCGAACGTCATGCTGATGGTCGGCTCGTCGACGGTAAGGCTCGGCAACGCCTCCACGCTCGCCGGATCGCAAAGCGTGTCGGACACCTTCGGCTCCGGAATCCCCGCGAACGCAACGATGTCGCCCGCCCCGGCGCTCTCCACCTCGACGCGGGTCAGGCCGTGAAAGCCCAGAATCTGCGAGATCCGCTCGGAGCGCTGCTTGCCCTCGCGGTTGACCACGGTGACGGCGGTGCCCCGTTTCAAGGTGCCCCGCTTGATGCGTCCGATGCCGATGGCCCCCACGTAGCTCGAGTAGTCGAGCAGCGCGACCTGCAGCTGCAGCGGACCGTCGACGTCAACGTCCGGAGGGGGGCAATGCTCGACGATGGTCTTGAACAGCGGCTGCATGTCCCCGCTGCGCGCCGCCGAATCGAGCGAAGAGAAGCCGCGCAACGCGGAGGCATACACCACCGGGAAGTCGAGCTGCTCGTCCGTGGCGCCGAGCCGATCGAACAGGTCGAAGGTCTGGTCCAGCACCCAGCCGGGACGCGCTTCGTCGCGATCGATCTTGTTGATCACGACGATCGGCTTCAGGCCGTGCTTGAACGCCTTCTGCGTGACGAACCGGGTCTGCGGCATGGGGCCGTCCACGGCATCCACCAGGAGCAGCACCGAGTCCACCATCGCCAGAACCCGCTCGACCTCGCCGCCGAAGTCGGCGTGCCCCGGCGTGTCGACGATGTTGATGCGATAGTCGCCCCAGGTGATCGCGGTGTTCTTGGCGAGAATCGTGATGCCGCGCTCGCGCTCGAGATCGTTCGAGTCCATCACGCGCTCCTGAACTTCCTTGCGCGCATCGAGGGTGCCCGATTGCCTGAGGAGCTGATCGACGAGCGTGGTCTTGCCGTGGTCGACGTGGGCGATGATGGCGATGTTGCGAAGCTGTTGAGTCACTGGGAAGCCCGGCGGAGAAAGCCGCCCATTATATACTAGGCGGGAGATTCGCGCCCGTTCCCGCAGCCGAACGCGTGGGCGCCCTCAGTTGCCCGCGGTAGGCTGGCTTTGCGAGTCCACGATCAGCGGGATGGAGAACTCGCGGGTCTCCGTGACCTCATCGTGGTGCACCGAGACGTTCAGGCTGAGGAGCAGAACGCCATCCTTGGTCGGGGTCACCACCACGAACTGGTGATACACCTGACCGGCCTCCACCGCCGGCAAGGCGATGCTGGTCACCTCGTTCGGCACGACCAGGCCGTTGCCCCCGCTCACGTTGAGGCTGGCGGGACTGCCGTCGACCTCCGGGAGCACGGCGACATCGATGGTGAGCGGCTGACCCAGCACCGGACGCTGCTTCAAGTCGAATTTCAACTCGACGGCCAGCTGCGATTTCCCTACACCGGCGGCATCGACCATGTTGGACGTGAGCTGGGCGGCGGTCGGACCCTTCCTGGGAGCGGCCGCGTGGCTGCGGGTCGTTTGAGTCGGCGCGTCGCTGGAATCCCGGTGGCAGCCGCCCGCGCCGACTACGATGCAGAGCAAGGCAGCTCGCGTGATGCGCGTTCTCATAAGCCAAGAAGTATGCCACCGATCACCGCTCGAGCGGTGCGGCCGGTCACAACTCGAGTGGCGATTCCGTCACGGCTTCGAGCTGCTCCTCCAGCGCGCGATGGTGCTCTTCCCAGTAGCGCGGCGAGTCGAACCAGGGGAACGCCTGAGGGAACGCCGGGTCGTGCCAGCGGCGCGCGAGCCAGGCCGAATAATGAATCATCCGCAGCGCGCGAAGGGGCTCGATCAACGCGATCTCGGAGCGGTCGAACGGCAGGAACTGCTCGTAGCCGGCGAGCACATCGGTGAGCTGCACGCGCATCTCCTCGCGGCCGCCGGCGAGCAGCATCCAGAGATCTTGCACGGCCGGACCCGTGACGCAATCGTCGAGATCGACGAAATGCGGTCCCCGCTCGGTCCAGAGGATGTTGCCGCGGTGGCAGTCCCCAAGAATCCGGCCGAGCGCGGCGCCGGCCCATCCTTGCGCGCGCGCCTCGATCTCGGCGAGCAGCTGATCGGTGACGTCCGCGTACTTGGCGGCGAGATATTCGGGCATCCAGCCGCCCTCGAGCACGGTATCGCGGGCCTTGCGTCCCAGCTCCTCGACCGAGAGACGCGGGCGCTCGTGAAAGCGGCCCGCGCGCCCGACCGCATGGATTCGCCCGAGGAAACGGCCGACCCATTCGCGGTCGTCGGTCGTACCGAGCTCCGGCCAACGACCGCCGCGCCGCGGGAAGACGGCATAGCGGAAGCCCTCGTGCACGTGCAGCGTGGTGGCGTCGCGCTCGAGCGGCGCGACCACCGGGATCTCCTGCGCCTCGAGCTCGCGCGCGAATGCATGCTCCTCGCGGATCGCCGCATCGCTCCACCGGCCGGGCCGATAGAACTTCGCCACCAGCGGCTGCGCGTCTTCGATGCCGATCTGATAAACCCTGTTTTCGTAGCTGTTGAGCGCCAGCACACGGCCGTCGCTCACGTAGCCGACCGCCTCGATCGCGTCGAGCACCG
>DATAUO010000318.1:0-8672 GCA_036268215.1 Steroidobacteraceae bacterium
CGCTGCTTAACTTAATGCCGAGGCGCCTGTGCGGGGCAATCGGCAAAAACGGGCGACACGCCCGGTCTTTTGAGCGGCGAGCCGGCAGTATACCAGTCGGCCGGCGGCCCGAAGCTGCGGTAAGGGAGCGAACGAATGCAACGTTACAAGCTGATTGCCCTCACATTGATGCTGGCGATGGTCGCCGCGTGCCGTACGGAGCGCCCCGCGGCCGCCCCCGTACCCGTGTCCTCCGCCAGCGACGAGTCCTCTCCCACGGCCGCCCCGGTGGGAGACGATCGCACCGCCATGGAAGCCGCCGTCGACGCTCAGCCGTCCTCCGGCAGCTCGCAGACGGCCGCCCCGGCAACCGGGCCCGTGCTGAATCCGAATGCGCCCGAGAGCTACGTGGTCAAGCGCGGCGACACTCTCTGGGCCATTTCCAAGGTCTTTCTGCGCGACCCGTGGTACTGGCCGGAGATCTGGCAGGTCAATCCGCAGGTGCACAATCCGCATCTGATCTACCCGGGCGACACGCTGCGCCTGGTCTACATCGATGGCAAGCCGTCGCTCGTGCTGCAGCGCGGAGACGTGGCCCGTGTCGAGCCGCGCGTCCGCAGCCAACCGCTCGAGGGCGCCGTCACCGCGATTCCGTACGAGACCGTGGCGGCGTTCATGTCCAAGCCCTCCGTGCTCGCCGAGGAGCAGATCAAGGGCGCTCCGTACATCATCGCGACGCGCGACCTGCACGTGGTCATGTCCGAGGGAGATACGCTGTACGCGCGCGGCTTCAAGAGTCCCGCGCAGGTCGGCACGCACTACAACGTGGTGCGCGTCGGCGATGCGCTGCGGGATCCCGATGACAACAGCATCCTGGGCTACGACGGCGTCTTCACCGGAGCGGGACACGTCACGCGCACGGGCGACCCCGCCAGCCTGATCATGACCGAGTCGGCCCGCGAGAGCGAGGCGGGCGACAAGCTGTTCGCGGGCGGCGTGGATGTGCCGCTCGACTTCATTCCCAGCCCGCCGAAGACCAAGATCAACGGCCGCATCATCTCGGTGAGCAACGGCGTCACCGCCATCGGGCAGTACGAGGTGGTGGTCATCAACCGCGGCGCGCGCGACGGGCTCGCGCCGGGCAACATCCTCGCGGTCTACGACGCCGGCGAGGTGATCAAGGACACGGCGAACCACGGATTCTTGAACTCCATGACGCGCCTCGCGGCGCCGACCATCAAGCTTCCGGACGAGCGCAACGGCACCTTCATGGTGTTCAAGACCTTCGACCGCTTGAGCTACGGCCTGATCATGGAAGCGACCGACGTCATCCACGTCGCCGATCGCGTCGAGAATCCGTAGAGCCATCCAGACTCCTCGAATCTAGACGAAGCCGGCTGATTTGCCGCCGGCGGAGCCCGCGCGTCGCCTCATAATTCTCGACCATGCCATGGAGCGAGGAGTCCTCCGCATGGGTGGTCCTGTCCCGCGCGCCGGGGCTGGACATCGCCTCGCTCGAGCGCGCGCTCGCGCCGCTCGGCGGTGCGCGGGGCATCGTCGAGGCGAGCGACGCTGCACGGTTGGGCGCGAGCATCCCGGATGCGGCGCGTCGCTTCCTGTCGAGCGCGGCCGCGCGCATCCTTTCCGCCGAGCGCGACTGGCTGGCATCACCGCACCATCACGTCATCCCATTCACGGACATGCGCTATCCGCCGCTCCTCGGCACCGGTCGGCGGCGTCCCGTCGCGCTCTACCTGGCGGGCGACCCCGCCGTCCTCGCGCTGCCGCAGCTCGCGATCGTCGGAAGCCGCAATCCGACCCCGCAGGGCCGGGATACCGCCCGATGGTTCTCGCGCCATCTCGCCGAGTGGGGTCTCGTCATCACTTCGGGGCTCGCGGCCGGCATCGACGCCGAGGCGCATCGCGGCGCGCTCGACGCGGGCGGCCGGACCCTGGCGGTGCTGGGCTCAGGGATGGATGTGATCTATCCGCGCGCGAACCGCGACCTCGAGCGGGACATCGAGGCGAGCGGCGCGGCGTTGAGCCTGTTCCCGCTCGGAACCCAGCCGCGGCGCGCGAACTTTCCGCGGCGAAACGCCGCGATCGCCGCCCTGACCCTGGGAACGGTGGTGATCGAGGCCGCCGAGAGCAGCGGCTCGCTGATCACCGCGACGATGGCGCGGCGGCGCGGCAAGCTCGTGCTCGCCGTGCCCGGCTCGATCGCAAATCCCCTGAGCCGCGGCTGTCACCGCCTGATTCGCGGCGGAGCCGTGCTGGTCCAATCGCCGCATGACATATGGCTGGAGCTCCGATGCTCGGTGGATTTAGGCGCCTCCGGGCCGGTGCCCCCGGCATCCGGCGGCCCGGCGTTTTCCGGGAGAGGCATGGACAAGGATCACAAAATCTTGTTAGATGCGCTCGGCTTCGATCCCGCGGACCTCGATCTCTTGGTGGACCGTACCGGATGGAAGCCAGAAGCCGTGTCTTCGATGATGCTGATCCTCGAGCTCGAAGGCCACGTTCAGCCCGCCCCCGGGGGCCGCTACTCCCGAGTCGCTAGGAGCCGGGGTGAAAGATAACGTTCTCGATCTA
Source organism: Steroidobacteraceae bacterium (assembly GCA_036268215.1). Lineage (GTDB taxonomy): Bacteria > Pseudomonadota > Gammaproteobacteria > Steroidobacterales > Steroidobacteraceae > Bog-1198. Next base: position 2,572 of record DATAUO010000318.1, read on the forward strand.
CTCATATATCTCTTTGAGAATTACATGAGCGCCGACGATGAGCCTCGGCCCGATCGAGCGGTGCTGAAGCTGGAGCTCGAGAAGGCGGGCTTCGCGGAAGTGGATATCGAGCGCGCGATGGATTGGTTGGACGGATTGTCCGGCGAGCAGCTCGGCAAGGTGGCCGAGGCCACCGCCCGGGAGGTGCGGGTGTTCTCGAGCCAGGAGCTGCTGCGCCTGGACACGGACGTACGCGGATATCTCATGTACCTGGAGAACGTCCGGATCCTCTCCGGCACGGAGCGCGAGCTCGTGATCGACCGCCTCATGGCGCTCGAGGCCGACGAGATCGACATCGAGCAGGTGAAATGGGTCGTCTTGATGGTGTTGTTCAGCCAACCGGGTCAGCAGTCCGCTTACGCGCAGATGGAAGACCTGGTCTTCGAAGAGCGCTCCGACGCTTTGCACTAGACGACTTTGAGCAGCAACCTCGTCATCGTGGAGTCGCCTGCGAAGGCGAAGACCATCAAGAAGTATCTCGGCAAGGATTTCGAAGTCCTTGCTTCGTACGGCCACGTGCGCGACCTCGTGCCGAAGGAAGGTGCGGTCGATCCGAAGCACCACTTCGCCATGAAGTACCAGGTCGTGGAGCGCAATCGCAAGCACGTCGATGCGATCTCGCGCGCACTCAAGAAGGCCAAGGCTCTGTTCCTCGCCACCGACCCCGACCGCGAGGGCGAGGCGATCTCGTGGCATTTGTATGAGCTCCTGAAGTCCGAGGGTGCGCTCGAGGACAAGGATGTCAAGCGCGTGGTGTTCTACGAGATCACGCGCGACTCGGTGCGCGAGGCGATGTCGAGCCCGCGCGAGCTGTCGCTGGACCTGGTCAATGCCCAGCAGGCGCGGCGCGCGTTGGATTTCCTGGTCGGATTCAACCTTTCGCCGCTGCTCTGGAAGAAGGTGCGGCCGGGCCTTTCGGCGGGCCGTGTGCAGAGCCCCGCGCTGCGCATGATCGTCGAGCGGGAGGACGAGATCGCCGCGTTCGTGCCGCGCGAATACTGGACCATCGACGCCGAGCTCGAGCACTCCGCGCAGAAGTTCCCGGGCAAGCTGATCGAGTATCGCGGCGCCAAGGTGGAGCAGTTCAGCTTCACCTCCGAGGATCAAGCGAAAGAGGTGGAGCGCGCCCTGACCGGGATGGCCCAGGGCGCGCTCACCGTGATCGCGGTCGACCGCAAGCAGCGCAAGCGCAATCCGGCCCCGCCGTTCACCACCTCGACCCTGCAGCAGGAGGCCGCGCGCAAGCTCGGATTCAGCGCGCAGAAGACCATGCGCGTCGCGCAGCAGCTCTACGAGGGGGTCGACATCGGAGAGGGCCAGACCGGCCTCATCACCTACATGCGCACCGACTCGCTCAACCTCGCGCAGGAGGCGGTGACGCAGATCCGAGCCATGATCGTGCAGCTGTACGGACAAGAGGGGCTGTCCGACGAGATCCGGGCGTTTCGCACCAAGGCCAAGAATGCCCAGGAGGCGCACGAGGCCATCCGCCCCACCTTGGCGAGCATCCTGCCGGCGGACATCGAGAGCAAGCTCGATTCGGAGCAGTTCCGGCTGTATTCCCTGATCTGGAAGCGCACCGTCGCCTGCCAGATGGCGCCCGCGGTGTTCGACACCGTGGCGGTGGACATGATGGCGGGGGCGCCCGGCGATGCCTCGAAGCGCCCGAGCCTGGAGCAGACCGACGCCATCACCGCGCGCATGGCGGACCGCATCTCCGAGCGCACCGTGCTGCGCGCGAACGGGTCGACGCTGGTCAAGCCGGGCTACATCTCCGTGTATCAGGAAGGCTTGGACGATGCCGTGCAGGACGACTCGGATCACGTGCTGCCGCCGATGAGCGAGGGCGACCGGGTCAAGCTGACGGCGGTCGTGCCGTCGCAGCACTTCACCGAGCCGCCGCCGCGCTTCTCGGAGGCCTCGCTGGTCAAGGCGCTGGAAGAGTACGGGATCGGCAGGCCTTCGACCTACGCATCCATCATCTCAACGCTGCGCGATCGTCAGTACGTCGAGATCGAGAGCCGGCGCTTCACCGCCACCGACATCGGCAAGATAGTGAGCCGGTTCCTGACCGTGTATTTCACCACCTACGTGGATTACGACTTCACCGCGAAGATGGAGGACTCGCTCGACGCGGTGTCGAACGGCGAGGAAGCGTGGGTACCGCTCCTGGATCGATTCTGGAAGCCGTTCATCCACCTGGTGAAGCACACCGAGAAGTCGGTGAGCCGCGAGGAGGTCGCGCAGGCGCGCGATCTCGGCACCGATCCGGCGAGCGGCAAGCCGATGAGCGTGCGCATGGGCCGCTTCGGCCCGTTCGTGCAGATCGGGACCAAGGATGACGAGGACAAGCCTCGCTTCGCGGGCCTGCGTCCCGGTCAAAAGATGGGCGCCATCACCCACGAGCAGGCACTCGAGCTGTTCAAGCTGCCGCGCAAGCTGGGACTCACCGCCGCGGGCGAGGAGATCAGCGCGAACGTCGGCCGGTTCGGCCCGTACGTCAAATACGGCTCGAAGTACGTCTCGCTGAAGACCGACGATCCCTATGAGATCACCCCGGAGCGCGCGCTCGAGGTCATCCGCGAGAAGGAGATCGCGGACGCGAACCGGCTGATCCTCGACTTCGCGGATGCCGGCATCCGGGTGCTGAACGGCCGCTATGGCCCTTACATCACCGACAAGACCCGCAACGCGAAGATCCCCAAGGACCGCGATCCCAAGAGTTTGAGCCTCGAGGAGTGCCAGGCGCTGCTCGCGGCCGCACCCGCGCGTACCTTCGGCAAGTGGGGCCGCGGCAAGGCCAAGGGCAAGATCAAGGGGGGCGCCGGCGAAGCCGCGACGACCGATGCGGCGACCGCCAGGGGTTCGACTGCCGGAGCGGCGACGGGCGGCGCGCTGGCCGGTAGGAGCACGTCGGCCGCCGGCAAAGCGGCCAAAGGCAAGCCGATCAAAGAGTCCGCGGCACCGGTCAAGCTCGCCGCCAAGGGTGCGAAGGCGCCCGCCAACAAAAAGGCGCCCGCGGCGCCGCCCCCGAAGGCGAAATCGAAGACCAAGCCGACCGCCGCGAAGCCGCAAGCCGGAGCTCGCGAGAACCGCAAGAGCGCGCAGCCCAAAAAATCCTAAGCGCCATGTCCGAGACTCTCGTGACTGCCGACTCGACCCGCCCGCGGCCGGACGCGGGCGCGGTCAAGCATTACCTCACCGACCTGCACGACCGGATCACCGCCGCGATCGAGCGGGTCGACGGCGGCAGGTTTCGGCACGATCGCTGGGAGCGGCCCGACGGCGGCGGCGGGGAAAGCCGGATCCTGTCCGACGGCCGCGTGTTCGAGCGCGCCGGCGTCTCGTTCTCGCACGTATTCGGCGATCGGATGCCGGCATCCGCGTCCGGCCAGCGCCCGGAGACCGGCGGCGCGCCCTTCGAGGCCATGGGTATTTCGCTGGTGCTCCATCCGCGCAATCCCCATGCGCCGACCACGCATTGCAACGTGCGCTTCCTCGAGGCCTCGCCCGCCGGTGCGCCTGCGCAGTGGTGGTTCGGCGGGGGCTTCGACCTGACGCCCTACTACCCGTATGACGAGGACGTGCTGCACTGGCACCGAACCGCGCGCGATGCCTGCCTCCCCTTCGGCGCGGGCGTCCATGCAAAGTACAAGGACTGGTGCGATCGCTACTTCTTCCTGCCCCATCGGAACGAGACGCGGGGGGTCGGAGGGCTCTTCTTCGATGACCTCAATGAAGGCGGCTTCGAGCGGGCGTTCGCGCTGACGCGGAGTGTCGGCGATCATTTCCTGCCGGCTTATCTGCCCATCATCGAGCGGCGCATCGACCAGCCGTTCGACGATCGCGAAAGGCAATTCCAGCTGTACCGGCGCGGGCGCTACGTCGAGTTCAATCTGGTCTACGATCGCGGTACGTTGTTCGGCCTCCAGTCCCGCGGGCGCACGGAATCGATTCTCATGTCGCTGCCCCCGCTGGCGCGCTGGGACTACGACTGGCAGCCGCAGCCCGGCTCGCCGGAGGCGCGCTTGTACGCGGAATTCTTGCGTCCGCGTGATTTTCTCGCGGAGCTCGATCATGGATGAAAAATCCGCCCTGCTGGATCAGCTGCGCATCGATCGCGGCGCGCCGGCTCCCGCATCCGCCGACAAGCGCAAGCTCTGGGCCGCCGTCGGGTTCGTGCTGCTGCTCATCGCGGGGGCTGCCGTGGCCTGGTTGAGCCGCAGCTCGGGCATCCCCGTGCACGTGGTGACGGCGCAGCCCGTGGGCGGCGGCGAATCCGCCGCGGGCTCGATCCTGGACGCCTCGGGGTACATCGTGGCGCGGCGGCAGGCCACCGTGGCCTCGAAGGTCACGGCCAAGATGGTGGAGCTCGACATCGAGGAAGGCGACCGGGTCAAGGAGGGCCAGGTCATCGCCAAGCTGGACGACTCCAACGTCCGCGCGGCGCTCGACCAAGCAAGCGCGCAGCTGGAATTCGCCCGAGCGAGCCTCGCCGAGACCAAGGTCAACCTCGCCAATGCACGGCGCGACTACGATCGTCAGTCGAGCCTCCTGCAGAACCACTACGTCAGCCAGGCGACGGTCGACAACGCGCAGACGACGTTCGATTCCTTGCAGGCGCAGCTCGCGACGCAGGAGAGCAATGTCGACGTGGTGTCGCGCGCACTCGCGGTGGCGCAGCGCAACGAGGACGACACCGTCGTGCGCGCCCCCTTCTCCGGCATCGTCACCGTCAAGGCCGCGCAGCCCGGCGAGATGGTGTCGCCGATTTCCGCCGGCGGCGGCTTCACGCGCACCGGCATCGGCACCATCGTCGACATGAACTCGCTCGAGATCCAGGTGGACGTGAACGAGAACTTCATCAACCGCGTACGGACGGACGGACGCGCCACCGCCAAGCTCAACGCCTATCCGGATTGGCAGATCCCCGCGCACGTGATCGCGGTGATCCCGACCGCCGACCGCAGCAAGGGCACCGTCACGGTGCGACTGGCGCTCGACCAAAAGGACGCCCGCATCCTCCCCGAGATGGGCGTGCGGGTATCGTTCCTCGCCGACGCCGCCCCCGCAGGCGGTGCGAAGGCGGGCGGCGTAACCCTTCCCGCCAAGGCCGTGCAGGCCGCGGGGTCGACCGGGGCGGTGTTCGTCGTGCACGACGACACGGTCGAGCGCCGCGTGGTACGCCTCGGGGCAGGCAGCGGCGATGTGCTTACGGTATTGTCGGGCATCTCCGCCGGCGAGCCGATCGCGGTCGGGGATTTCGATCGATTGCAGGACGGCGCCAAGATCCGCGTCGAACCATGAGGGAGAGGGCATGAGCGAAACGATCGTATCCATGCGCAACGTCGCCAAACGCTACGAGCGCGGCAAACAGACCGTCGAGGTCCTGAGCGGGCTGAGCCTCGACATTCCCAAGGGCGACTTCGTGGCGCTGATGGGGCCGAGCGGCTCGGGCAAGACCACGCTGCTCAATTTGATCGGCGGATTGGACACGCCGAATTCCGGCGAGATCACGGTCGCGGGCCAGCGGCTCGACAAGCTCGGGAGCGGTGCGCTCGCGCGCTGGCGCTCGAATCACGTCGGCTTCGTGTTCCAGTTCTACAACCTGATGCCGATGCTCAATGCGGAGCGCAACGTGGAGCTGCCCCTGCTCCTGACCCATCTGTCCGGCTCGAAGCGCAAGGCCAATGCGCTTGCCGCGCTCACGCTGGTCGGGATCGCGGACCGGGCCAAGCACAAGCCGGCCGAGCTGTCGGGCGGGCAGGCGCAGCGCGTGGCCATCGCGCGAGCGCTGGTGGCGGATCCGACGCTCCTCGTCTGCGACGAGCCGACGGGCGACCTGGACCGAAAATCCGCCGATGAGGTGCTGCACCTCCTGCAGATCCTGAACCGCGACCATGGCAAGAGCATCGTCATGGTCACGCACGACCCCAAGGCCGCCGAGTTCGCGCGGCGCCAGCTCCACATGGACAAGGGGGCCCTGCTCGAGGCCGGGACTCTCGCCTAGGCGAGGCTCCCGAGCCGAAGGAGGCCGCCATGAAGTTCTTTCCCCTGGTCTG
>DATAUO010000319.1:0-24324 GCA_036268215.1 Steroidobacteraceae bacterium
GCGGCCAGCGCCGCCCGTGCGCGCTGCTCCGCGAGGGCCGGATTGAGCAGGTTCTGCTGCCCGAGCCAGGCGAACACCTCGTTGCACGCGAGCGGCTGACGCTGCGGCTGGAGCCAGCGCATGAGCGCCGTGGCGGCGAGGCCGTCGGTATCGCCCGTGGCGAGGCGCCCGGCAAGACGGTCGCACACGAGCTGCGGATCGGTCACGTCGGCCGAGATCGGCAGGAACCGCTCCCAGCGCCGGCGCTGTCCGAGGCTCGACAGCCATTCGCGGCGCAGCGCCCGCGTCACCGGCTGTCCGCCGTGCCCGGAGAGGAAGGCGTCGATGGCAGCGTCCACGCCGTCGTCCGGGCGCTGGGCCAGGTCGCGGCGCAATCTCGCGGCGGTCAGGTAGTCGTGAATGGCATAGGCCTGGAGCGCGGGCGAATCCGCCGTATCCGGGCGGCTCTGGCGCACGGCGTCCATGGCCGCCATGAACTCGAGCCGCGCGTCCGCGGCGGCGGCCGACGCAATGGGAACCCAGGCGAGCGCGAGGCCGAGGAGCAGCAGTCGTCTCATCGTCATGTCCACAGTGTAGGGAAGCCCCGCGCAGGTTTCACGGGAGCCGAGCGCGTGGTTCAATGGCGGCAGGCGCATCGCCACGGGACCGCATGTATGCAATCGAAGACAGTCGCCATCCTCGAGAGCCGCACCGGCGAGCATCTCGCACAATTGGTGGAGCAGCGCGGGGGAGTCCCGATGCTCGCGCCGGCGCTGGAGGAGGTGCCGGACATCGATGCGGCGCGCCTCGATGCGCTCATCGACGCGTGGCGCGGCGATCCCTTCAAGGCGGTCATCTTTCAAACGGGCGTGGGCACGCGCGCCCTGTTTCGCGCCACCGATTCGAGCGGGCGGAGCGCGGAGCTGCTCGCGCTCATCGCCGGCGCCACCGTCCTCGTGCGCGGACCGAAGCCGGTGGGCGAGCTGAATGCGCGAGGAGTGCGCATCGACCGCCGCGCGGCCGCCCCTTTCACCACCGAGACGGTCCTCGCCGCAATGGAGGATCTGCCCATGCAAGGCGCGCGCGTCCTGGTACAGCGGTATGGCGCCGCGAATCGGGAGCTGTGCGATGCGTTACGGAATCGCGCCGCGCGCGTGGAGGAGATCGCGACTTATCGCTGGGCGTTGCCCGCCGACACCGGGCCGTTGCGCGAGCTGCTGGCCGCGCTGCAGGCCTCACGGGTCGATGCCGTGGTATTCACGAGCGCGGTTCAGATCGAGCACCTGTTCGAGATCGCGCGGCAGGAGGGGAGCACAGGGTCGCTGCCGGGGCTGCTCGGCCGCGTGGTCGTGGCGTCGATCGGACCGGTCTGCTCCCGTGCGCTCCGCCACCGCGGGGTCGAGCCGACCTTCGAGGCGAGCCCACCCAAGCTGGGTCCGCTGCTCGTCGCTCTGGACGGCGCGTTGTCGGCGCCCGGCCGACAGTGACTTTGCCGTTTTCCCCACGTCCGTCCCGAGAAGATTCTCGATCACGGGCCGGGTGACGGTGTATAAATACGCAAGCAAAGCAACGCCGATAGGAGCAACCCGTGGCAGCCAAGAAAAAGACCTCGAAACCCTTTCTCACCGACGTGAAGACGCTGCGAGATCGCGCGCGCAAGCACATTTCAACCGGTGCCGTCACGTTCACCTACAAGGGCGACGTGAAAAAGGCCATCGACATCCTGCAGTCGGTGCTCGCAACGGAGATCGTCTGCGTCCTGCGCTATACCATGCACGCGGTCGCGGCGACGGGGATCTCCAGCGAGGGCGTCAAGGCCGAGTTCGCCGAGCACGCAAAGGATGAAGCGGAGCACGCGCAGCAGGTGGCGGAGCGCATCAACCAGCTCGGCGGCGCGCCGAATTTCAACCCGGAAGGGCTGGCGTCGCGCGCGGCGTCGGAATACGGCACGGCCGGCAACCTGGTGGAGATGATCAAGGAGAATCTGATCGCCGAGCGCATCGCCGTGGATCACTACCGCGAGCTGATCCGCTATTTCGGCAACGACGATCCGGCCACCCGCACCATGCTCGAAGGAATCCTGGACAAGGAGGAAGAGCATGCCAACGACATGCATGACCTCCTGGTCGCGCACGAAGGCCGACCGATGCTGGCGGGCTAGCCTGCTCTTTCCGTCCGGCTGAAATCATACCGGGCCGGGGCGAACTGCCAGGCGGCATAGGTGGCGTAGCGGTGCCTGCTCCCGCCAAACCGCGTGGTGCTGGCCCGCCAGCATCGGCCCGCTCTCGAGCGGACGGCGCCCGGTGGGATCGGGGAGGGGTTGGCTAGTCGGAGCTGCCGACGGCGGGCGGGTCGCTCGCCGGGTAGGATTCGTCCAAAGCCTCATCGAGGAGCGCATCCATGTGCTCCTTGGGCGTCTCCTCGGGATGCCGCGCCAGATACGCCGCGGCATATGAGCAGACAGCGTTCACCTTCCATCCCGCCTCGCGCGCGGCTTCGAGTGCCGCGCGGGTCAAGGTGGCCGCGATGCCGCGGCCGCCGATCTGGTCGGGTACGCGAGTGTGCATGATGTTCATCACATTGCCCGTGAGGGTGTAGTCGAGGTGGGCGCGGAAGCCGTCCACCTCGGTGCTGAACCGCTGCCCGCTCGCGTCGTGCTCAATGGTGCTCATGATCGTCCTGAGGGTGCTCCGGCGGCCGCGCCGGAGCCGGCGCGTGCTGCTGAGGCTGCGGATGGGGCGCCGCCGGATGCGGCTGCGCGGGGCGCGGCGCATTCTCGCGGGCATCGCTCTGGCGCTGCTCGTTGGCCCGTTGCTGGGCGGCCGGCTGTTGGCCGGCACGAGACTCATTGGCGCGCTGCTGGTCGGCCCGGGTCTCGTTGGTGCGTTGCTGCTCGGCGCGCTGCTGGTTCGGCCGCGCCTCGTTGGTGCGCTGCTGGTCGGTGCGCTGCTGCTTCGCCCGCGCCTCGTTGGTGCGTTGCTGCTGGGCGCCAGGCTGCTTCGCTTGGGCTTCGTTCGTGCGCGGCTGCTCGCTGCGCTGCTGGTTTGCGCGTGCGGCGGTCGCGGCTGCCTCGCGGGCCGCGACCACGCCCGCGCCCGAGAACGCGCCGGGCTTGGCTGTCGCCGCTATCGCGGGATGGCCGCCGTTCTCCTTGGCGCGCAGCGTGGGCGTGCTTCGAGCGGTCTCGGCCTGCTGGCGCTGGGCCGCTACCGCCTCGATGTGGCGATCCTGAGCGGCGGTGCGGTCGGCTGCCGAAGGCACCGCGCGCGTTCCGCCGTTGCCGCCGTTGTAGCTCACCCGGTTGACGGTGACGTTGTTGACGACCGTCTTGTTGTACACGTTGGTGACGTGCACGTTGGTGACGTTCGTGACGGCACGGTTGTAGTAGAGGTGGTTGTCCTGCCAGTAGCCGCCCTCGAAGCCTTCGCCGCCGTAGCCGTGGCCGTAATTGACGCCGCCGTAGAATCCGACGTGCGGACCCCAATAGCCGGGATGCCACATGAAGACCGCGCCGGACGCGCCCCAGTATCCCGGGGTCCACAGGTAGCCCGGCTGAGGCGCAAGCACCCAGGTTCCGGGCACCCAGTAGTAGTCCTGAATGTCGTCGCCCCACGCCCAGTATCCGGGCGTCCAGAGGTAGCCGTCGCCGGGAATGGGCGGTTGATCGTAGACCGGCAGCTCGGGGGGCGCGGCGTTGACCTGGATGTTGACGGAGACTTGCGCCATCGAGGGCGTGGGCGCCGCCGCGCAGGCGGCGCCGGCGATTGCGGCAGCCGTGAGGAGGGCGCGAATCCGAGTCTTAGGGTTCGAGTTGCTGGGTCGCATATGAGCTCCGTGCGCGCGCCAGGAGCGCGGTCATTTAATTATCTGGCGGCACTATAGCGCCGCCCTCGCGCACTCCTCATCAGTCGCTCCCCGGCGTCATTGTAGGCGCCGCCCGCCGTTCCTGTAGGACGGCTCCCACCGGATCCTGCGGGCCTTTCAGGGCTCGAGCCGTTGAAATGCCTCGCTCGGCAGGTCCTCCAGACCGCTGCCGCCGGCGGTTCGCGCGAGATACGCGCGCAGCTTTTCGCGCATGCGCCGCGTCCAGTACTTGGACATGTGATTCGCAATGGCCGCCACCGCATCCTCGCGCACGGGCTCGGTGCGGAAGAAATGGCCGATGTCGTTCGCCATCTTGACCAGGTGCTCCGCGCCATCTTCCCGGTGTGCTGCGCCACCGGCGGCGTTCTGTCCATGACTCATGCCGGCGCTACTTTGCGGCCAAGGTCGCGTCGGCCTGCCTGAGCAGCTCCTCCTGCTTCTCGCTGAACTCGCGGAAGCGCTTCTGCCACTCGGACGGCTGATTGACCCGCGTGACCTGCACGGCCGTGACCTTGTACTCGGGGCAATTGGTCGCCCAGTCCGAGTTGTCGGTGGTGATCACGTTGGCCCCGGATTCGGGGAAATGGAACGTCGTGTACACGACGCCGGGCTGCATGCGGTCAGTGACCTTGGCGCGCAGCACGGTGTCGCCGGCGCGGCTCGCGATGCCGACCCAATCGTCCTGCTCGATGCCGCGCTCCTCGGCGTCGTGCGGATGGATCTCCAGCCGATCCTCGTCGTGCCAGAGGCTGTTCTCGGTGCGGCGGGTCTGCGCGCCCACGTTGTACTGGCTCAGGATGCGCCCCGTGGTCAGGATCAGCGGATACCGGGCGTTCACCTTCTCCTCGGTCGGCACGTACTCGGTCACGAGGAACCTGCCCTTGCCGCGCACGAACTCGCCCACGTGCATGGTCGGCGTGCCGTCCGGGTGCTGCGGATTGCAGGGCCACTGGATGCTGCCCATCTCCTCGATGCGCGCGAAGCTCACGCCCGTGAAGGTCGGCGTCAGCGCTGCGATCTCGTCCATGATCTCGGAAGGATGCTTGTAGCTCATGGGGAAGCCCATGGCGTTCGACAGGAGCTGGGTGATCTCCCAGTCCGCATAGCCCGACTTGGGCTTCATGGTCTTGCGCACCAGTGAGATGCGCCGCTCGGCGTTGGTGAAGGTGCCGTCCTTCTCCAGGAACGACGATCCCGGCAGGAACACGTGCGCGAACTTCGCCGACTCGTTCAGGAACAGGTCCTGGACGATCACGCACTCCATGGAGGTGAGCGCGGCGGTGACGTGCTGGGTGTTGGGGTCGGACTGGGCGATGTCCTCGCCCTCGATGTAGAGGGCCTTGAAATCTCCATCCAGAGCCGCCTCGAACATGTTGGGGATGCGCAGGCCCGGCTCGCTCTGGAGCGTGAGGCCCCAGGCCTTCTCGAAGGATCCGCGCACCGAATCGTCCGACACGTGGCGGTAGCCCGGGAACTCGTGCGGGAAAGAGCCCATGTCGCACGAGCCCTGCACGTTGTTCTGGCCGCGCAGCGGATTGACGCCGACGCCTTCCTTGCCGACATTGGCGGTGGCCATGGCGAGGTTCGCGATGCCCATGACCGCCGTCGAGCCCTGGCTGTGCTCGGTGACGCCGAGACCGTAGAAGATGGCGCCGTTGCCGCCGGTGGCATAGAGCCGCGCGGCGCCGCGCACCATGGCGGCCGGCACCCCGGTGACCGACTCCATGGCCTCGGGCGAGTTGCGCTCCTGCGAGACGAAATCGCGCCACTTCTCGAAGGCCGGGATCTCGCAACGCGCGCGTACGAAGTCCTCATTCACCAGGCCTTCCTTCACGATCACGTGGGCGAGCGAATCGAGCAGCGCGACGTTGGTGCCGGGCCTCAGCTTCAAGTGATAGTCGGCCTCGATGTGCGGCGTGCGCACGAGATCGATGCGGCGGGGGTCGGCGATGATGAGCTTGGCGCCCTGACGCAGGCGGCGCTTCATCATCGAGGCGAACACCGGGTGACCGTCCGTGGGATTCGCGCCGATCACGAAGATCACGTCGGCCTTCATGACCGAGTCGAAGTTCTGCGTGCCGGCCGACTCACCGAGCGTGTTCTTGAGCCCGTAGCCGGTCGGCGAGTGGCAGACCCGGGCGCAGGTGTCGACGTTGTTGTTGCCGAAGCCCGCGCGCACCAGCTTCTGCACGAGGTAGGTCTCCTCGTTGGTGCAGCGCGAAGAGGTGATGCCGCCGATGGAGTTGACCCCATACTTGCCCTGGATGCGCTTCAGCTCGCTCGCCGCGTGGCCGATCGCCTCTTCCCAGCCGACCTCGCGCCACGGATCGGAGATCTTGGCGCGGATCATCGGCTTCAGGATGCGGTCCTTGTGCGTCGCATAGCCGATCGCGAACCGGCCCTTCACGCAGGAGTGGCCATGATTCGCATGCCCGTCCATGTTCGGCACCATGCGCACGACTTCCTCGCCCTTCATCTCGGCGCGGAACGAGCAGCCGACGCCGCAATAGGCGCAGGTGGTGGTGATGCTGTGCTCCGCCTGCCCCTTCTCGATCAGCGATTTTTCGGACAGTGTCGCCGTCGGACACGCCTGGATGCAGGCGCCGCACGACACGCACTCGGAATCCATGAACGGGACATCCTGGCTCGCCGATACCGTGGACGCGAAACCGCGGCCCTGGATGGTCAGCGCCAGGGTGCCCTGCCGCTCGTCGCAGGCGCGCACGCAGCGCGAGCAGACGATGCACTTGCTGGGATCGAAGGTGAAATACGGGTTGCTCTCGTCCTTCTGCGCCGCCAGGTGATTGACGCCTTCGTAGCCGTAGCGCACCTCGCGCAGGCCGACGACGCCCGCCATGTCCTGCAGCTCGCAGTGGCCGTTCGCCGGGCAGGTCAGGCAGTCGAGCGGGTGATCGGAGATGTAGAGCTCCATCACGCCGCGCCGCACGTCCGCGATCTGCTGGTTCTGGGTGGTGACCTTCATGCCTTGCGCCACCGGCGTCGTGCAGGAGGCGGGCAGGCCCTTCATGCCCTCGATCTGCACCAGGCACAGACGGCACGAGCCGAAGGCCTCGAGCTGATCGGTGGCGCAGAGCCTCGGGACCTTGATGTCGGCAAGCGCGGCGGCGCGCATGACCGACGTTCCCTCCGGCACGCTGACCTCGGTGCCGTCGATGGTGAGCGTGACGAGCTTGGTGCCCTCGCGCGCCGGGGTGCCCAGATCTTTTTCGACGATGGATAACATGGCTCGTTCCTCGCTCGCTAGCCGGAAGCGCTGGATGCCCTTACCGGTTTGACGAAATCATCATGGAAATGGTTCAAAGCGGAGACCACCGGATACGGGGTCAGGCCGCCGAGCGCGCACAGCGAGCCATACACCATGGTCTCGCACAGGTCGCGCAGGATCGCTTCTTGCTTGGCCGGGCTGTCGCCCGCCACCAGCCGATCGATGACCTCGACCCCGCGGGTCGAGCCGATGCGGCACGGCGTGCACTTGCCGCAGGATTCCACGGCGCAGAACTCCATGGCGTAGCGCGCCTGCGCCGCCAGATCGACGGTGTCGTCGAAGACCACGATGCCGCCGTGGCCCAGCATGCCCTTGATCGCGGCGAAGGCCTCGTAGTCGAGCGGGGTGTCGAATTGCGACTCGGGGTGGTAGGCGCCGAGCGGTCCGCCGACCTGCACCGCGCGGATCGGCCGCCCGCTCGAGCTGCCGCCGCCGAAGTCGTAGAGCAGCTCGCGCATGGTCATGCCGAAGGCGATCTCGACCAGGCCGCCGTGCTTGATGTTGCCGGCGAGCTGCATGGGCAGGGTGCCGCGCGAGCGCCCCATGCCGAAGTTCTGGTAGTGCTCCGCACCCTTGTCGAGAATGATGGGCACCGATGCGTAGGTGATCACGTTGTTGATCACGGTGGGCTTGCCGAAGAGTCCTTCGATCGCGGGCAGCGGCGGCTTGAAGCGCACCTGGCCGCGCTTGCCCTCGAGGGATTCGAGCAGCGAGGTCTCCTCGCCGCAGATGTACGCGCCCGCGCCCAGGCGCACTTCGAGATGGAAGGCCTTGCCGCTGCCGCGCACGTCGTCGCCGAGATAGCCGCCCGCGCGCGCGGCCGCGATCGCGGCGTTCAGCGCCGCGTGAGCCTCGGGATATTCCCAGCGCAGATAGATGAAGCCGCGGTCCGCGCCGACCGCAATGCCGGCGACGGTCATGCCCTCGATGAGCACCAGCGGGTCGCCTTCCATGAGCATGCGATCGGAGAACGTGCCCGAATCGCCTTCGTCCGCGTTGCAAACGATGTATTTCTGAGGTCCCTTGGCGCCGAGCACGGTTTTCCACTTGATGCCCGCCGGGAACGCGGCTCCGCCGCGGCCGCGCAGGCCCGAGGCGGTCACCTGGGCGACGATGTCGGCGGGCGCCTTTGCGAGCGCGGCCGCGAGACCGCGGTAGCCGCCGTGCGCCAGGTAGTCGTCGAGGCTGCGAGGGTCCGTCACGCCCACCCGCGCGAACGTCAGCCGCTGCTGCCTCTTGAAGTAAGGAATCTCCTCGGTCGGTCCATGTCTCGAGGCGTGCGCCTTGCCCGAGGTGAAGCCCGCCTCGAAAAGCCCGGCCACGTCGGCCGCTTGCACCGGGCCATAGGCGATGCGCTCGCCGCCGACCTGAACCTCGACCAGGGGCTCGAGCCAGAGCATGCCGCGCGAGCCATTGCGGATCAGCTCGGCCGCGATGCCCCGCCGCGCGGCTTCCTTCTCGATGGCCGCGGCGGTTTCGTCGGCGCCGACGCCGAGCGCCGCAGCATCGCGGGGCACGAAGATCTTCATGGCTGCGCCTGCGCCTGCGCCACGAGCGTGTCGAATCGGTCGGCGGTCATCCGGCCGTGCAGGCGCTCATCGATCATGATCGACGGGCCGAGCGCGCAGTTTCCAAGACAGTAGACCGGTTCCAGGGTGACGGCTCCGTCGCGCGTGGTGCCGTGATAGTCGATGCCGAGCTTCGCCTTGACGTGCGCCTCGAGAGCGACGCTGCCCTGGGCCTGGCAGGCTTCCGCGCGGCAGACATGCACCACATGCCGGCCCGGCTTATCCTGAAGAAAGTAGTGGTAGAAGCTGACCACGCCGTGCACTTCGGCGATCGAAAGGTTGAGCTCGCGTGCGACCAGCGGGATGGCGTCCTTCGGCACGTACTTGAGCTCCCGCTGGATGGCATGCAGGATCGGCATCAGGGCGCCCGGCAGGGCCTTCAAGCGGGCACAGGCGGAGAGCACGGCCGAGCGTTGCTCGCCGGTCAGGCTCGATGCCTTCTCGAGCTTCAGAGGAATGACGCGACGGGGTGATTGGCTCATGATGCAACGCACCAATCGGTAGATATATCAGTCACTATACGGAATCGACCCAAGGTTTCCATATGAACTGGAGTGCCACTTTCCACGCAATTTCAAGTCTCCCATTGTCCGCCATGACCTCCATCGCGTCCACCCTGCCGGAGCGCCCAACCGGTGACGGAAGTCACGGGGATGGGCATTGCCGGCGGGAAGCCCTCGCGCGGCGGTCGAGGCGTGCGGCGGCGGCGCGGCAGGAGACCTTTGTCCACTGAGCTCCTGAGCCGGGTCACCCAGGCCTATGCGGAGCTCGCCGCCTGCACGGAGCGAACGGAGCGCATCGGTGCCGCGGCGCTGGCCATCCTCGCCGTGTACGGCGAGTTCTACGCGCAGCTCTGCGAGTACCCGCATCGCGCCCAGCGCGCCTTCGAGACGCGCGACCCGCACGCGTCCATCCAGATATCGAGCGAGCGGCTCGGGCTGTACAGCCGCTACATCGCGGAGCACGGCCCCAGGATCCAGGCCGTTTATCCGGATCTCGCCTCCGACGCCGAAGCGTGGGAGGAGATCGATCGCCTGCTGATGGCCATGATCGTGGACCGCTACGACGCCGACATCGCCTTCAGCTTCGGGCACTCCATACGCCGCAACATCGTGCGCGGCGTCTGGCAGCCGGTCGCGTACTCGTTCCCGCCGCCGAGCGCGCTGCGCGCGCTCTCCATGGCATCCGTGCATCGGCGATTTGCGGTCGGCGGAGGCATCGATCCGGAGCTCATCGCGCGGGCATTGTGCGCGCCGAATTTCACCGTGCCGTTCCGCGACCTCATGGGTGATGCGTGCCGGGTGGCCGAGCGGGTCGAGAGGTCGCTCGACGGCGCGCGCGCCGCGGCGCTCGATCTGATGGAGGCCGGTTTTTTCCGGGATCGCAGCGCATTCGTGGTCGGGCGGTGGCTGCTGGAAGATGACAGCATCATGCCGTTCGTGCTCGCGTTGCTGAATGGACCCGACGGAATCTACGTCGACGCGCTCCTGCACCGCGTCTCCGACATCCACAATCTGTTCAGCTCGGCGCTCGCGAATTTTCACGTGACCACGCCGCTCTACTATCAGACCTGCGTATTCCTGTTCAGCTTGATGCCGCGCCGCCCGCTCGGGCACCAGTACTCGACCATCGGCTTCAATCACGTCGGCAAGGTCGCGATCCTGAACGAGATCAACGAACAGATCCGCCTCGGGCATCGATTCCGGCGCTCGCCCGGCGCCCCCGGGACCGTGGCGCTCGGGTTCACCTTCGATGCCTGCTCCTATCACTTGAAGGTGATACGCGACCGTCCGACGCAGCAGTACAAATGGGGGACCTATCCGGGCGTTGCCGCGGTCACCGACAAGTACCGGGCGGTGCACGAGATCAATCGCGCCGGCAGCATGCTGGACAACGTCATGTACTTCAATCTGCGCCTGGATCCCGAGATGTTCGATCCGGTGCTGCTGGATGAGATCTGCCGCGAGGCCGCCGGCAGCGTGCTGGTCGATGCCGACGGCGGCGTGTACCTGCGCACCTTGATCGCGCAGCTCAAGATCGTGCCGTTGCCCGTGTACCTCGAGAGCGCCGACGCGACCGCGACGCGCGCGGTGATGGTCAGTCTCGGCGACTGCATCCGCAACAACGCCGCAACCAACCTCTTCAACAAGGACCTGGACTCCAGGAACTATGGCGTCGGCCGCTACGGCCGCGTGTTCCTGTTCGATTACGATGCGGTCGAGCGGCTGACCGACGTCAAGATCCGCACCAACGCCGGCCGCGAGCCGGGCGAGGAGGCGGTCCCCGAGTGGGTGTTCGAGGACGGCGTGGTGTTCCTGCCCGAGGAGCTCGAGCATGGGCTGCAGCTCAAGAGCTATTTCGCGCGGCGCTGCTTTCGCGAGGAGAACGCCGATCTGCTCACGGTCGAGTACTGGGAGGGCATTCAGGGACGCTTGCAGGGCGGGGAGGTTCCCGAGCTGACGATGTATCCGGAGAGCTGCCGGCTCGGCTAGGGGAGCGCCGGCAGTGGGCCGCGTCAGCGGCGAACGTAGGCCGCGAGCTTCGAGTGCGTGCGAATCGCGTCCGCGTCGCTCAGCGTGTCGGTCGGCTGCGAGGCCCTCACCAGCCGCTCGAAGTCCGCCGCAGGGAGCGGCCTGCTGAAATGATAGCCCTGATATTCATCGCATCCGGCGCTCTTCAGGAAGTCGAGCTGCGCCGGCGTCTCGACGCCCTCGGCGACGACCTTGAGGCGCAAGCTGTGGGCGAGCAGCACGATGGCGCGGACGATGGATGCATCCTCCGGGCGGCTGACGATTTCGTCGATGAACACCCGGTCGATCTTCAGCTTGTCGATCGGGAAGCGGCGCAGGTAGCTCATGCTGGAGTAGCCGGTGCCGAAGTCGTCGACCGACACCAGGACGCCCATGGCGCTCAACTGCTCGAGCACCGCGATCGACTGCTCCGGATCGCTCATGACCGCGCTCTCGGTGAGCTCGACTTCGAGGTGGCGCGCGTCCAGGCCCGCGTCCGACAGTGCGCGGCGAATGCTGTCGACCAGGCCGCTGTCGCGGAACTGGGATGGGGACAGGTTCACCGAGACGCGCAGCGGCGGGACGCCGTCCTTCTGCCAGGCACGCGCCTGGCGGCAAGCCTCGCGCACCACCCATTCCCCGATGGCGCCGATGAGGCCGCACTCCTCGGCGAGGGGAATGAACTCCCCCGGCGCCACGATACCCCGCGTCGGATGGCTCCAGCGGATCAGCGCCTCGGCGCTGCGCACCTCGCCGGTGCGCGTGTCCACCTTGGGCTGGTAGTAGAGCAGGAACTGCTGAGCGCTCACCGCGGTGTGCAGGTCGCTCTCCAGATACACGCGCTCCTCGCTGCCCGCATGCATGCCCTGCGAGTAGCGGCGAAAGGTCCCCCGGCCCGAGCGCTTGGCGGAGTACATGGCCGCGTCCGCGTGCGCGAGCAGCGCCTGGATCGAGGCGCCGTCGTCCGGGTACATGGCGATGCCGATGCTCGGAGAGACGTGGATGTCGATGCCGGAGATGCGGATCGGAGCCTGCAGCACGGTCATGATGCGCGAGGCGAGCTCCGCGGCGCGCTCGCTGTCGACGATCGAGGTGCCGATCAGCACGAATTCATCGCCGCCGAACCGCGCCACCGTGTCGGCGGTGCGCACCACGGTGACCAAGCGCCGCGCGACCTCCTGCAAGAGCTCGTCGCCGGCGCGATGCCCCAGGGAGTCGTTGATCAGCTTGAAGCGGTCGAGATCGCAGGTGAGCAGCGCGAAGGAGCGCAGGTCGCGATCGGCATGGGCGATCGCCTGCAGCAGGCGATCATCGAGCAACACCCGGTTCGGAAGCCCGGTGAGGGCATCGTGCGTGGCGAGATGGCGCAACTGCTGGGTCGCCGCCTCGAGACCCTTGGTGCGCGCCGAGATCAAGTCCTCGAGCTGCAGCACCTGATGCCGCACGAGACGCTCGTTCTGCCACTTGCGGCTCAAGGCGGTGGCGCACTGCAGGACCTCGATCGGCTCGGCGGGCTTGCGCAGGACCAGCAGGCTGTCGGAATGACCGAGCCGCGTCACGACCTCCGACCAGTCGTAGTCGGTGTGCGCGGAGCAGATCACCACCTGGATTTGCGGATCCGCGGCCCACAGCCGCTCGATGGTCTGCAGGCCGTCCCAACCGGGCGGCATGCGCATGTCGACGAAGGCCATGCAGTAAGGGCGGCCTTCGGCGAGCGCGCTCGCGGCGAGCGCCACGCCTTCCTGGCCCTGATACGCGGAGTCGATCTCGAAATTCGGGCGGGCGGGGGCGGCCAGCGGATCGCCGAACAGGCTGGCCTCGAGTATGTCGAGCGCGGCCTGACCCGCGCGGTCGTGGTTGGCGGCGAGAACCTTGCGAAAGTCCTGATGGATCGAGGCGTTGTCGTCGATGATCAGGATGCGCCGGTTCGGCTCGCGCTCGGGGTTGGGTAGGTTTTGCACGGGCGCGGAGCCTAGGTGGGCGGGCGGTCGCGCGGTACGAGCGGCAGCTCGAGGATGAAGCTCGCGCCGCGTCCGGGGCCGTCGCTCTCCGCATGCAGCGTTCCGCCGAGCTCCTGCGCAGCAAGCGCCCCGGAGTGCAGCCCGAATCCGTGCCCCGAGGCGCGCGTGGTGAATCCGTGCGTGAACAGGCGCGCCATGTTCTCCGGTGCGATGCCGACGCCGTTGTCGATCACGGAGATGCACACCCCCGACGCGGCGGCTCTGACGCGCAGGGTGAGCAGCTTGTCGGGGCGCCCCGACTCATCGCAGGCGTATTTGGCGTTGCGCACCAGGTTCACCAGGATCTGCAGCACCTTGTGCTTGTCGACGGTGATCGGAGCCACGGGCTCGAAATCGCGCTTCAGGGTCACGCCGTGCCGCACGAACGCGCCCGCGTTGAGGCGCAAGCTGTCCTCCACCAGCTCGTCGACCGCGACGGTCTCGGTGACGCCGCAGAGCTTGGCGTAGCTCTGCTGCATGGCGACCGTATCCTTGATGTGCTCGAGGTTGTCGCGCAGCGAGCCGAGCTCCTCGAGCGCCATCTTTTGATCGTTCGCGAGCTGCTCGCCGAGCGAGGCCAGGTATCCGGGGATCTGCCTGCCGCGCTCGTCGTCGGCGATGAAGGCGGCGAGGCCCGCGCCTTTTTCCTTGAGGAGCTGCGCCAGCCGCGACACGCCGCCGCCCTTGGATTGCTTGATGCGCTCGGTGACCAGGCTCGCGGAGATGTTGACGCTGTTGAGGATGTTGCCGACGTTGTGCAGCACGTTGGTCGCGACTTCGGCCATGCCCGCCTGACGCGAGGCCAGCATGAGCTGCTTGTGCACGCGCTCGAGCTCCTCCTCGGCCTGCTTGCGCTTGCTGATGTCGCGCAGGTACTCGACCGAATACTCGGGCTCGCCGGCGCCCTCGCGCACCAGCGCCGTGGTCATGCGCACCCAGAGCGGCGTTCCGTCGCGGCGGACGTAGCGCTTCTCCAGATCGATGAAATCGGTTTCGCCGGCCCAGAGCCGCCCGATCTCGGCCGACACCCGGGCGACGTCGTCCGGATGGGTGAAATCCGTGAGCGTACGCTGCTCGAAGTCACCCCCCTCGAGGCCGAGCATGTTGCGGAACGATTCATTGCAGCGGAACAGCTTGCCGTCGCGCCCGGCGAAGGCGATGCCGATGGGCGCCTGATCGAACGTGTTGCCGAACAGGGTCTCGGCCTTGCGCAGATCCTGGCGCACGTTGAAGAGCTCGGTGAGATCCGTGATCGTGCCCACCCAGCCCGCGACCCCTTCGGCCGGCACCACCTGCTCGGCGAAGTGCCGCACCGAACCGTCGTCCGCGAAGGTGCGGTAGCCGTCGAAGCGGCTGGGGCTCGGGCTCGAGCAAAAGTCGGCCCACAGCGCCTCCATTCGCACCCGATCCTCCGGATGCACGCGCTCGGCCCAGGCATCGGGGCCGTGACCCACCGACAGGCCGAACATGCGCCGGTACTCGGGGTTGCTGTAGGTCATGTTGCCGACCGCGTCGGTGTGATAGATCGCGACGGGCGCGCTCTCGATCAGCGCCTTCGCGGGTATGGCATTACGCCTCTGCGCCTTCTCGTAATGTCGCGCGCCGGTGAGCAGCGCGAGGTCGGCGAGGCTCGCGCGCAGCTCCGCGTGCGCGGCGGCCTGCGCGGCGAGCAGCTCGAGCGTTGCGGATCCTTCGGGCGCGAGGATCCGCGGGGCGAGATCGAAGACGGCCAGGCGCCCGAGCGATTCCCCGCTCTTCGAGCGCAGCTCGAACTGGGCATGCCAGGGGAACGGGCTCTGCGGCGCGCTCTCGAGCGTCTGCCCGTCCGCCGCGCTCCAGACCTCGCCGAGATCCGCGATCACCAGGCAGGCGAATGCGGCGCCGGATATCCTGGCGGCGAGCTGCGCCGTGGCTGCAAACATGGGATCGGGGACCGGGCGGGCGGGCACCATGGGGGCAGGCCCTGCATCCGCAGCGGGTACCCGTCCGATAGGTTGCGAATTCATGGGCCTCGATTCCCGCCGCGTTGATGCTGAGCGCTCGCGCGCCGGTTGACACTTTATCGGCACATTTTGAATTAATTGAACGGTCGACCAGATGGCGAATCCGTCACAGTGACCTCCGGCAGACAGCGAAGTGCGTCGCAGTATGATGGGACCATGAGCAACGGAGACTTCGGGCCGTGGAATCCGGGCATTCGCTCGGTGCTGCCCGCGGAACTGCGTCACCTGGCGACCCTGTTCCGGCCGGAGAATGCCTTCACCCCGTACCCTACCGCCGCCGAGCTTGCCGGCATCACCGGAGTGCCTCCCACGGAGCTCACTGCGTTGCGGCCGGAGCGGCTGGCCCTGCACGAGCTCCTGATCCGGGTGACCGCGGACTTCGCGGTGCCGGACGGTTCGCGGGTCGGCGACCTGGGCATCAACTTCCGCGAGATCGTGCGGCTGCTGCTCGAGCGTCACCTGTCGCCGCGCATGGGGGAGATCACCGCGGCGTACGACTCGGTTCGAGCCAACGTGCGCGGGCTGATCGATGCGGCTTTTTCGGACGCGCTCGAGGCCGCGATGCCCGCGCCCTCTCCGGCGCCGGCTCGAGGCTTGCTGGCACGCTGGCTGCGCGGCGCCGCGCGCGCACCGGACCGATCGGCCGCGCGCGGATCGGCGACCCCGGGCGGGTCAGCCGCGGCGGGCCCGGTGGGAACGCCGCCCGTGCGCGCCGCGGCGGGCGCCTGGGGCCCGGCACAGATCGCCGCGTGCGACGGGCTGGCGGCGAGTGCCGAGGACGATCAATCGCGGGCGGCATACCGGGCTCTGTCGCGAGTGATGTCGGCGACCTACGCCGCGCATGGCCAGGCCTGGGGTACCCGCGACATGATCGTCGAGGTCGCCACCAATCTCGCATGCAACGAGTGCGGGTCCGACGCGATCGGCCGGCTGATCGGGCCGGTGCTGTTGGAGGCGGCACGGCTCGAAGCTCAGCGGCTGCTGCCGCGCCAGGAGCAGCCCGTGGTCATCAACACCAAAGGCCCGTCGGCATCCGGCAAGAGCACGCTGCGGCTGCTGCAGCAGAGGCTCGCGCGCGAGATCGGCGCGGATTGGAACGATTTCGCCCTCATCAGCCCCGACATCTGGCGCAAGCAGCTCCTCGACTACGGCTCGCTCGGGGACGCGTACAAGTACGCCGGGTCGTTCACCGCCGAGGAGCTGCAGATCGTCGATCAGAAGCTCGATCGCTACATGGCGCGCAAGCACCGGCGCGGCGAGATGACGCATCTGCTGATCGACCGCTTCCGCTTCGACAGCTTCGCCGCGGATTCGGACGAGGCGGGCAGCAATCTGCTCACGCGCTTCGGACAGGCCGTGTACCTCTATTTCGTGATCGCGCCGCCCGAATCGCTGGTGGAGCGCGCCTGGAAGCGCGGGCTCGAGTTCGGGCGCTACAAGGCGGTGGACGACACGCTGGCTCACGCGGTGCTGGCCTACACCGGGATGCCCGACGTGTTCTTCACCTGGGTCAGGCGCAGCGACAAGCGCCTGCACTTCGAATTCCTCGACAACAGCGTGCGGCTCGGCCAGCGCCCCCGCACCGTCGCGTTCGGCGACAACCACACGCTCAACGTGCTCGACGTCGGGGGCACGCTCGACGTCGAGCGCTACGGCCGCATCAACGTCGATGCGCTCGGCCCCGAGCAGCTCTACCGCGATCGCGGGCTGCTCGATGCGGCCCGCAACTCCGGGTTCCTGAGACGCTGCGTGCAGGGCTTTCGCACCGTGAATTTCGCGCGCCAGTCGACCGGCCAGGTGTATCTGCGCATCGAGTCCGGCGTGCCGGTGGCGATCGATCGGACGGCTCTGGCGGCCGCCGCCGCGGACCCGGATACGCGCAGCGCCCTCGAGGCGGTCGCGCCCGGCGCGCTCCGCGGGGAGGTTGCCGAGGCCTCCGAGCCGGTGACTCTCACGCAGACCGGCGCTGCGCCGGCGCTCGGCGAATGGGGCAACGCTCAGTCGAGGAAGTCGCAGTAGCGCTGCACGTGCGCCGCGAGGTCCAGGGTGTGTTGGCGCGTGAGCCGCTCGGCCGTCTCGGTGTCCCGGCGCTCCAGCGCTTCGATGATCTTGAGGTGATCGACGATGGAGCGCGCGGCGCGGTCGCTCTGCGAGATGGTGGCGCGGCGGATCGCGCGTACGTGCATCAGCAGGTTGCGCGTCGCATCGACGATGGTCTGCGATCCTCCGAGCGCGATGATCGCGGTGTGAAACGCGATGTTTGCGTCCGAATACTCGTTCAGGTGCTCGGCCGGAGGCGAGTTCAGGAACTCATCGAACAGGTGGCGCAGCTTCGCGATGTCCTCGTCGGTGGCGTTCTGGGTGGCGAGCCTCGCGGCCATGGACTCGAGCGCCGCCCACATCTGGATCATCTCGATGATCTCGCGCTTGGACTTGCGCACGATGTAGATTCCGCGCCGCGGGATGGTGCGGATGAATCCTTCCTGCTCGAGGAGCGACAATGCCTCGCGGATCGGCGTACGGCTGACGCCGAGCGCGGCGGTGAGCTGCCGCTCGTCCAGCCGCAGCTCCTGGTTGGGGTCGTAGATGTCGGTGTCCGCGATGGCATTCTTGAGGAGCACGTAGGCCTGGTCGCGCAGGCTGGTTGCGTTGAGCGGCGCGAGCGCCAGGGGGGCAGCGGTGGAAGTGCGTTGGACCAACGTTGCAATCGTGTTCATGACCTTCCCGAAGTTGGAGCCGCGGCGCGAAATACTCAAGTGTTCGCGATACTGTTGGCGCCCCGCTAGTTTGCACCAGGCGAGCCGCCGTTGCCGAGGCCATCGACCGGAGAGGGGCTCTTTTCCGGGTGCCCCGCGGGTGTGCCTACCGCCGTCTTGACAGCCCCAAGGGATTCGTTCATATATGATATACCACAAAAATATATTGGCTGGATTGGCTGAGTGTTCGGGCGCCTTCGCCCGGACCCGAGGGGGGCTTTGGGTGACTTCGGTCGGTATTTCCGCGCCCGCATCCGCGCTCCCGTGGACATCATTGCGCACATATATCAAATATAAACTCGAGGGGAGAGCTACATGAGTGCCGTGCCAAATTCCCGTGCTTCTTCGCCGTTCGGCAATCCTTGGGTGCAGCTCATCGTCGGTGTGATCTGCATGGCAAGCGTCGCCAACTTGCAATACGGGTGGACGCTGTTCGTCGATCCGATCGACGCCAAGTATCACTGGGGCCGCGCCGCGATCCAGACCGCGTTCTTCCTGTTCGTCGCCGTCGAGACCTGGCTGGTTCCCGTCGAGGGCTATCTCGTCGACCGCTTCGGTCCGAAATGGGTGGTGCTCGGCGGAGGCATCCTGGTCGCCATCGCCTGGGTCATGAACTCGTCGGCCGACTCCCTGGCCATGCTCTATGCCGCGGCCGTCATCGGCGGCGTCGGCACCGGCAGCGTTTACGGCACCTGCGTGGGCAATGCGCTCAAGTGGTTCCCGGGCCGCAGAGGTCTCGCGGCGGGCATCACCGCTTCCGGTTTCGGCGCCGGCGCGGCGCTCACCATCGTGCCCATCGCCAACATGATCAAGTCGTCGGGCTACGAGCACGCGTTCTCGTTCTTCGGCCTGCTGCAAGGGGCCATCGTGTTCGTCTGCGCCTGGGTGCTGCTGCCGCCGGCCGCGCAGCTCCTCACCGCCGCCGTCAAGCCCAACCAGAGCGCGCGGGGCTACACACCCGCCGAAGTGCTGCGCAGCCCGGTGTTCTACGTGATGTACGTGATGTTCGTGTTGATCGCCGCCGGCGGCCTCACCATGGCCGCGAACATGGCGCCGATCGCCAAGGACTTCAAAATCGCCGCGACGAACGTCAGCCTGTTGGGGGTGACCCTGGCCGCGCTGCCTTTCGCGCTGATGCTGAACCGCGTCTTCGACGGAGTAGGCCGGCCGTTCTTCGGCTGGCTGTCGGATCAGATCGGGCGCGAATACACCATGGCGCTTGCGTTCCTGGTCGGCGCCGCGGCTCTCTATATCCTGAGCCAATCGGGCACCAATCCCCTGGTGTTCGTTCTGGTGACCGCTCTCTACTTCGGCGTTTACGGCGAGATCTTCAGCTTGTTCCCGGCGACGCAGGGCGACACGTTCGGCTCCAAGTTCGCCGCCGCCAACAACGGCATGCTGTACACGGCCAAGGGTGCGGGATCGCTGCTGGTGCCGATCGCGGCCGGCATGGCGAAGACGCACGGCTGGGCGACGGTCTTCGCCCTGGCGATGACGTTCAACGTGATCGCCGCGCTGTTCGCGCTGTTCGTATTGAGGCCGATGCGCGCGCGGCATTTCGCCAGGCTGCGGGACCAGGAGGCGGTGCCCATACCCGCGCCCGGCGAAGCGCTCAGCACCCGGATCTGACCCGCGCGAGATTTTTTTGATGACCCCAGAGGAAATGACATGGCAGCCGTGAATCCCGCACCCTTGCAGCCGAAGAGCACCACCGCCGAGGACACCCTGCAGCGCAAGACGCGCGACGCCGGCGTGGTCTCGGGCGGTCATCTCGCGGCGAAGGCCCTGAAGAACGAGGGCGTCGACACCATCTTCACGCTCTGCGGCGGCCATATCATCGACATCTACGACGGCTGCGTGGACGAGGGAATCCGCATCATCGACGTGCGGCACGAGCAGGTCGCCGCGCACGCGGCGGACGGCTACGCGCGGCAGACCGGCAAGCTTGGCTGCGTGGTCACCACCGCCGGCCCGGGCTGCACCAATGCCGTGACCGGCATCGCGACGGCCTTCCGCTCCGAGAGCCCGGTGCTGCACATCGGCGGGCAGGGTGCGCTGACCCAGCACAAGATGGGCTCGCTCCAGGATCTGCCGCACGTCGACATGATGAGCCCGATCACGAAGTTCGCGGCCACGGTGCTGAGCACCGAGCGCGTGGCGGACATGATCTCGATGGCGGCGCGCGAGGCGTTCAACGGCGCGCCGGGGCCGGTGTACCTCGAGATCCCGCGCGACGTGCTGGACCGTGAGGTCGATCTCGCCAAGGCGGTCCTGCCGCAGCCCGGCAAGTATCGGGCATCGACCCGCTCGATCGGCGACCCGCGCGACATCGAGCGGCTCGCGGACATCCTGGTCGACGCGGAGCGCCCGGCCGTGCTCTACGGCCAGCAGGTTTGGACCGCGCGCGGCCACAAGGAGGCCATCGCGCTGCTGCGCGGCCTCGATATCCCGGGATATTTCAATGGCGCGAGCCGCGGGCTCCTGCCGCCCGGCGATCCGCACCATTTCGACCGCACCCGGTCCCAGGCCTTCGCCGGCGCGGACGTGCTCCTGATCGTGGGGACGCCGTTCGACTTCCGCATGGGCTACGGCAAGCGCATCAGCAAGGATCTGACCCTGGTGCAGATCGACATGGACTACCGCACGGTCGGCAAGAACCGGGACATCGATCTGGGAATGGTCGGCGATCCGGGCGCCATACTGGGTGCCGTGCTCGCGGCGGCTTCGGGCCGGCTGAAGGACGACAAACGCCAGCTGCGCAAGCAATGGCTGAAGAAGCTCGGCGACGCGGAGGTTGCCGCCACCGAGAAGCTCATGCCGCTGTTCCGCTCGAACTCGACGCCGATTCATCCGTATCGCGTTGCCTGGGAGCTCAACGAGTTCCTGCGCGAGGACACGATCTACATCGGCGACGGCGGCGACGTGGTGACCATCTCGGCGCAGGCGGTAAGGCCGCGAGGACCCGGCCAATGGATGGATCCGGGCGCGCTCGGCTCGCTCGGGGTCGGCACCGGGTTCGCCATCGCCGCGGGGCTCGCCAATCCCTCCAAGGAGGTTCTCTGCTATTACGGCGACGGCTCGTTCGGCATGACCGCTTTTGACATGGAGACCGCAAACCGCTTCGGCGTGCCGTATCTGGCCGTGATCGGCAACAACTCCGCGATGAACCAGATCCGTTATGGTCAGCTGGCGAAATACGGCGAGGAGCGCGGCAATGTCGGCAATCTCCTCGGGGACGTGCCGTTCGGCAAATTCGCGGAGATGCTCGGGGGCTACGGCGAGGAGGTGCGCGATCCCGCGCAGATTGCGCCGGCGCTCGCGCGCGCGCGCGAGGCGGTCCGCAAGACGCGCCGCTCGGCGGTGGTGAACATCTGGGTGGACCCGCGCGAATACGCCCCGGGCACCAAGAATCAGACGATGTACAAATAAGCGATGAGGCTCGGAGCTGCGCATGGGTAAGGCATTGGACGGGGTCCGGATTCTCGACTTCACGCACGTGCAGTCGGGGCCGACGTGCACGCAGCTGCTGGCGTGGTTCGGCGCGGACGTGATCAAGGTGGAGAAGGCCGGCGGCGGCGACATCACGCGCGAGCAGCTGCGCGACGTGCCGGATGCGGACAGCCTGTATTTCACCATGCTGAATCACAACAAGCGCTCCGTGACCCTCGACACCAAGAGCGAGCAGGGCAAGCTGGTGCTCGAGAGACTGGTCAAGAACTGCGACGTGCTGGTGGAGAATTTCGCCCCGGGCGCGCTCGACCGCATGGGTTTCGGCTGGGAGCGGATCCAGAAGCTCAACCCGCGCATGATCGTCGCATCGGTGAAGGGATTCGGGCCGGGGCCCTACGAGGACTGCAAGGTCTACGAGAACGTCGCGCAGTGCGCCGGCGGTGCCGCCTCGACCACGGGATTCGACGACGGCCCGCCGCTCGTCACCGGTGCGCAGATCGGCGACAGCGGCACGGGACTGCATCTCGCGCTCGGCATCGTGACGGCGCTCTATCAGCGCAACGCCACCGGCCGCGGCCAGCGGGTGCTCGCCGCGATGCAGGACGGCGTCTTGAACCTCTGCCGCGTGAAGCTGCGCGATCAGCAGCGGCTCGACCGCACCAGGGTGATGAAGGAATATCCTCAGTACCCGAACGGCAGGTTCGGCTCGGCGGTGCCGCGCGCGGCGAACGCCTCGGGCGGCGGTCAGCCGGGGACCATCGTCAAGTGCAAGGGCTGGGAGACCGACCCGAACGCCTATCTGTATTTCATCGCCCAGGCGCCGGTGTGGAAGGCGATCTGCGAGGTGATCGGCAAGCCCGGCTGGGTGGCCGACCCGGACTATGCCACGCCGAACGCCCGGCTGCCCCGGCTCAAGCAGGTTTTCGAGGCCGTCGAGGCCTGGACCGCCACCAAGACCAAGTTCGAGGCGATGGCGCTGCTCAACGAGCACGACATCCCGTGCGGACCCATCCTGTCGATGGAAGAGCTGGCGAACGAGCCCTCGCTGCGCAAGACCGGAACGGTGGTCGAGGTCGATCATCCGAAGCGCGGCAAGTACTTGACCGTCGGCAACCCGATCAAGATGAGCGACAGCCCGACGGAGGTCAGGCGCTCGCCGTTGCTCGGGGAACATACCGACGAGGTGCTGGGCGAGCTCGGCTACTCGGCGGCGCAGATCGCGGAGCTGAGAGCGAAGAAAGTGATTTAAACGAAGGGGGATGCACAAATGCTCAAGTTGAAGTCGGGTATGCCGGCCCTGGCACTCGTTGCCTTGGCCGTATGCTCTGTCATGCAAAGCACCGCGTTTGCGGATGACGCGGCGGACAACAAGGCGCTCAAGGAACAGATGCGCCAGATGATGCAGCGGATGGATGAGCTGCAGAAGCAGGTTCAGCAGCTCTCGAAGCAGCAACAGGCCGCGCCGGCGGCGGTGACCCCGAGCGTCCCCGCGGCTCCGCCGCCCGCGGTGGCTCAACCCGGTGCGGAAGGCCAGGGTCCGAAGGTCTCCAAGGAGACGCAGAGCGAGCCGTTGTTCCAGAATTTCGTAAAGGGCTTCTTTGGAACGCTGGACGTGTCCATCGACGACTCGACCAAGGGCATGAATGGATTCGTCGCCTATCCGTATTCCTATGTGAATCCCAGCAATCCCAATTCGGGCTACGTGCGCGGATCCGCCAAGAACGGCGGCGCGGGACCGGTGGGACGCGTGGGGTGGGAGGCCGACCTGTCCACCAACAAGTCGGTGATCGGCTATCGGGGCTCGCACCGGCTGCCGGGGACCGAGTTCGACCTGATCTATCAGCTCGAGGTGCAGCCGCAGATCACCCACGCGCCCGGCGTGTCGGATGGCTACACCTCGCAGTCGGACGTGACCAAGGGAGGCATCGGCTACGGCGACAGCTATCTCGGCATCGCCAACAACGACCTGGGCAAGCTCAAGCTCGGCACGACCTACACTCCCTACAAGAAGGCGACCGACCGGATGAATCCGTTCTCCGGCATGCTCGGGGACTACGGCGTGATGATGGGCAACACCGGCGGCGACAACCGGGTCGAGTTCGGCACCCGCATCGACCATTCGATCTGGTACGAATCGCCGGTGATTCACGGCTTCAGCTTCGACGTGCTGTTCTCGCCCGGCCAGAACCGCACACCCGACAGCGTGGCGCAATCCTCGGGCTCGCCGGACTGCAACGGCGGCAACGTCCCCGGAAGCGGCAATCTGCCGCTGGCCTGCGATGATGGCGGCTACGACAATGCCTACAGCGCCGACATCAAGTTCGAGACCGGGCCGATCTACCTGACCGCGGCGTGGGAGCTGCACAAGTCGGTCAACCGCAACAGCGACGGCGTGGGCGCGAACAGCCCGTACTACAACTATCTGCTCGGCCTCGGCAACGGCGTGTCGCCGCTGCTCAATTGGGCGGCGTATGACGCCTTTGCCGCCGAGTACCCGGAGGCGGCGCCCGCGGGAACGCCGGAGTATGCCACCGACGTGGCCAACGAGTGGGCGGTGAAGTTCGGTGCCCAGTACACCTTCGACTTCGGTCTGGTGGTCAGCGGCATCTATGAGGACATGCACCGCGACGTGCCGGCGGACCTGGAATTCCAGAACGAGCGGCAGCGCAACGGCCTCTGGTTCGCGGCGTCCCAGGACTTCACCATCCATGACAACGTGAGCGTGGGCTGGGCGCATGCCGGAGCGACGCCGGGCGATCCGGGCGGGCAGCACAACTACGATCCGACCAGCCATGCGAACACCGCGAACATGTACACCGTCGCCTGGAAGCACCGCTTCGACAAGAACACGTACTGGTACGTGGATGCAGCCGAGACGGTGAACGGGCGCAACGCGCACTACGACCTC
>DATAUO010000320.1:0-14164 GCA_036268215.1 Steroidobacteraceae bacterium
GTCCAGCGTGAAGCGCCGGTCGTCGAAGCGCGCCTTCTCGCCGAGCTCGTAGCTCCAGATCGAGTCCGGAGCGAAGTAGGCCGGCTGCTGCGTGACGTAGATGGTCCCCGGCGGGATCGGGGTCCCCGGGTTGAGCTGGACCTGGTTGGGGATGCCGCAGTTGTAGGACAGAGGATTGCTTTGGATCTGCGCCAGCGTCGGCAGCGGAATCGGCAGGTTGACGCCGCCCGGGCGCGAGCCCTTGGACACGGTGCCGTACAGGGTCAGATCCGGCGTCGGCGTGTAGGAGATGTTGAGCTTCGGCAGCACGTTGTTGCCGCTGCCGGAGGCCGAGGAGATCTGGCAGGTCTCGTTGCCGGTGCCGGTGCCGACGCCGCACTGATGCGAGGTGTTGGCGACGGTGAACTTGAAGTAGCGCACGCCGAGCGTCGCCTTCAGGTCGTCGGTGACCTTGTACGAGGCTTCGCCGAACACCGCGCTCTGCTTCATGATGTTGGGATTGTTGTCATCGAAGATGATGCCGTCCGGGTTGGCCGCCGCCCCGCCGACGTTGATGTTCCCGACGCCCGGTCCCGCGGAGTTGTACGCGTTCGCGATGTACGGGGTCTGGTTGGTGGTGATGTATCCGGAATGGAGGTCCGACGCATAGATGCCGCCCACCCACTGGAATGGACCGGTGCCGCTCGAGGTCAGGCGCAGCTCCTCGCTGATCTGCGTGGTCGGATCCACCTCGTCGTACAGTAGACCCGGAAGGAATCCGTTGGGCCAAGGAGTCGGGCTTGCCGAACCGGCAAGGCCGTTGATGTTCTGCAGTGGTTCGGTCGCATCCGTTGACTGGAAAACGTAACGCTGCCAGTAGCCGGTCGCGGACGTGAGCTCGGCAAAGCCGAAGTTGTATTTGACCGTCAGGCTCGCCATCTTGAACTGGTCGTAGTACGGCTCCTTCACGTCGTTGGGCTGGTAGATGCCCGGCGTGGACGGATACGGATCCGGCGAAGTCCCCGTGGCCTGGTAGTTGTTGTATCCCTGCGCGTCGATGCGCTGGTACATCAAGGTACCGTTGATCGTGAGCTGGTCGGTCGGCTTCAACAGCACCATGGCGCGCTCGGCGGTGAACTTCTCGAGGTTGGAGCCCTTGATGGTCTCCGCCACGGGAGCGGCGCCGACGTTGCCGCGCGTCGGGCAGTAGCTGAAGCAGGTCGTGCCGAAGCCCACGGGGTAGGGGAACTCTCCCTGCTCGGCGACGACGCGCGGGATCCAGCCGCTGATGTATTTCTGGGTGCCGACCAACCGGAACGCCAGGATGTCATTGACGGGCAGGTTCACCATGGCGCTGATGCTGCCGTTGGTGCTGCCGCCGGAGGAGGTCTGGGACAGCGTGAAGTCGGTGGCGCCCTCGAATACGCCGATCTTCGGCTGGTTGGTGATGAGCTTGATGGTGCCGCCCATGGAGCCGGCGCCGTACAGGGTGCCCTGCGGGCCGCGCAGCACTTCCACGTGGCTCAAGTCGAAAAGATCCGCATCGATGACGGTGCGGCCGTTGAGCGCGACCGCGGACGCCGACAGCGGCGTCTCGTCGATGTAGTAGCCCACCGTGGCCGCCGAGCCGCCGGCCGAGGTCAGTCCGCGCATTTCATACTCGGTCTGGCCGGGGCCCGCCGATCGCATGGATACACCCGGCACCGCACCGACGAGATCCTCGACCGATTGGATGTTCTCTTGAGCGAGATCGCCGGCGGAGAGCGCGGTAATGGCGATGGGCGTCGCCTGCACGGTGGAGTCGCGCTTCTCGGCGGTCACCACGATCTCTTCGAGCCCCGAGCCGGTATCGGTCGGAGCCTTGGTATTGCCCGCGGGAGCCGCCGCGACGGCCGTTCCGGAGAGGCCCGCGAAAGACAGGAGCGTGGAGGCTGCCGTGGCAGCGGCGCCACGGTTGAGACGAGACAGCGACGGTGTTTTCATTGCGGATTTCCCTGAAATTGAGCAAAACTCTGCCGCGCGCTGCGGATCGTGACGGACCATCGTCCGACGAAAATCCTCCGCTCGCGCCGCGATTAGCGATCCCCTAGGATTCGTTATAAGGAATTCGTAACATAGCGTTTACTAGCACGCAAGTTTATTGCACGACGATTATGCATCGAGCCGCTCCGGATGTTGCTGAAATGTTGCACGCGTGTACCGATCATTTGTCGCTAATGCACGCTTCGTGCCGGCCCCTCGCCGCCGGCAGGACGCCCGCCGTGGGGATCGACGCCTGCCCGCGCCCGCCGTCCGGGCGCCGCCGCGACGTCGCGCTCCGGAATTGAGCGTGACGCCGGCGCCACTCGAAGGTCGAGGGCCGCCCTCGCGGGCGCTGACGCTGACCGCCGTATTCTCGAGCAGTCTCGGCGTCGGCCTCATATTCGGATTTCAGCCCCCTCTCATCGCGTTCGTGCTGAGCCGGCTGGGCAAGTCCGCTTTCGCCATCGGCGCGATCACCTCCGCAAGCCTCATCGCGGTGATCCTCTGCGGCCCGATCTATCCCCGCGTGATCGCCCGCTTCGGACTCAAGCCCTGCATCGTCGCCGGCATCCTGTTCGCCGCCGCGGTCCTGTTGGCCATGCCGCTCTCGCCGACGGTGCCCTACTGGCTGACGCTGCGCTTCCTCGCGGGATGCGCACTGGGGCTCGTGTGGATCGCGAGCGAGATCTGGATGAACAACGCAAGCGGTCCCCAGGCGCGCGGCACGGTGATGGGCATCTACGGCACGGTGTTCTCCATCGGCACCGTGGCCGGCCCCGTGCTGCTCGAGTTCACGGGGACCCATGGCGCCGCGCCATTCTTCGTGGGCTCGGCCAGTCTGGTCCTGACCCTGCTGCCGATGACGCTGCTCAGGCATGTGACCGGCGAAGCGCAGCCGACCGCGGCGGCGGGCGATCGCGAAGGTCCCTCGAGCGGCTGGGGCGTGCTTCGCGCCGCGCCGATCGTGATGCTGGCCGCGCTGGTCGCCGGTCTGGTGGAGTCCGCCGACTTGACGCTGCTGCCGCTCTACGGCCTGCGCGCGAGCTTTGGCGAGCATGCCGCGCTCTCCCTCGTGGCGGTGTTCATGGCCGGCAACGTCGCCCTGCAAGTGCCCATCGGGGTGCTCGCCGATCGCTACGGCCGCAAGCGCCTGCTCGGCTTGTGCGCTTGCGGCAGTTTCGTCGGACCGCTGCTGCTGCCCTATTCCCTGGACACGCCGGTATACCTCTGGCCGCTGCTCTTCGTCTGGGGCGGCACCCTCTATGCCTTCTACAGCCAGGGGGTGGCGCTGCTCGGCGAGGCATTCCCCGTCGCGAGCCTGACGAGCGCGAACACCATGTTCGTCATGGTGTACTGCTTCGGCGGGGTCGTCGGTCCGAGCGCGGGCGGCAAGATCATGGACGTTTGGCCGAGGTATGGCTTGGTGACGCTGGTCAGCGCGGCGGCGCTCTTGATGCTGATCGGCATCGCGGCGGAGGCGATGCTGCGAAGGCCGCAAAGGGCCTCCGCCTGACCGTCGGGCTGCGTCTCCGCAGCAAGGCGCCGGGAGAGGGAGCGGCGCTAGCGCTCCGCGACGGTTACCGACGACACGAACGACTTGACGTGCGCGAACTCGGGCCGCGCCGAGCTCGAGCCGTTGTCGGTCTGCTCGAGCAGCTCGGCGTAGTAGCGTTTGGCGCGCGCCTTGTCGCCGAGCGACTCGGCGGCGGTCCCCGCGTTGTAGAGCGCGTTGAAGCGCTTCGGGCTGAGCGTGAGCGCGGCGTCGTACTCCGTGAGCGCTTCGCGCGCGCGGCCTTGCTCGAGCAGCATGTCGGCGAGCATCTCGCGCGCGGGGATGTCGACCTCACCCTGGCCCACCTTGTCCTGAAGTTCCGCCGCCTCGCGCATGCGCTGCAGCGCTTCGCCCTGGCCGCCTTGCGCGAACGCCCCCCAGGCGGCCATCTCGCCGCGCTTGATCTTGCCGCCGACCGACTCGGCCAAGTACGCGTTCGGGCCTTGCTTGATCTTGCCGATCAGATCGTCGTAGCCGGCGACGTCGGCGCGGATCTGCGCCGCGCGGTGCAGGTGACCAGCGGCGATGGCGCGTGCCCAGAAGGTGAGCAGCTGCGTCTCCGCCGGCGCGCCCGCGATCGGCTCGAGCGCCGCCGCGGCCTTCCAGTCGCGCATCTCCAGGTCGAAGAAGATCGGCAGCTTGGTGCGGTAGTAGGGGAACATGCCCGTCATGTAGTGATCGCCCATGTCGCCCATCGACTCGAAGCTCGACATCGCGGCCTTCGACTCCGCGAGGATCTCGCGGGCGTTGGCGTCCTGTGCGCTCTGCAGGTACGCGTACAGCAAGAAATCGTCCGAGTGCAGCTGGTCCATCGCACCGCTCTGATGCCGTGCGCTCGCCGCCTTCGACGCCTGCACCGAAGCGCGATTGACCTCGATGTCCTCGCGCCACAGGCCGAGCCGGGCGAAGATGTGGCCCGGCATGTGCACCGCGTGCGGCGCGGAGGCGGCGATCTCGCCATAGTGCCTCGCCGCCGCGAGGCCGTCCGGCGCCAAGGCCGGCGTGTCGCAGGCGTGGATGATGTAATGCACGACCCCCGGATGGCCGGGGTACTTGGCGAACAGCGGGTTCAGCACCGCCATCGCCTTGCGCTCCTGCGTGACGCTGGCATCGCCGGGTGCATGCGCCGCGAGCAGGGACAGCGCGTAGAAGGCGCCCACGTCCACGTCGGCGGGATTCGCGGCGTACAGCTTGGCCATCGCCGCGGAATAGGCGTCGATGCGGGCCTGATAGTCGTCTGCGGGCGCGCCCGGCGCCGCGGCGGACACGAAGAAAGCGCCCAGCGCCTCGATGTAGCCGCGCTCGCGTGCCGTCTTCGGCGGATGCGCGGCCCCCGCCTGCAGCTCGGATTTCGCAAGCGCCCGTACGTGCTCGTCCGGCCGATCCCAAATCTGGTGGAACACGCTCATGGCGATGCCCCAGTGCGCCATCGAGCAGCCGGGATCCTGGCGCAGGATCTCCTCGAACTGCCTCTGCGCCTCCTGGTACCAGAAGTCGTGCAGCAGGGCCACGCCGCGGCTGAAGGGCTTCTGAACGGCCGGGGCGCACGACACCTGAAACGACACGGTGCCGACGCGCTCGTCGGTCGCGGGCGGGACGAAGTGCGGGCTCGGCGACATCGACGCGGCGGCGGCGGCTGCGGTCGGTGTCGCCAGGCAGGCGAGGGCGAGGGCTGCGCTCGCGGTGAGCGAGGCGGCAACGGTCAAGGCGGGCTTCGGGGTGTGCATACGCGGATTATAGGCCTCGCAAGTCCCCGCGCGAGAGGGTGACTAGAGCTTGACCATCACGTGCCGCGGCACGGTGTAATCCTCGAGCGCGTACGCCGATAGATCCTTGCCGTAGCCGGAGCGCTTGAAGCCGCCGTGCGGCATCTCGCTCACCAGCATGAAGTGCGTGTTGATCCAGGTGCAGCCGTACTGCAGCCGTGCGGCCACGCTCATGGCCTTGCCGACATCCTTGGTCCAAACCGAGGAGGCAAGGCCGTACTCGGAATCGTTCGCCCACGCGACCGCGTCGTCCGCGTCGGTGAAGCGGGTGACGGACACCACCGGGCCGAAGACCTCGCGCTGCACGATCTCGTCGGATTGGCGGGTGCCCGCGACGATGGTGGGCTCGAAGAAGAAGCCGCCGCCGGCGCGCACGTTGCCGCCGGCGACGATCTCGGCATGCTTGGTGGCCTTGGCGCGCTCGACGAAGCCGGCCACGCGGTTGCGTTGCTCCTCGGAGATCAGCGGCCCCATCTCGACGCCGGCGTCGCCCTGGGCACCGACCTTGAGCGAGCTCGCGGCACCCTTGAGATCGGCGACCAGGCGATCGTAGATCTTGGCGCCGGCGTAAATGCGGCAGGCGGCGGTGCAGTCCTGACCCGCGTTGTAGAAGCCGAACGTGCGGACGCCGCCGACCACGCTCTCGATGTCGGCATCGTCGAACACGATCACGGGCGCCTTGCCGCCGAGCTCGAGATGGGTGCGCTTGAGATTGCCGGCGGCGGCGGCGAGCACCTTTTGGCCGGTCGCGACGTCGCCGGTCAAGGAGGCCATGCGCACCCTGGGGTGCGAGACGAGCGGTGCGCCGACCGTCTCGCCGCGGCCGCAGATGACGTTGACCACGCCCTTGGGGAAGATCTCGGCCAGATACTCCGCGAGCTGGAGCAGGGTCAGCGGCGTCTGCTCGGAGGGCTTGATGACCACGGTGTTGCCGGCCGCGAGAGCGGGGCCGAGCTTCCAGGCGGCCATCATCAGGGGATAGTTCCACGGCGCGATCGAGCCGACCACGCCGACGGGATCGCGCCGGATCATGCTGGTGAAGCCCGGCAGATACTCGCCGGCGAGCGCACCGTGCTGGACCCGCGCCGCGCCGGCGAAGAAGCGGAACACATCGGCGATGGCCGGGATCTCGTCGTTCAAGGCCGCGCTGCGCGGCTTGCCGGTGTTGTCGCTCTCCAACCGGGCGTACGCCTCGCCCCGGGACTCGATGTGATCGGCGACCTTGAGCAGCAGCGCGGCACGGTCCTTCGGCACGACCTGAGCCCACGCCGGTCCGGCGCGCTCGGCCGCGGCGACCGCCGCGTTCAATTGAGCCGCGCTCGCCTCGGGTACCTGGGCGATGGTCTTTCCGGTCGCCGGGTCCAACACGCTCTCGGCCGGGCCTTCGCCCACGGCCAGCTTGCCGTCGATCAATAACTTGGTTTGCATCGCCGCCCCTTCGTTGTGGTCAACCGACCGCGGTGCGCTTTTTCTTGTCCACGTCGTCGAACGGCAAGGTGTGCGCGATGGCGCCGGCCTTGATGTTCTTGCCGCGCACCTCGAGCTTGGTCCCTTGCTTCGCGGCCGGCACGTCGAGACGCGCGATCGCCATCGACTTCTTGGTCAGGCTGGAGACCATGGCGCAGGTGACCACGCCGACCTTCCTGTCGCCCTGATATACGGGATCGCCCATGTCCGCGGGCCTGTCGCCGTCGATCAGGAGCCCGAAGATCTTGAAGCGCTCCTTGCCCTTCAGCCGGTAGTGCGCATCCGCCCCGTTGAAGTCATTCTTGCCGGGGCTGACGGTAAAGTCCAACCCCAGCTCCCACAGCGAGTCGCCCGGCGGATCCTTGTCGAAGGGATACATCTGGGACATGTCGTAAGGGTAGAACAGCAGGTAGCTCTCGACGCGCAGCCAGTCGAGCGTCGTGAAGCAGGTCGGGATGATCCCCATGGACTTGCCTTCCGACAGGATGGTGTCCCAGATGTGCACGACATCCCCGGCCTTGCAGAAGATCTCATAGCCCCGTTCCCCGGTATAACCGGTGCGGGAGATCGTCACCGGATGGCCGAACAAGGTCGCGGGCATGTGATGGAAGTACTTGAGATCGCGCACGCCCGGAATGTGCTTGGCGAGGAAGTCGACCGCGACCGGCCCTTGCAGCGACAGGTCGTGCAGGTCGTCGTCCACGATCATGGCCGCGTTGCGCCCGACCGCGTACTTGGCGATGGTCTCGTGTCCCGCGCCGCTGCCGTGCACCACCATCCAGGAGTTCGGCCCCAAACGATACAGGATGCAGTCCTCGATGAAGTGTCCCGCATCGCCCAGCATGCAGGCGTACGCGGACTTGCCAGGGTAGATCTTGGTCACGTCGCGGGTGGTCGCGTAGTTCAGGATCGCGGAGGAGTGCGGGCCGACCAAGTACATCTTCTTGAGCCCGGACACGTCCATGAGGCCGGCCTTGGTGCGGATGGCGACGTGATCTTGATTCACGTCCTTCGCATACGTCCATGCCGTGCCCATGCCGTTCCAATCCTCGAGCTTCGATCCGAGGGCCCGATGCCGATCCGCGAGGGCGGAAATGCGCCAGCTGAGTGCCATGATGTTCTCCAGTTATAGGATGATCGTCGTCGCAGTCGCCGCGGTCCGCGAGGAGGCGCGGCGGCTTTTGTCCTTGCCGCTCAATCCGGCCCGTTTCCGGAGCTCGTCGGGGCCCCGTCGTCGTACGGGGCGAGCCAGGCCACCACCGAGTCGCGGTAGCGGCTCAGGCCCTTGTAGTCGACCAGCGCGGGATGCAGGGCTTTCAGCGCGCGGTGCACGCGCCGCGCCCATTTCGGGATGGTGGCGAGCTCGCGCACGCTGATGAGGTAGCAGCGGATTCCGAACAGGACCGCGTTGCTGCGCGGCAGCCGCCAGAGGCCCTGCAGCTCGACGCGCAGGTGCACGAGATCGCCGGCGTTCTGCGGCGTGACCGAGGCGCGATCCGGGCCCCAGCCGGGGTAGTTCTCGGGCGAGGTGTCGAGCCGTGGGTTCACCGTCATGGTCCAGTTGAGCCGCCGCACGGGCTGACCCAGGCGCAGATTCAGCAGGAACTTGAGCGCGCGGTCGAACACCTGCAGCTCGTGCGCGAGCGGCACCGGGCCGTGCCACTCCTTGAAGGTCATCCCAATGTCGAAGTCGAGCGACCAGTCGGCCTGGGTGGTGACCGTGCCGGCCTCGAGCCACAGATCGCCCTCGCGCTGGTCCATGACGCAGAAGTCGCCCTGGGCCTGGCGATTGATGTAGTCGAGCGGCTCGCGCGGCAGCGAGGAGGGGTCGCCGAAGATGAATTTCTGGTCGAGCCCCAGCGGCCGGTTGATCCAGTGCCAGCGGTTGCCCTGCTTCGACAGGGAGAAGTGCTGCGGATAATCGCGCGCGAAGGACTCCATGATGAGCTCGAGGCAGTCCCACTGCGAGCTCATCATGTGCGGCAGCGCCTGATAGCGCAGCGGCTCCTTCTCGAGCACGAGGGCGCGCTCGCGGCACTCGGCGACGTAATGCTCGTCGACGTCGAACTGAAATTCGGTCACCGACCCCTTGGGTCCCGCGGTATGCGGCTCGATGTTGACCGAGTACATGTAGCCGTCGTCGTAGAAGGGCAGCGGAAAGCGCCGGATGGCCGCGGGGCTGTTGCCGTACTTGAAGTCGTCGCGAAAGGTCTCGTCGGTTTTGAACACGGCGCTCATGGGTATCGCTCTCCTCAGAGATCCAGCACCAGGCGCTTGCATTGCGCCCGGGACACGCAGGGCATGATCGCATTGCCCTTGGCCTTCTCGGCATCCGACAGGAAATGATCGTTGTGCACGAGCTGCCCATCGACCTCGATCACCTTGGTGTGGCAGAACCCGCAGACGCCGCCGCGGCAGAGATACGGCACCTCGACGCCCGCGGCCTCGATGCTCTCGAGCAGGCTCTGATCGGGCGGCACGTGCACGTTGATGTTGGAGCGCGCGAGGAACACCTCGAACGCGTCGCCGACGGGCGGCGCGCTGAATTGCTCCCAGTGAATGTGGCTGTCCGGCCAGCCGCAGCCTTGGGCGGTGGCGATCACGTGCTTGATCATGCCGGCCGGGCCGCAGACGTACACGTGGGTGCCGAGGGGCTGGGAGGCGAGAAGGCTCTCGAAGGGGATCAGCTTTTGCTGGTCGTCGTAATACATGTGCACGCGGCCGCCCTCGCGCCGGCGCAAGTGCTCGAGGAACGCGGCGTGCTCGTTGCCGCGCACCGAGTAATGCAGCTCGTAGGGAACGCCGCCGTCGTGCAGGTCTTCGAGCTGCGCGAGGAAGGGCGTGATCCCGATGCCGCCCGCGATCAACACGTGCTTGCGCGCGATCTTGTCGAGCGGGAACAGGTTCACGGGATGGGCGATCTCGAGCCGGCTGCCCACCTTGACGGCGTCGTGCATGTAGTGCGAGCCGCCGCGCGACTCCTCCATGCGCCGCACCCCGATCTCGTAGGTGTCGAGCGCGAGGGGGGAGGACAGCAGCGAATAGGGATTCTTGTGCGCGCGGCTCGGCCCCTGCATCACCACGATGATGTGCGAGCCGCCGGAGAACACCGGCAGGCTGCCGCCGGACAGGGGCGCGAGCGTGAAATGCTTGATGAGCGGGGTGACCTGGTCGATGTGGACGACCTCGACGGGAATGGTCTGCGCGTCGCCGCTCACAGGAACACCTCTTTGATCTCGGGCAGCTCGCCCGGCGCCTCGGCGTCCGCCATGACTCCCATGTAGGCGGCGAGGCGGCGGGAATAATGGTCGCGGATGAGGAGCCAGCGCTTGCAGCCGGAGCAGGTCACGATGTTGGTGCGAACGTCCTCCGTGGTGGCGCGGCAGTGGATGCAATAGACGCGCCGCGCCAGCGTGCCGCACTCCTCGGCGCGGATTTCGTCCTTGTTGAGGTTGAACTCGAGCGCGATCTTCATGGCGAGACCGATGAAGCTCTCGGGACCGGCGACGTAAAGCCGCGTGCCCATGATCGACTCGCCGAGCACGC
Organism: Steroidobacteraceae bacterium; assembly: GCA_036268215.1. Classification (GTDB taxonomy): domain Bacteria; phylum Pseudomonadota; class Gammaproteobacteria; order Steroidobacterales; family Steroidobacteraceae; genus Bog-1198. The sequence goes on from DATAUO010000320.1 coordinate 10,333, forward strand.
TGCGGAAGCGCTCGAGCAACGCCGGCTTGGCGGGGAAAGCCTCGACCTTGGAGACGCCCGCGGCGCGAAACGGCGCGGCCTCGCCCTCCACCAACAGCACGCGGGTATTCGCAAGCGCCGCGGCATTGCCTTTCATCTCGCCGACGATGCGAAGCAAGGGAGCGGCGCCGACGCCGAGCGCCAGCATCAGGTGATAGCGTCCGCGCAGGTCGGGCTGCAGCGGCGCGTAAACCGGTTTGCTCTTGATGCCGGTGATGAGCATGTGGACCCCTAGTACACCGCGAGGTGGTGGGTGACGATGACCACGGCGATGCCGAACGCCAGCACTGCGTACGGCCAGATTCCGGCGCGCTTCTCGATGCGCACGCCGTTCAGCGTCTCGAGATCCGAGGCCATCTCCGCGGGAAAGCTCCCCTTGTCCTGCATGTAGTGCCTGTAGATGAACACCGGCACGATGAGCGCCGCGAACAGGAGGCCGCTGGTCAGCGTGCCGGCGCCGTACGAGTCCGCGCCGAAGCCCATGAACGCGAGGTTCACGAAGGACAGCACCGCGCCGGCGGCAAGCACCCACGATGGCGCGCGCCAGGGCCGCTCCTGCGTCGGCCGATCCGCGCGATGGATCCAGCCGGCATTCAAGTTCAAGAAATTGAATATCAGGTAGCCGACGTTGGCCGCGCCGATGATGAACACCGTGTCCGACAGGAGCAGCAACAGCAGGTTGAACACGAGGTTGGTGTACATGGCGTTGGTGGGCGCGCCGTGCGCGTTCACCTTGGACAGGTACTTCGGCAGCCAGCCGTCGATCGAAGCCTGATACAGCGTGCGGGACGATCCCGCCATGGAGGTCATGAGCGAGAGCACCAGCGCGAGAATCAGCATGACCACGACGACGGCGCCGATGATCCGGCCTGCGTGCACCATGCGCGCCATCACCGCGGCCACGCCCATGCCGCTGTAGATGTCGGGTGCGAGCATGCCCGAGTACTCCGCCGGGGCGATGACCTTGCCGGCGGCGTCGACGACCGCGGCGTGCACGAGATTGCCGAGGCCGAGGAAGCCCTGGAAGGCGAACGGCACCAGCGTGTACACCACCACGCAGAGCAGGCCCGAGTAGAAGATGGCCTTGAAGGTGTCGGTCTTCGGATTCTTGAACTCGCCCGTGTAGCAAACCGCGGTCTCGAATCCGTAGGTCGACCATGCGGCGAGGAACATGCCGGCGGCGAACACGGTGATGCCCGCCATGTTCCAGGTGCCGTTGGTCACGTTCCCGAGCGTGTCGCGGGCGAGCGGCGCCAGGGGAAAGAAATTCGCCTTGACAAGATCGCCCGTGAGGATGGGGACGATGCCGATCAGGAGCAACGGGATCATGGCGGAGATGCCCAGGATCTTGGTGGTGTTCGCGGACCGCAGGATCCCGCCGTCCTGGATGATCTTGACCGCGAGCAGGATCACCGCGCCCAGGATGAAGACCGCGTTGATGCGCAGGCTCAGGCCGGTCTTGATGAAGCCGAGGTCGAGCAGGGTGAGTTGCCAGGTGTTGATCAGGGCATCCGGCGCGAACAATCCGGTCAGGATGTAGCCGGCGGCGAGCGCCGAGCCGGTTGCTTGAACCGGAGACCACGCGAACCAGTTGCACCACACCGAGATCGGCGCGACCAGCTTGCCGTAGCGAACCCAGGCCATCGCGCCGTAGATCGAGGTGCCGCCCGCCTTGTTGGGGAACAGGCCGGCGATCTCCGCGTAGGTGAACGACTGGATGAAGCCCATGGCGATGGACAGCATCCAGACCACCCAGGACAGCTTGCCGACGGTCGCCGCGACGGCGCCGATGGAGAAGAGGACGAGCGGCGGGACGCCGCTGGCGACCCAGAACGCGCCGGTCCAGTCGATGCCGCGTTCCAGCCCAGGGCTTTTCGTGCCGTCTTGGGAGATTGCGTCAGCCGTTGAAGCCATTTGTACCCTCTGGTTCTAGAAATGCTTGCGCAACTCGTCGGCGATCTCGAAGATGTCCCCGACGATGCCGTACTTCGCCACCGAGAAGATCGACGCCTCGGCGTCGGTGTTCACCGCGACGATGGTGCCGACGTGCTTCATGCCGGCGAGATGCTGGATTGCGCCGGATACGCCCATGGCGACGTACAGCTTGCAGGCGCTCGCGGTCTTGCCGGATTGGCCGACCTGGCGGCTCTTCGGCAGCCAGCCCGCATCGGCAATGGGCCGCGAGCAGCCGAGCGTCGCGCCGACCGCGTCCGCGAGCTCGCGGAACTGCGGCACCCTGGCTTCCTCGCCGATGCCGCGGCCGATGGTGAGGATGAACTCCGCGGCGGTCATGTCGACATCGTCGGCTGCGCTAAGCTCGACGAAGCCGCGCCCGCTCGAGCGGGCCTCGGCCGCGGGAGCCGTGAAATCGGTGACCTGGGGGCTCGCCGTCTGCTCGGGCGGCTTGAACACGTTTGCGCGCAGCGCCAAGAGCACGGTGCCGCGGTTCGGGAAGTCGACCTCGACGCTGACCTTCTGTCCGTAGCCGCCGCGCGTCGCGACCAGCCCGCCCTCGACGTACTCGGCTTTGAACACGTCGGTCGCGAAGCCCAGCCCGCGGCGCTCGGCGAGCGCCGCCGCGTAGCCGAAGGAGTCGACGCTGTGCGCCGCCAGCACGACGCTCGGATTGCGCTGATCGATCAAGGCGCCGACCGCGGACTCGAAGGTGTCGGGATCGAACTCGGGCGCGGCCGTCTTCACGGTCACGATCTCATCGACCCCGGCGAGACTCAGAGGCGGGACCAGACGGTCGGGCGCCTGGCTCAGGATGGCGACGACGACCCGGTCGCCCGCCTGTCTCAGGCCTTGCGCGGCGCCGATCAATTCCAGCGAGACCGGGCGCAGCTCGCCGCGGCGCTGCTCGGCGATGACGAGAACACCGCTCATGCCGCCGCTCCCTTGAATTCCTTGATGATCTCGGCGAGACGCGCGGCCTGGGCCGCGGCGTCGCCCTCGATGAGCTGGGCACGCCCCTTCTCGGGGATGTACATGCGCCGCACGCGCGACAGCGATCCGGCCTCTCCCACGTGCGAGTCGTTCAGGCCAAGATCGGCGAGCGAGCGCGTTTCGATGGGCTTCGCGGCCGCCTGCTTGATCGCGCGGAGCGACGCATAGCGCGGCGTGTTGATGCCGAGCTGGATGGTGAGCACCGCGGGACACTGGATCTCGATCTCCTGCAGGAGGCCGCCCTCGAGCTCGCGCCGCGCGGTCGCGGTCTTCGCGCCGGGGGCGTAGGTCAGGCTGCTGACCACCGCCGCGTGCGGCCAGCGCAACAGGCCGGCGACCGCGATGCCGGTGGATGCGAACGATTGGTCCGAGGACTGCACGCCGGCGAACACCATGTCCGGCGCCTCGTGCTTGACGACCGCGGCTAGAACCCGCGCGATCGCGATGGAATCGGAGCCTTCGATGGCGTCGTCCCATACCCGCACGGCACGGTCCGCGCCCTTGGCGAGGCACTTGCGCAGGGATTCGTCGGCCTCGTCGGGTCCGACGGTGACCACGACGACCTCGACCGGCGCCTCCGAGGCTTCCTTGATCTTGACGGCCTCCTCGAGCGAGTAATCGTCCCACTCGTTCAGATCGCGCACGAAGAAATCGGGGTCCACGTCCCGGCCGTCGCCGCGAATCTGGAAATCCTCGTCCAATGCCGCGACTTGCTTGACGGCCACCAGGATCTTCATGCCGCCGCCTCGGGCCGGCGCGCCGGAATGGCCTCACGGATGAGCTCAATCAACTCTTTGACCACGAATTTGCCCTCGTTGCCTGTGGTTTTGACGGCGTCCTCGAACAT
>DATAUO010000321.1:0-32345 GCA_036268215.1 Steroidobacteraceae bacterium
CGGTACGTCGAGCACGTTCCGGTCGAGCACGATCAGGTCGGCGAGCTTGCCGACCTCGAGCGAGCCCGTCTCGTGATCTTGGTGCAGTTCGTAGGACGAGTTCATGGTGATCCCCCGCAACACCTCGGCGCGCGTGAGCCCACGATCCTGGCTCAGGCGGCCGGCATACTTCCCGCCGGGCTGAGGCGCGTTGGTGCGGGTGACCCCGGCCTTGAGCGCGAACCACTCGCCGAGCGGATCGACGGGCCAATCGCTGCCGTAGGCGATTCGCGCCCCGGCGTCGGCGAGGAATCCGGCGGGCTCCATGTATTTGAAGCGCTCCGGCCCGAGGAAGGGCTCGGCGCCTTCCATGGTGTCGGGCGCCTGCTTCTCCCACTGGAACGACAGCACCGGGATTACGTTGAGCTGCTTGTAGCGCGGGAAATCGGCGGGGTCGACGATCTCGTCGTGCGCGATGGCGATGCGCACGTCCTGGCCCGGCAATTGCGCGCGCAGCGCCGCCGACCCGTCCAGCCCCTCGCGCACCGCCCGGTCGCCGTCCGCGTGCATGTGCGGATCGAAACCTGCACGCCCAACCTCGATCAGCAGTGCGCGGAGCACCGCCGCCGGGAAATAGACATCCGGTCCGCGGCTCTTCGAGGGCACCCAGCGCCCGTCCTGCAGGCTCAGGTACGGAGCGAGCATGGCGCCCGTCGATGCCGGCGCGGTGATCACGCCGTCGAGGAACAGCTTGACGTTGCGCACCGTGATCTTCGGGCGCGCTTCGATCGGGCCCTGGTCGAAGCGGCCCGCGAGCGCCTTGACGGTCGCCACCGCTTGCTTCGGATCGCGCCCCTGCGGCGGCTTGATGAGCACCGCGAAATGCATTCGCGCCGTGAGCTTGCCCTCGCGCTCGACCGCGGCGAACGACCCGACCGTCGTCTCGTCGGCAGCCGCATCCAGCATGGTGGTCACGCCCTGCCGGCGCAGCGCATCGAGCGCCGCCCTCGCGGCCGCGACGTTCTCGGCGGCGGTCGGCGCCGGAATGTGGGTTTCCACGAGCTCCTGCGCCGCGTCCTCCAGAATGCCCGACGGCGCCCCCGAGGCATCGTGCCCGACCTTGCCGCCGAGCGGATCGGGCGTGGTCGCGGTGAGCCGGGCGAGCCCGATCGCGCGCGAGTTCACCAGCGCCGTGTGCCCGAAGGAGGACGCCACGAAGATGGGCCGCCGGGTGTGCAAGGCGTCGAGGCTGCGGTGATCGGTGTGCGTGCCCGCGGGCACCATGCCCTCCTGGAACCAGTTCACCACCTCGAGCCAGGCATCGGGCTCCTTGTCGCGCGAGCCGTCGAGACACGCCTGGATCTTGGCTTGCATCCGCGCGACGTCGAGCTGCTCGTAGCTCAGGTTGCACTTGATCAGCGTGGCGCCGCCTTGCAGGGGATGGGCATGGCCATCCACGAGGCCGGGCATGAGCGTGCGCCCGGCGAGGTCGACCACGCGGGTCTTGGGGCCGACGAGCGCGGCCGCTCCGTCGTCGGCACCGACGTATACGATGCGCCCGGCTCGAACCGCGAGCGCCTGTTGCACGCTGTCGCGTGCGTCGACCGTGTACACCGATCCATGCCGATAGACCGCGTCCGCGGGCTCCGCCGCCGTCGCCGCGTATCCCGTCACGCATGCCGCTGCCGCGGCGATCCCAGCCGTCAAACTCTTCATTCGCTCTCCCCGTCGATGCGCCTCGAGCGCCGCTCCCAATCCGTCGAGCGGCCGCCGTCTCAGACCGCCTCCAGCGCCGCTCCCAGATCGGCGATCAGATCGTCGGCATCCTCGATGCCGACGGAAATGCGGATCAATCCATCGGTGATGCCGAGGCGATCCCGTGTCTGCTTCGCGACGCCGGAATGCGTCGTGCTCGCCGGATGCGAGATCAGCGTCTCCGTCCCGCCGAGGCTCACCGCCAGCTTGATCACCTGCAGCGCGTCGAGCAGCCGAAACGCCTCCGCCTCCGCGCCCTTCACCGCGAATCCAAACGTCGATCCCGCGCTCAGGCACTGCTTCTCGAATACCGCGCGGCGCGGATCGGCCGCCGCAAGGAAGCCGAGATAGTTGACGGCCGCGATCTTGGGATGCCCTCGCAGGAAGGCCGCCACCAGGGCGGCATTGTCCGCCGATTTCGCCATGCGCAGGGACAGCGTCTCCATCGAGCGCATGATCATCCATGCGGTGTTCGGGTCGAGCTGAGTGCCGAGCGCGCCGCGCAGGCGCTTCACCGGTCCCACCGCTTCGCGCGAGCCGACCACGCCTCCGGCGACCAGATCCGAATGGCCGCCGACGTACTTCGTGAGGGAATACATGACGAGATCGGCGCCGAGGCTCAGCGGGCGCTGGAACACGGGACCGAGAAAGGTGTTGTCGACCGCGACCGGCGGCCGCGCCCCGCCCTGCCGAGCGGCAATTCGCTCCGATACCTCGCGCAGCAGTGCGAGATCGACCAGGCTGTTGGTCGGATTCGCGGGCGTCTCGGCGATCACCAGGCAGACCCGCCCGCCCCCCTGCGCCGCGCGCTCGGAGGCGCGCACCGCAGCAGCCTCTACGGCCGCTCGATCGTGACCCTCGCTGAAGCCCACGGCCGTCACGCCGAAGCCCGGCAGCGTCTTTTCGATCAGCGTCTCGGTGCCGCCGTAGAGCGGCTGGCTCATGAGTATGACGTCGCCCGGCCGCACGTGCGTCCAGAGCACCGTCGAGATCGCCGCCATGCCGCTCGAGAAGACCGCCGCCGCCTCGCCCTCCTCCCAGAGCGCGAGCCGGTCCTCGAGCACCTCGAGATTCGGATTGTTGAAGCGTGAATAGACGAGGCCCGCCGCCTGGCCTGCGCGCGGCTCGCGGCGGCCCGACGAGTAGTCGAAGAAGTCCTTGCCTTCCTGGGCGTTCTTGAAGACGAACGTCGAGGTGAGGAATACCGGCGGCTTGAGCGAGCCTTCCGAGAGGCTTGGATCGTAGCCGTAGCCCATCATCTGGGTCGCGGGCTTGAGCACGTGCCGGCCGATTTTGCGCTTATGATAGGAATCGTAACCCACGCGTACCCCCCGCGAGTCGATGGTGTGGCGCGCAATATAACCCGGCAACCCGGGACGTCGCGAAATCTGTTGCGGAGCGAATCGATGCAGAGCGCCCCCCGAGGGATGGAATGAATCAAGCGTTGCTGCCGGCAATCGCCGCGGCGGCGTTCGCGAGCACCCTGCTCGGCGGCCTGCTGGCCTTGAAGCTGCGCGACAAGCTGCATCTCATCCTCGGTTTCAGCGCGGGCGCGGTCATCGGTGTGGCCTTCTTCGATCTGCTGCCCGAAGCGGTGGCATTCGGCGGCGCCTTCCAGCGGCCGGCGGTCCTGATGTCGTTCGCCGCGCTCGGCTTTCTCGGGTATCTGCTGCTCGACCGCATCGCGACGTTCCACGGGGCCGCGGGGCCGCGGGGCGCGTTTGCCGCGGCCGTGCTCTGCCTGCACAGCCTGCTCGACGGCATCGCGGTCGGGCTCGCGTTCCAGGCGTCGCGCGGCGTCGGCATCGTCGTCGCGATCGCCGTGCTCACCCATGATTTCTCCGACGGCATCAACACCATGAGCATCGTGCTCAAACGGCAAGGCTCGCGGGCCGCGGCTCTACGCTGGCTGCTGATGGACGCGATCGCTCCGGTGCTCGGAGTGCTCTCGACCTATTTTTTCACCTTGCCCGCGGAGGCCTTCGGCACGATGTTGGCGCTGTTCGCAGGGTTCTTCCTGTACATCGGCGCGAGCGATCTCATTCCGGAGAGCTTTCACGCCCACCCCAAGTTCCTCACCACCGCCATGACTCTCCTGGGCAGCGCGGTTCTCTACGCCGCCATCACGCTGGTCGGCCCATAGCGGCGGCACCCCGACCGGCGGAGAGCGTTTCCGGCGGGCAGCCCTTCCCGCCCCAAGAGCCCCGTGAAGCGTCGAGCGCTCCCACCCATGGCTTGCTAGTCCGGCAGCAGCTGCGGAGGCGCCTCGCGGCCGGTCGCGGCGCTGCCCGCGCTCGCAACCATGATGCCCGCGATCGCCAGCCACTGCACCCAGCTCAGATGCTCGCCGAGGAACAGGAGGCCCGACACCGCGCCGAGCGCGGGGTCCAGGCTCATCAGCACGCCGACCGTGCGCGTCGGCAGGCGCGGCATCGCCAGCATCTCGAGCGAATACGGCAGCGCGCTCGACAGCAGGGCGACGGCAAGCGCGGCGGGCACGATGGACGGAGACAGCATCCGGCTGCCGGCCTCCGCGACGCCGATGGGCACGATCAGGATCGCGCCCACGGTCATGCCGAGCGCCGTGGTCTGACCGCCGTGAGCGGCGCCGGCCTTGCGGCCGAAATGTATGTACAGCGCCCAGCAGAGCCCCGCGATGAGCCCGTATGCGAAGCCGGACGTCTCGAGCGGCCGCGAGGACGCGCCCAGCGGCAGGAGGGCGATCAAGCCGAGCGCCGCCATGACGATCCAGAGGAAGTCGATGATCCGGCGTGAATCCGCCATCGCGAGCGCGAGCGGGCCGGCGAACTCCAGCGCCACCGCGATGCCGAGGGGGATGGATCGCAACGACAGGTAGAAGAAAAGGTTCATGCAGCCCATCGCCAGCCCGTAGGCGACGATGATCCTGAGCTCGCGTGCACGGTAGCGCACGCGCCACGGGCGCCAGACGGCGAGCAGTATCACCGCGGCCAGCGCCATGCGCACCGCGGTCGTGCCCGAGGCGCCGAGCACGGGGAACAACCCCTTGGCGATCACGGCGCCGAGCTGAAAAAAGACCATGGCGACGATCAGCAGCACGACCGGCACCGCCACCGTGTTGCCGCCGCGCTTCAAGCGTAGAATTCCATGTGCGACACGGATCCCATTGGTGCGCGGGCCTCCCGCCCGCCGGTCGATTGTAAAGGACGGGCCCGCGATGCACGACCCCATCGGCGATTTCCTCGGGAAGCGCTCGACCTTGATACTCGACGGCGCTCTGGCGACGGAGCTCGAGCGGCGCGGCGCGGCGTTGGACGATCCGCTCTGGTCCGCACGATGCCTGATCGAGTGTCCCGATCTCATCCGCGCGGTGCACCTCGATTACTTTCGCGCCGGCGCCGATGTCGCGACCACGGCGACCTATCAGGCGACGTTCGAGGGCTTCGCGCGCCGCGGGCTCGACGCGGGCGCGGCCGCGGCCCTGATGAGGCGCGCGGTCGCGCTGGCCGCAGAAGCGCGCGACGAATTCCGCTCCGAGCGCTCCGGCGCCCCGGACCGCCCGCGCCCGCTGGTGGCGGCATCGGTGGGACCCTTCGGCGCCATGCTGGCCGACGGGTCGGAGTACCGCGGCGGCTATGGCGCGAGCGATGCCGCGCTCGCGGATTTCCATCGCCCGCGCCTGAAGGTGCTCGCGGACGCCGGCGCGGACGTGCTCGCCTGCGAGACCGTGCCCTGCCTGCGCGAGGCCCTGGTTCTGGCACGCTTGCTGGAAGAGATCCCCGGCGCTCACGCATGGATGAGCTTCTCCTGCCGCGATGGCGCGAGCAACAGCGAAGGCGAGGACATCGGCGAGTGCGCGGCGGCGCTTCGTGCGCACGAGCGGATCGTGGCGGTCGGTGTGAATTGCACGGCGCCGCAGCACATCTCCTCCCTGCTGAAGAGGATGCGCGGGCGAACCGACCGTCCGCTCGTGGTCTATCCGAATTCCGGCGAGCACTACGATGCGGACGGCAAGCACTGGTCCGGCGAATCCGCGGCGTCGGAATTCGCAACCCACGCGCGCCGTTGGCGCATGGAAGGCGCGCGATTGATCGGCGGATGCTGCCGCACGGGACCCGCGGAGATCGCCGAGGTGGCTCGATGCGTCGCGCACGGTCCCGCCGAGACCGCCGAGGCGGCTCGATGCGCCGCGCACTGACCCGCGTGATCGTCGGGTTCGCCGCCGCCGGGTGCATGGCCCGCGCGGCGCTCGAGCCGGCGAGTGCCGCCGCGCCCCAGTCGATGCCTCGATCCTGCCTCTCGAGCACCGCCGCGCCCATCGAGGTCGGCGGCGGGACGCTCTGCGCGTCCTTCGACGCGCCGGCGGATCGGATACCCCTGTTGCGCGAGTGGGTCGAGCGCTCGGCGCAGATCGTCGCCGCTTACTACGGGCGATTTCCCGCGCCGAGCGTCGCGCTGGAGGTTCACTCCTCCCCGGGCTCGGGCGTGCACGGCGGCCACACCAACAACGACCCGCGTCTCCAGATAGACGTGACCGTCGGCCGCGACACGCGAGCGGAGGACCTGGCCTCGGACTGGGTGCTGGTGCACGAGATGATCCATCTCGCGCTCCCGGAGGTCGGCCGCCGCCACGATTGGCTGGCGGAGGGGTTGGCGACCTATGTCGAGGGCATCGCCCGTGCCCAGTTCGGCAACCGCCCGGTCTCCGACGTGTGGGCGGAATACCGCCGCTCGATGCCTCACGGCCAGCCTCAATCCGGCGAGGGCGGCATGGACCAAACCCACACCTGGGCTCGAACCTATTGGGGCGGCGCGCTCTTCTGTCTGCAGGCGGATATCGCCATCCGCGAGCAGACCGGCAATCGCCGCGGCCTTCAAACGGCTCTTCGCGCCATCCTGAACGCGACCGGAGGCTACTCGTCCGAGCGGGACATCGACGAGGTCTTTCGCATCGGCGATGCCGCGACCGGAACGCACGCCCTCGAGACCCTGTATCGCGAGGCCGCGACGTTGCCGATGAGCTGGAACCTCGACGAGCTGTGGACGCGCCTCGGCGTGCCGGCGGAACCGCTGTCGCAACCCTTCGATGACCGCGCCCCGCTTGCAGCTATCCGCGAGGCCATCACGCGCAAACCGTGACGCGCGAGCGGGCCGCTCGTCGACCGACTCGGGTGGGATGTATTTGCGTTTTGTAGCTCGATCAGCCCTCGGTGAAATGCGGATCGCGCTTCTCGAAGAACGCGCGCACGCCCTCGACGCAATCGTGGGTCTCGAGCGTCATCTCCTGCGCGCTGCGCTCGGCGCGGAGCTGCTCCTGCAGCGAGTTGTCGAAAGCCGAGGCATGCAGCGCGCGAATCTGGCCGAGCACCGCGCACGGTCCGGTCGCCAGGCGGTGCGCCACCGCATGCGCGCGCGTCACCACCTCCGACGGCGGCGCCACCTGGTAGGCGAGACCCCAGTCGAGCGCGGTCTTCGCATCGATGCGCTCCGCGAGCATGAGCGAGGCCACGGACCGGCCCGCGCCGATGCGGCGCGCCAGATGAAACGTGATGCCCGCGTCCGGCACCAATCCGAGACGCGCGAACGACGGTAGGAAATACGAGTTGCTGCTTGCGACGATGATGTCGCTCGCGAGCGCGAGGCTCATGCCGGCGCCGACCGCCGCGCCGTTCACCGCGGCCACGATGGGAAAGCGAAATCCGCTGAGCCGCAGGATGAGCGGATCCATGAATCGCCGCATCTCGAAGTGGGCACGCTGCCGCGCCTCCGCCGTGGTCAGATCGACCGAGTGCAGATCGAGCCCGCTGCAGAACACCTCGTTGCTGCCGGTGATCACCACCGCGCGCGCGCCGCTGTCGCCCTTCTGTATCTGATCGAGGGCCACGTGCATGGCACGGATGATGCCGATGTCGATCGCGTTGCTGACCGCCGGCCGATCGATGCGCAGCGTCGCAACCGCATCGGAAACCGTGAACGACAAGCTGCCCATCGGTCAACTCCTTGCTTTCGCCGCCGGCTCGAGGCCGGCGCTCATTGTGTAAAAGCACCCTCGCTCGACGCATCGATCATGCCCCCGACGCGCCGAGGCTGCAAGCAACGGCAGGGGTTGCGCGGTTGCGTTGCGCGTTCATCCGCGATGCCGCAAACTTTGCCCTCGAAAAAACCCAACCTCTCCGGGAGAAGACCATGCCGAAGCTCGGGCGCGCGTGCGCCGGTTTATCATTGGGGTTTTGCCTGGTCTCGGGCATCGTGCCGGCCGCCCCCGCGGGCCAGGGCACGTTGCCGAGCGACATCCCGGCGACGTTCACTCCCCGCGCGGATACCTTCGACTATGTCAAGCGCGAGGTGATGATCCCGATGCGCGACGGCGTCAAGCTCGAGACGCTGATCCTCATTCCCAAGGGGGCGGCCCACGCGCCGATCCTCCTCAGCCGCACGCCGTACGGCGCCACCGAGCGGATCGCCGGCAATCCGAGCGCCCACCTCGCCGCGGTGATCGGCCAAAGCGACGTCGCCGACGAGGCCGTCGAGAGCGGCGAATACATCCGGGTGATGCAGGACATCCGCGGCAAGCACGGCTCCGAGGGAGACTACGTGATGACGCGGCCCCTGCGTGGTCCCTTGAATCCGACGGAGGTCGATCACTCGACCGACACCTACGATACCATCGACTGGCTGGTCAAGAACGTCCCGGAGTCGAACGGACGGGTGGGTATCCTCGGCATTTCGTACGACGGATTCACGTCCTTGATGGCGCTGGTGAATCCGCACCCTGCCCTGCGCGCCGCGGTGCCCATCAACGCCATGGTCGACGGCTGGCGCGGCGACGACTGGTTTCACAACGGCGCATTTCGCCTCGACAGCTTGAGATACTTCGAGGGCCAGGAGTCGACCCGCAAGAGCGACATCCCCTGGTGGACCGACCACTTCGACGACTACGAGACCTGGCTGGCGGTCGGCTCGGCCGCCGGGATGGTGAGCCTGCACGGTCTCGATCAGGTGGGGTTCACGGCGAAGGTCATGGGCCATCCGGCCTACGACGAGTTCTGGCAGGACCAGGCGCTGGACAAAATCCTCGCCGCGCGCGGAGTCAGCGTGCCCACCATGCTGGTCCACAGCCTCTGGGACCAGGAGGACATCTACGGCAACATCGCCCTGTACAAGGCGCTCCAGGCCGCTCATCCGGGCATGCCCGATCTCTTCCTGGTGATCGGGCCCTGGTTCCACCACCAGGAGCGCCTCGACGGCAGCGCCGTGGGAGCGATCCGCTTCGGCAGCGACACGGCGCAATACTTTCGCCGGGAGATCCTGCGGCCCTTCCTCGATCACTATCTCAAGGACGCTGCGCCTCCGCTGACGATTCATCCGGTCACGGCATTCGAGACCGGCACCAATCGATGGCGGAGCCTTCCTGCGTGGCCGAGCGGTTGCGAGCGCGGCTGCTCGCTCGAGCCGCAGAAGCTCTATCTGCAGGCCGGCGGCAATTTGCGGCCGGGCTCGCCGGCCGGCGCCGCGGGCGACTTCGAGTCGTACGTGTCGGATCCCGCGAAGCCGGTGCCCTACATGCCGCGGCCGATCCGCATCGAGGGCGACGAAGGCGAGGACAACTGGCAGACGTGGCTGGTGCGCGATCAGCGTGATGCGGCATCACGGCCCGACGTGATCTCTTTCGCGACGGCGCCGCTCGCTCAGCCGGTCAAGATCGCCGGCCAGCCCGTCGCGAATCTCATCGCGGCGACCAGCGGCACGGACGGCGATTTCGTGGTCAAGCTGATCGACGTCTATCCGCCCGAGATGGGTCGTGAGCCGCGCATGGGCGGCTACCAGCTCATGGTCGCGGCGGACATCCTGCGCGGGCGCTATCGCGAATCCTTCAGCAATCCCAAGCCGATCCCCGCCGACCAGAAGCAGGTCTATCGATTCGCATTGCCGACGACGAATCACGTGTTCCTGCCCGGCCACCGCATCATGGTTCAGGTGCAGTCCAGCTGGTTCCCGGTCTACGACCGAAACCCGCAGACCTACGTGGAGAACATCTTTTTCGCGAAGCCCGCGGACTATCGCAAGGCGACCGTCAAGGTGTTCGATGGAGGGTCGAGCGCGAGCTTCGTCGAGCTGCCCGTGGTTCATTAGTGAGGGGCGCGGCGGCCACTGGGTGACCGCCGCCTGATCCTCGAGCTCCTTCGAGCAGCGCGGCTTATCGGCTCTCGGGCTGCTCGCGCTTCTCCGGCTTGGGCTTGCGCTGCTGCTGAGCCTTCGGCGGCTGCTTCTGCGGTTGCTGCTGTCCCTGCGGGCGTGCCGTCTGCGGCGCCGTTCCCTGGGGACGGCCATTAGCCGCGCCGTTGGGCCGGCCGCCGTTGGCGCCGGCGCCCCTATTGGCTCCGGCCGCGCCGTTGTTGAAGCGTCCCGCTCCGTTCGAGGAAGCCGCGGCTGGCGTCTGCGCCGCCGCCCGCTCGGGCGACATGGTGGCGCCGCGAGCGCCGACCACGCCGGGTCCGGTGAAGGATGCCGGCCGCGCGGTGGCGGCGATGGCCGGATGTCCGCCGTTCGCATGGGCCGCGAGCGCCGGATTGCCTTGTGCCTGCTGCACGTGCTGGCGCTGCAGCGGTGTCGGTGCGGCGTGCGGTTCCTGCGCGGCGACGCGCTCCTGCGCCGTCGGCGCCGCGGCGGTTCCGCCCGCGCCGCCGTTGTAGCTCACCTTGTTGACGGTGACGTTGTTGACGACCGTCTCGTTGTAGACGTTGGTGACGTGCACATTCGTGACATTCGTGACCGAGCGATTGTAGGCAAACGAGTTGCCGGCCCAGTGGCCGCCGGCGAAGCCCACGCCCACATAGCCGAATCCGTAGTTCACGCCGCCGTAGAAGCCGACGTGCGGTCCCCAGTAGCCGCCGTGAAAAGCGTACACGCCGCCGACGAAGCCCCAGTACCCCGGAGTCCACAGCAAGCCGACTCGGGGAGGCTCGACCCAGGTACCCGGAACCCAGTAGTAACCGCCAGGACCCCAAGCCCAGTAGCCGGGCGTCCACAGATACCCATCCGACGGGCAGGGCGGCTGGTCATAGTCCGGAAGCGGCGGAGGCGCCTCGGTGGCGGTCGCCGCGACTTCAGCCGCGGGGGCGGAGTACGCGGGCGGCGGCGGCGGAGGCGGCTCCACATAGACGCGCCGCGGCGGCGGCGGAGGCGGCGCCGCGACGATGCAGCCCCCGAGGTAAGCGACGATGGCAAGGCCGAGCGCGACGCGCATGAGCCGGGTGGTGTTCGCGGATTTCTGAATTGTGCTCATAGTAGTCCCTGTCGTTGTATTGAACCTTCCAGCGCGTCTGCGCCCAAAAATCCTACGCAGGCGCACGCTTCCTCATGACGTACAACGTCACAGTCTGGCCAAGGGTTACTCGCGTGAAGGGAATGTAACTTATCGGGCAATCGGCCCGGCGCGCCGCCGCTCCGCCGATTGCGTCGCCAATGAGCGACGGTTACTTCTTCGGCTGCAACGCGGTGACCGCGGCGCGCAGCTCGGTGAGCTTCGCCTTGATCACCGCGGCGTTCTCGGGACCCATCCGCAGCAGCAATTTCTGTCCCGCCGGCAACGCCTCGAGCCCGGGATCCGCGAACACGTACATGACGTTCGGGCGCACCAGGTCGATGGCTCCCTGGGGGTGCGGCGTCGCCAGCAGACTGTCGATCGTTTGCACCAGGCGATCGTTGAAGTACCCATTGGGATAGCCAAGATCCTGATACGCCTGCTGGAACAGCGGATAGTAGTGCTGGTAGACCGCCACGAGCTGATGCACGTCGACGTTGGCGATCACGCCCACGAGCGGCCGGTAGCGCGAGAAATTGCGCGCATCCAGGGTTGCGTGCTGCTCGTCACCCTCGACATCGAAGGCGCCCGACACGGGGTTGACCGGCCGCTTCTGCACGGCCACTTTCTGCCGAGGCAGATTGTCGATGGTCACCACCAGGCGCCGGACGATGTTCTCGGGGATGAGGTAGTCCTTGACCGCCGAGCCTCCGAGAATCGGATCGAGCGCGTCCTTCAGGGATGCATCGCTCTCGTTCAGAGCCGGCAGGGGCGCGTTGTTCGCGGCGCTCCCGCTCGGCAGGGGATGCTGGATCGCCGGCTCCTCGGATTGCTGCGCGGTCGCAGGCGGTGCCGGAGGCGGCGTCGCCGGCGGAGCGTGCCGGGAGTGCAGGTAGTACGCCACGGCCGCGGCGACCACGACGACGGCCGCGGCAATCCCTATCAACGGCTTGTAATTGCGGGTCTCGGGCTCTCCGATCATGAGCGCATCACCGAATGAATCATGTCCCTACCCCGCCCTGCGCATGCGCATCTGCAGCTCGTGCCGCTTGTAATCGATGACCAGCGTATCGAGCACGCCGAGCGCATCCATGCCGATCAGGATCGCGGGATCGTGAAGCAACTTCCACTGCTTGAATATGTACATGTCCGCGAACGTTATGCCTTGATCCTGGATCTCGATGGTGCCGATGCGGATCCCCGGCGTGGCAATGAGCTCGCCCTTCTGCACGTCCTTGGTCGCGCCGGTGATCTCATCCTGGACTCCCCACACGCGCATGTTGTGCTGGGCGAGCGCATCGCGCAGCGCCAGATTGGCGATGGTGCTCTGACCCCCGGTGTCGATGATCGCCTTGCAATAAACGTCGCCGATGCGCGCCTGCACGACCACCAGGGTGTTCTTGACGGAATGGAACGGCACGTCCACGAAATCCCGTCCCGAGCGTTCGTTGCGCGAAAAGGTGATCGAGATCTTGTCGTGGTGGAAGTCGATGTAGATGCGCTTGTTCACCAGCCCTTCCGCGCCGAGTATGCCCTGGGCGCCGCCGAGCGCATCCGGCACGATCGGCAAGGTCGGTGAATCGACCGAGAGGTCGCCGACCGTGAGCGAGTCCACGCGAATGGTCGGCACGGTGGCGAAGCCGGTCACGCCGCGCATGATCACCGGCGGCGATTTGTCGAGCGGCAGGCCGAGGGCGACTGCCACCAGCTCGGTCACGGCGCTGTGCGTCGCGCCCGTATCGAGCACCATCCGGAATGGCCCGTGGCCGTTGATCATCACCGGCGCCCAGATGCGCCCGATCTGGTCATGGCGCGTCGGCGACACGTAGCGCGGCTCCGGCGCCTCCACCAAAAGATCCGCAAGCTCGTCGATCGCCGCCGCGGTTGCGGGGCTGGGCGCCGGCGACTCCGCCTGCTGCGGGACGGCCTGGACGGTGGCATCGGTCCACTGTGGACAGAAGGCGGCGCCGAGGAGCGCGATCGCCGCGCCGGGCCTCTGGAGCCACCGCCGGGTCAAGGATTCGCGACTCACGCTGCTCATCTCGAAACCGCCTTCGGGCTGGGATGCCCGGGGACTCGTGCTCACGCGACGGAGCATAGCACCCGCGTGGTTCGGCCACCAAGGCAGGCATTTTATGTCGAGGAAGCAGGTAAATCGGCGAAAACCAGGCGTCCGGCCGCGCGTGCGGGCGCATGCGCCGGGACGCGTCCGCGGGGGCGCGCGCCGGGCGCACCCGGGCACGAGGTCAATAATCCTCGGTGTCGATCTCCGACTGCGCGGCGGCCGCGTAGCGTGAACCCGCGATCCTGGAGGTGTCGAACATCGCGGTCAGCTCGGCCGCCACCTCCGGACGGAGCCGAACGCGCGCTGCCCCGAGATTGTCGACGAGGTGAGCCTCGCGGGTGGTGCCGGGAATGACCAGCACGTGCTCGCCGCGGGACAGCACCCACGCGAGCGCGAGCTGGGCCATGCTCGCACCGGATTCCCGCGCGAGGCGCCCGTACCCGTCGAGCAGCCTCAGGTTCTCCCGATAGCTGGCGCTCTCGAAGCGCGGAAGCGTGCGCCGGAAATCGTTGGCCTCGAGCGAGGTCACCTCCCGCAAGGCGCCGGTGAGGAACCCGCGGCCGAGCGGACTGAATGCGACCAAGCTCGCGCCGACGCTCTTGCACGCGTCGAGCACCGCGATCTCGGGATTGCGCGTCCAGAGCGAGTACTCGCTCTGCACCGCCGCGATCGGGTGCACGGCATGCGCGCGCCGCAACGTGGCGGCGGAGACCTCCGACAATCCGACGGCGCGGATCTTGCCCTCGGCGACCAAGCGGCCGAGCGCGCCGACGCTGTCCTCGATGGGCACGTCCTTGTCCCACCGGTGCAGATAGTAGAGATCGATCACGTCGGTGCGCAGCCGCCGCAGGCTGTCCTCGCAGTTCAAGCGCAGCGTCTCCGGCCGGCCGTCGATCCGGCGCTTCATGCCCGAATCCGTGCTGACGCCGTGGATGCCGCACTTGCTCGCGAGCGTGAAGCGCGAGCGGAACGGCGACAGAGTCCGCCCGACCAGGTCCTCGTTCGCGCCGAAGCCGTACAGGGTCGCGGTGTCGAAGTGATCGACGCCGAGGTCGAGCGCGCGCAGCAGCACCTTGGCGCCCATCTCGATCGGCGGCGGAACCCCGTATCCATGGCTCAGGTTCATGCACCCGAATCCGACCGGCGATACCTCGAAGGGACCGAGCTTGCGTTGCGGAATTTGCGGCTCCATTACCCCATCCGTTTTATCATTTGGCCGGCAGGAACAGAAGAGTATGGAGCGGGCTTCAGGTCCCGGTCATGCGGCCGAATTTCCCGCGCCGCAAATCCTCCATCGCGGCCTGAATCTCCTGCGCCGAGTTCATCACGAACGGGCCGTAACCGACGACGGGCTCGGGAATGGGCTCGCCGCTCAACAGCAGCAAGGCCGTGTCCGCGGCGGCCTCGAGTTGAACCTCATCGCCGGCGCGGTCGAGCACCACGAGCGTCGCGTCGCCGGCCTGTTTCGAGCCGTTCACGGACACCGCGCCGCGCAGCACCGCGATCGCCGCGGTATGCCCCGGCGGCAAGGTGAGGCGCAGCGCCTTGCCGGCGCGCACCCTCACGTCCCAGACGTTCATGGAGCTGAACGTATGCGCGGGACCGCGGGCGCCGTCGAAGGCGCCGGCAATGACGCGCACGCGCCCGCCGTCGCCCACGGGCACATCCGGAATGGCGGCGCTCGAGAGCGTCTGATAGCGCGGCGGCGACATCTTGTCCTTGGCGGGAAGATTGACCCAGAGCTGCGCCATCTCCAGCGCGCCGCCGTTGCGCGTGAACGACGGTGAATGAAATTCCTCGTGCAGCACGCCCGAGGCCGCGGTCATCCATTGCACGTCGCCCGGCCCGATGAGGCCGGCATTTCCGGCCGAATCGCGATGGGCGACCTCGCCCTGATACACGATGGTCACGGTCTCGAAGCCGCGGTGCGGATGCTCGCCGACGCCGCGCGGCGTCTTCGCGGGCTCGAATGCCAGCGGCCCGGCGTAATCCAGCAGCAGGAACGGGCTCAGTTGCTGGCCAAGCCCGTCGTACGAAAACAGATTGCGCACCGGGAAGCCGTCGCCGACCCAATGGCCGCGAGGATTGGCATGAATGGAGAGCACCGCTTTGTTCATCGCACGCCTCTCAAGGGTTGATCGCTCCAAAATGGGGTGCCGGCGCCCGATTTAAAGAGCGCCCCACCGCCCGGGTTCCGGGCGGCGCTCGCTAGGCTGCGGCGAGGGCGCGCGCGTGGACTACCGCGCTGCGGCCGAGCGCCTGCAGGTTGTAGCCGCCCTCGAGCATGGACACGATCCGGCCATCGGCATGGCGCGCCGCGACCGACTTGAGCTCATGCGTCATCCACGCGTAGTCGTCCTCGATCAAGGCCATGCCCCCGAGCAGATCCTCGCGGTGGGCGTCGAAGCCCGCCGAGATGAAGATCATCTGCGGCTTGAATTGCTCGAGGGCCGGCAGCCACCGGTCCGCGACGGCCTGCTGCACGGCGGACGTTCCGCTGCCTTCGGCAAGCGGCACGTTGACCATGTTGGGCGCAGAATCGACGGTGCCGCTGTACGGATAGAAAGGATGCTGGAAGAAGCTCGCCATCAGCACCTTGTCGCGCCACGGCGGAGCGCTGAACATGTCCTCGGTGCCGTTTCCGTGGTGCACGTCGAAATCGATGACGGCCACGCGCTCGAGGCCCTTCTTGTCGAGCGCATACGCGGCCGCCACCGCGATGTTGTTGAAGATGCAGAAACCCATCGAGCGCACCTGGGTCGCGTGATGTCCGCAGGGCCGCACCGCGCAGAAGGCATTCGTCGCGCGTCCCGCCACGATCTCGTCCACCGCCAGGATGCCGGCGCCGGCGGCGCGGCGTGCGGCATTCAGGGAGTGTGGATTCATGGCGGTGTCGGGATCGAGCTGCACGTAGCCCTCGCTCGGCGCGCTCTCGAAGATCAGATCGACGTACGCGGCGCGATGCACGCGCTTGAGATCATCCGGATCGGCGAGCGGCGCCTCCAGGCAGCGCAGCTCGTCCAGCATGCCGGACGCGCGCAGGTGCTCGTTCACTGCGCCGAGGCGCGCCGGACATTCGGGATGGCCGGATCCCATCTCGTGCTTGAGGCAATCCGGATGCGTGATATAGGCCGTCGTCATCGCTCCATCCTACGCCGAATGAGCACCGCCGAGGGGGCTGTACAGGCCGGCCGCGGCGCCGCGTGCCTGAGCCAGGGCGAGCACCGCGTCGATCGCCGGCGTCGGCACTGCGGTCAAGCGCGCGAGCTCCTGCACGGCCGTCACCAGCGCGTCGATCTCGAGCGGCCGTCCACGCTCGAGATCCTGGAGCATCGACATCTTGTGCCCGCTCAGAGTCGCCGCGGCGGCGAGCCGGCGATCCATCATCTCGGCCGGAATCCGCACCCCGAGCGATTCATTCACCGCTTTGGCCTCGAGCATCATGGTTCTGCAGAGCGCGAGGAGCGCCGGCGCCGCGAGGATGCGATCGAGCGTCTGCCCCGTGAGCGCGCTGATCGGGTTGAAGCAGACGTTGCCCCAGAGCTTCAACCAGATGTTCCAGCGGATCTGGTCGCGGATGGGCGCATCGAACCCGGCGCCGATGAGCGCCTCGGCGAGATCGGTCACGCGGCGCGAGCGGCTGCCGTCCGGCTCGCCGATGACGAAACGATTGAACTCGTGGTGCTCGATGATCCCCGGTGCGACCACCTCGCAAGCGGGCTCGACCACGCAACCGATGGCGCGCCGCGGATCGAGCGCCTTCCATTGGCGGCCGTCCGGGTCCACCGCGGCGAGATGACGCCCCTCGAAAGGTCCGCCGGCGCCGTGGAAATACCACCAGGGTATGCCGTTCATCGCGGTGAGGACCGAGGTGGCCGGGCCCAGCAGGGGCGCGAAAGCCGGCGCCGCCTCGTAGGCTTGATGCGCCTTGAGCGCGCAGATCACGATATCCTGGACGCCGAGATCGCGCGGATCGGAGCTCGCCGCCACGCGGGCTATCCGGGTCTCTCCGCCGATGCGCAAGATGAGGCCGTTCGCCTTGATCGCCCGGAGGTGCTCTCCGCGGGCGATGACGCTGACCTCCTGACCGGAGTGCGACAACCCGACCGCCATGTAGCCGCCGATGGCTCCCGCGCCATAGACGCAAATCCTCACCGCCGTCGGTCCGCTCCGCGGCTCACGTCCACTTCACCAGCTCCCAGCGGTATCCCGTCTCCTGATACGGCTCGTCGGTGGCCGAATCGTCCTGGAAGAAGCTGCCGGTGCTCACGCGCGCGATCCATCGCCCGACTTCCGGCGCGAGCCAGAGCGTCTCCTGACGTATCGAGCTCGTACGGGTCGCATCGGCGCTGTTGAAATTGATCAGGTTGGTGTACTTCAGGGCCCTGAAAGTGCCTGCAGGAACCGTCACCGATTCCCAGGAGTGCGCATTCATGGTCAGGTCCCACAGCAGCTCGTCGTTGCTCTGCGGCGTCTTGTAGCGCGTGATCACGTGCCCGCGCCAGCCGGGCTCGAGCGCCTCGGGCCAGAGCGGCAACGGCGTCTCGTAGACCTGGACCTGCCCCCAGTGCGGGTCGACCCGGATCATGCCCCACGGATCCTGGATCTCGCTCGGCAGCTCGCCCGACGCATGCTGCTCCTGGGGCGGCAGGTATTTGCGCAGGTAGCTCGCGCCCCAGGAGCCGTTCGGCGCAGGCTCCTTCGCGATCTCGCTGAACGAGCGAATCTCGACCGAGTGGCCGGTCATCGCCACGCTGTCGGTTTGATCGTCGATGTGGCCGCGCGTGTAGGCGTCGCTGCGCGCATAGCGCCAGGTTTGCCCGCTGGCGGGTGCGCGCACGCGCGGCGCGTTGCCGCCGACCTCCGTTTGGCGCGCCGCGCAGGCGACGCAGGCCGCCGTCGATGACAGCAGAAAAAATCGCCGGGTGATTCGAGACATGGGTGACTCCCGCCGTTGACCCTCTCATTATAGTTTGCGCCGCAGAGGTTGTAGGATGAAGCTGAATGCAACGTGACTGGAGAGATCCTTTGGCAGAGCAAATGAAGGTGATCGAGATTGCCGCCCCCGGCGGCCCCGAGCAGCTCCGGCTCGCGACCCGCCCGCGGCCGAGCCCGGGCGAAGGTGAGGTCCTGGTCAAGGTGGCGGGCGCCGGGGTGAACCGCCCGGACGTGATGCAGCGCCAGGGCCGCTATCCACCGCCCCCGGGCGCCTCGGATCTTCCCGGGCTCGAGATTGCCGGCGAAATCGTCGCCCTCGGGCCCAAGGTGGCCGGGCTGGCGGTCGGCGACCGCATCACCGCCCTCCTGCCCGGGGGTGGTTACGCCGAATACGCCGTCGCGGCCGCGCCTCTCTGCCTGCCCATCCCGGCCACCGTCACGCCGGTGGAGGCCGCCGCGATCCCGGAAACGTATTTCACCGTCTGGACCAACGTCTTCGACCGCGGGCGTCTGAAGGCCGGCGAGACGGCGCTGATTCACGGCGGCACCAGCGGGATCGGCACGACGGCCATACAGCTTGCCGCCGCGTGGGGAGCCCGCGTGTATGCGACGGCCGGGTCCGACGAGAAGGCCCGGGCCTGCGAGCGCCTGGGCGCGGTGCGCGGCATCAATTACCGCACCGAGGATTTCGTCGAGGTGCTGCGCGGCGCGACCGAGGGCCGCGGGGTCGACGTGATTCTGGACATGGTGGCGGGCAGCTATACCGCCCGCAATCTCGAGGCCGCCGCCCTCGAAGGCCGCGTGGTCGTGATCTCGACGCTCGGGGGCTCGCGCGCCGAGATCAACGTCGGCCTGATCCTCACCAAGCGCCTGACCCTGACGGGCTCGACGCTGCGCGCGCGCACCGTGCCGCAGAAGGCCGCGGTGGCCGATGCCGTGCGCAAGAACATCTGGCCCATCCTCGAGTCCGGCCGTGCGCATCCTGTCATACACGCCACCTTCCCGCTGGCCGAGGCGTCCGAGGCCCATCGGCTCATGGAATCGTCCAGCCACATCGGCAAGATCGTGCTCACGATGTAGACCTTCGCGGCCGGTGCCGGCGGTCCGCGTCGCTCGATGCTCGCGCCGCGGCGGCGGCTTGTGACACCTCGGTTAAATGCTTATAGTGAGGCGAAACCTACCTCGCGCGCATACGCGCAGCGCGGGGCCGACACTCGCGGCACATCGCCGCACCAACACCAGGAGTTAACGTGAGTTCCGACATCGCGATTGCGCAGAGCGCAACCTTGAAACCCATCGGCGAGATCGCGGCGAAATTGGGCATCCCCGCGGCCAGCCTGGAGCACTATGGGCATTACAAGGCGAAGATCGGGTTGGATTACATCGAAAGCCTGAAGGACAAGCCGGACGGCAAGCTCATTCTGGTCACCGCCTTGAGCCCGACGCCTGCCGGCGAGGGCAAGACCACGACGACCGTCGGCCTCGGGGACGCGCTGAACAAGATCGGCAAGAAGGCCGTCATCTGCCTGCGCGAGCCGAGTCTCGGGCCGGTGTTCGGCATGAAGGGCGGCGCGGCCGGCGGCGGCTACGCGCAGGTCGTGCCGATGGAGGACATCAATCTGCACTTCACCGGCGATTTCGGCGCCATCGCCCTCGCCCACAATCTGCTCTCCGCGCTGATCGACAACCACATCTATCACGGCAACGAGCTGGGATTCGACGTGCGGCGTATCTCCTGGAAGCGCGTGGTCGACATGAACGACCGGGCGCTGCGCGAGATCACCGTCGGCCTCGGCGGCCCGGGCAACGGCTTCCCGCGCCAGGATGGGTTCGACATCGTGGTCGCCTCCGAGGTCATGGCGATCTTCTGCCTGTCCAGGAATCTGATGGACCTGAAGCAGCGCCTCGGCAACATCGTGGTCGGCTACAAGCGCGACCTCACCCCGATTCGCGCCGCGGAGCTGAAGGCGCACGGCGCCATGACCGTGCTGCTCAAGGACGCATTGAAACCAAACCTGGTGCAGACGCTCGAGAACAATCCGGCGTTCATCCACGGCGGTCCCTTCGCCAACATCGCCCACGGCTGCAACTCCGTGCTCGCGACCACCACGGCGCTCAAGATGGCCGACTACGTGGTCACCGAGGCCGGGTTCGGCGCCGACCTCGGCGCGGAAAAGTTCATCGACATCAAGTGCCGCAAATCCGGGCTGCGTCCCTCCGCGGTGGTGATGGTCGCGACGGTGCGCGCTCTCAAGTATCACGGCGGCGCGGATCTGAAGCAGATCAATGCCGAGAATCTCGCCGCGCTCGAGAAGGGCATCGCAAACCTGGAGCGCCACGTGCAGAACGTGCGCACCCAGTACGGCCTGCCGTGCGTCGTGTCGGTGAATCATTTCACCGCGGACACCGATGCCGAGCACAAGCTGCTCGCCAAGAAGATGGCCTCGCTGGACGTCCCGTTGGTGCTGGCCCGGCACTGGGCCGATGGCGGCGCCGGCGCGGCCGACGTGGCCAGGAAGGTGGTCGAGATCGTCGACAAGGGCGACGCCTCGGGCTTCAAGTTCGTCTACGACGAGAAGCAGACGCTCTGGGAGAAGGTCAAGAGCATCGCCACGAAAATCTACGGCGCCGCCGACATCTCCGGCGATGCCAAAATCAAGGCGCGCTTCGAGGACCTGCAGAAGACCTACGGGCACTACCCGGTCTGCATCGCGAAGACGCAGTACTCCTTCTCTACCGATCCTGCCGCGCGCGGCGCGCCGAGCGGCCACGTGCTCAACATCCGCGAAGTGCGCCTGGCGGCCGGCGCGGAATTCATCGTGGTCGTCTGCGGCGATGTCATGACCATGCCTGGACTGCCCAAGGTGCCGTCCGCGGACAAGATCGACATCGACGAGCAGGGACGCGTGGTCGGCTTGTTCTAAGCGCCGAGCACCGTTCCGACCGTGAGGCCGGCCTCGGCTGCGGCCTGCGCGGCGGGCAGCTTCTTGCCGGCACCGTAGCGGAGCTTCCCCACCTCGATTTGTCCGCCCTGGGCCGTGATGAAGATGCTGTCGCCGCCGATCGCGGTGACCGCTCCGATCGCGCCCTTCACCGCGCCGAAGGTGCGGGTCGGATGCTTGCGCGCGGCGTGGAGCTGTAATTTCTGGCCCTTGAAGGTGGTCCAGGCCGCCGGCGCCGGATCGCAGCCCCGGATCAGGTCGTAGACGAAGTCGACGTGGTTGTGCCAGTTGATCTCGGCCTCGGCATCGCGGCACCAGCCTTCGTAGCTCGCCTGCGATTCGTCCTGGACCACGCCTTCGCCGCCGCGCTGGACCACGAGGTCCGCGGCCTCCATGAGCGCGGCCACGCCCATGGGGAACAAGCGGTCGAAATAGACGCTGCCGAGCGTGTCGTCCGGGCCGATCGGCGTGCGCTTTTGCAGGACGACCGGCCCCTCGTCCAGCCCGTCGGTGGGGCGGAATATGGTAAGTCCGGTCTCGGTGTCGCCGCGGATGATGGGCCAGTTGATCGAGCTCGGGCCGCGATACTTGGGCAGGAGCGACGGGTGATACTGGATCATCCCGTGACGGGGAATGGCGCAGAGCTCCTGCGGCACGAATTGCAGCACGTAGGCCATGACTCCCAGGTCGGCGTTCAGGTCCTGCAGCGCCTGCCGAGCCTCGGGAGTCTTGAGCGAGGAGAGCTGCCAGAGCGGTATGCCCCGCTCCTGCGCCGAGACGCGCAGCGGGTCGGCCGGCGTGCCGGCCTTCTCCGGAGCACAAAACACCCCCGCCACCTCATCCTTCCGCCCGACAAAAGCGTCCAGGGCCGCCTTGCCGAAATCGCGCTGCCCGATGATGACGATGCGCATCCGCTACTCCCCAAATTCGCGCCATTACACGCCCGGCTGCATGATATCTTATATATCTAACATCGCTCCGAGAATATGACACTCGCGGGTAGAGCCAACCGACCGCGAGGGCTGCACAATCTGGCATCCCCGAAGGGCTGAGTAAATAAGCTAAGGAGTTCTCATGGCCGGCCGCAATTTCCTATTCGTCCCCGGACCCACGAACGTGCCCGATCGGGTACTGCGCGCCATGGTGGTTTCGCAGGAGGATCATCGCTCGCTCGATTTTCCGGCGTTGAGCCGCGCGGTTCTGTCCGGCCTGAAGCCGGTGTTCAAGACCACGAGCGGCGTGCCGATCGTGTTCCCCTCCTCCGGCACGGGTTGCTGGGAGGCCGCGCTGACCAACTGCCTGAATCCGGGCGACAAGGTGTTGATCGCGCGCTTCGGCCAGTTCAGCCACCTTTGGGTCGACATGTGCCAGCGCTTGGGTCTCAAGGTCGAGATCCTCGAGACGCCGTGGGGCGAAGGCGCGCCCATCGAGCGCCACCTTGCCGCTCTCGAGGCGGACAAGCAGCACGAGATCAAGGCCGTGCTCGTGTGCCAGAACGAAACGGCCACGGGCGTCACCAGCGACGTCGCGGCGATCCGCCGCGCCCTGGATGGCGCGAAGCACCCCGCGCTCCTGTTCGTGGATTCGGTCAGCGCGCTCGCCAGCATCGACTTTCGCATGGACGAGTGGGGCGTGGATGTTTGCGTCAGCGGCTCGCAGAAGGGGCTGATGCTGCCCGCGGGCCTGGGCGTAACCTGCGTGAGTCAAAAGGCGCTCGAGGCCTCCAAGCGCGCGACCAGCCGGCGTTGCTATTTCGATTATGCCGACATGGTGAACGCAAACGCCTCGGGCTATTTCCCCTATACGCCGTCCCTGCCCCTCCTCTACGGGCTGCGCGAGTCGCTCGCCGTCCTGGCCGAGGAGGGGCTCGAGAGCGTCTTTCGGCGTCATCACCGGCTCGCGGGCGGCGTGCGCGCCGCCGTGCTCCAGGGATGGAAGCTGAAGCTCTGCGCGGCCGAGCCCAAGTGGCACTCCGACACGGTCTCGGCGGTGATGTTGCCCGAGGGGGTCCCCGGCGCGGAGGTGATTGCCCGCGCCTACACGCGGTACAACCTCGCGCTCGGCGCGGGCCTCTCCAAGGTTGCCGGCAAGCTGTTCCGCATCGGGCATCTCGGCGACCTGAACGAGCTCATGCTGCTCGGCGCGATCTGCGGCGCGGAGATGGCGATGCTCGATCTCGGCTTCAAGGTCGAGCCCGGCAGCGGCGCGGCGGCGGCGCAGGTCTACTGGCGCGAGCACGCGCCCGCTGCGTCGCAAAAATCCCCCGCGAAGCCGGGCGTCGCGGCGTGAGGCACGCGCCGTGACCGGCAAGGTCGTATTCCTGGACCGCGCCTCGCTCAAGGCCAACCTGCGCAAGCCCGCCTGCGCCACCGGGTACGTCGAGCACGCGAAGACCGCGGTCGAGGAGATCGTGCCGCGCCTCGCGGGCGCGACCGTCGCCATCGTCAACAAGGTACCGATGCGCGCCGCCACGCTGCGGCAGCTGCCGGATCTCAAACTGATCGCGGTGGCCGCGACCGGCTACGACGTGGTCGACATCGCGTATTGCAAGGAGCACGGCATCGCGGTCGCGAACATCCGCAACTACGCGGTGCACACGGTACCCGAGCATGCCTTCGCGCTGATCCTGGCCCTGCGCCGCAATCTGCTCGCGTACCGGCAGGACGTGGAGAACGGGGTCTGGAACAGATCCGAGCAGTTCTGCTTCTTCGACCACGACATCGGCGATCTGCATGGCTCGACGCTCGGCATCATCGGCGAGGGCGCCATCGGCCAGGCCACCGCGGCGATCGGGCGCGCGTTCGGCATGCGCGTGCTGTTCGCGGACCATCCGCCGCCGAAGATGGCGGGCGTGGTGTTCACGCCGCACGAGCAGGTCATCGCCGAGTCCGACGTGATCTCGCTCCACTGTCCCCTGTTGCCCTCGACGCGCAACCTCATCGACATCGAAGCCTTCCGCAAGATGAAGCGCAATGCGCTCCTCATCAACACGGCCCGCGGCGGCCTGGTCGACGAAGCCGCGCTGATCCGGGCGCTCGATGAAGGCCTGATCGCCGGAGCCGGCTTCGACGTGCTCAGCGTGGAGCCGCCGCGCAACGGCCATCCGCTCCTCGACGTGCGGCGGACGAACTTCATCCTGACGCCGCACATCGCGTGGGCTTCGGACGGCGCCATGCAGTTCCTTGCCGACCAGCTGATCGACAACATCGAGCTCTGGGCGGCGGGCAAACCGCAGCATCTCGTGACATGATAGCGGCGCGGGAGTCCCACACGGGCCTCCCCTGGGCTGGCACATGAACGGGAACGATGAAAAAGCTGCTGTATCAGTTCGACACGGATCCTCTGCCGTCGGTGTTCGACAACGTGGTGGGCTATGACGGCGGGGCGGATCACATCACCGCCTACGGCGGCGTAAACGCCAAGAACGTCGGCGGGCTGGTCGAAGGCGCCATCTTCACGCGCGGCGCCAACGACAAGAAGAGCACCGCCATCTTCATCGGCGGCGGGAACATGTCCGAGGGCGAAGCGGTGCTCGCCGCCGTGCGCAGTAAGTTCTTCGCCAAGTTCCGCGTTTCCGTCATGTTCGACTGCAACGGGTCGAACACCACCGCGTCCGCCGCGGTTGCATGGCTTGCGCACGGGCGCTCGCTCCATGGCAAGCGCGCGGTCGTGCTGGGAGGCTCGGGGCCCGTGGGTCAACGCGCCGCGCTGCTGCTCGCGCGCGAAGGCGCGCAGGTCGCGATCACCGGACGCAAGCTCGACGTGGTGCAATCCGCCTGCGATGCGATCCGTTCGCGCGCGGGCGCGACGATCTCCGCGATCGAGGCACCGACCCAGATCGAGCGCGGCGCCGCGATCCGGGGCGCGCACATCGTGCTGGCCACCGGGGCCGCCGGGGTCATCCTGCTGGATGAGGGCCAGTGGGCGCAAAGCCCCTCCCTCGAGCTCGTCGCCGACGCCAACGCCTCTCCGCCGGCGGGCATCGGGGGCGTCGAGCTCAACGATCGCGGCGCGATCCGGCACGGCAAGACGGTATTCGGCTCCCTGGGATTCGGGGCGCTCAAGCTCGCGCTGCATCGGGCCTGCGTCGGGCGGCTGTTCGAGCGAAACGATGCGCTGCTCGACGCCGAGGAAATCTACGCCCTGGCCAAGACCATGGTCGGATGACGTCCCGGACCATCACGGGGTGGGCAGCCTTCGCCGGCCCGCGGGCACGGCCCACGCATCATTGGGTAAACTAGCGGCATGATCGACCAAAGCATCGAGAAGTTCCTGGAACGGCTGGCGGACGGCAACCCCACGCCCGGTGGCGGCAGCGCCGCCGCCGTCATGGGCGCCACCGGCGCCGCCCTCGTCTCCATGGTGTGCAACGTCACCATCGGCAAGAAGGGCTACGAAGGCGTCGAGGGCGAGATGCGCGCCGTGCTGCACGAGGCCGAGAAGGCACGTCACCGGCTGCTCGCCATGGTCGCCGACGACATCGCGGCGTTCAACGGCATTCTCGCCGGATATAAGTTGCCGAAGGCGACCGAGGACGAAAAAGCCCACCGCGCCGCGGTGATCCAGCAGAGCCTGCAGCGCGCCACCGAAGTGCCGCTCGCCTGCGCACACGCTTGCGCAGAGGTCATCGCGCTGTCGCGGCGTGCCAGCGAGCACGGCTATCTCAACGTCATCAGCGACGGCGGCGTGGGGGTTCTCGCGGGCTTCGCCGGCTTGCGCAGCGCCGCGCTCAATGTGTACATCAATTCGCCGGCGCTCAAGGACCGCGAGTTTGCCGCGCGCGTCACCGCGCAGATCGACAAGCTGCTCGAGCATTGCAGCGGCGAGAGCGAGGCGATCTTCAAGCTCGTGCGCAACAAGCTCGGCTGAGGGTAACGCAATCGCATGCCTGGGCCGGACTGGCCGGCAAGACGCTGATTCAGGTGCTGCCGGGCTGAGGCGGCCCGCGTGAACGAGGCCCTGGCCGCGCGTCCGACCCTGCTCGCGCACCGACCCTTCGTCGAGTACGTCGCCTCGCGCGGCCTCTCCGAGTTCGCCTATCAGATCGGCACGGTCGCGATCGGGTGGCAGGTCTACGCCATGACCGGCAGCGCCTTCGCGCTCGGCATGGTCGGGCTCGCGCAATTCATCCCGAGCGCGCTGCTGGTGTTCGCCGCCGGACACGTGGCCGACCGCTACGACCGCAAGCGCGTCGTGCAGGCCTGTCAGTTCGCCCAGGCGCTCGCATCCCTGTTCCTTGCGTGGGGCACGCTCGCGGGCTGGCTGAATCTCGCGCACATCTTCGTTGCCCTCACCCTCTTCGGAATCGCCATTGCCTTCGAGAGTCCCGCGGCCGCGGCGCTGCTGCCGGCAGTCGCGCCGAAGGGCCTGGTGCAGAAGGGAACGGCGGTCTCCACCGCCGTGTGGCAGAGCGCCACCATCTGCGGTCCGGCGCTGGGCGGCGTCGCGTACGCCGCGCATCCCGGCGTGCCCTATGCCGCCATGGCGGTCTTCTGGTGCCTGTCCGGAATCCTGATCGGCCTGGTCACGCTCGCGCCCGCCCCGGCCGCGGCGACGGAGACCGCGAGCGCGCAGTCGCTGTATGCCGGGGTGGGATTCATACGCCGCAACCCGGCCATTCTCGGCGCGATCTCGCTCGACCTCTTCGCGGTGCTGCTGGGGGGCGCCACCGCGCTCCTGCCGATCTACGCGCGCGACATCCTGCACGCGGGACCCTGGGGTCTCGGCATCCTGCGCGGCGCACCCGCGGTCGGGGCGCTGCTCATGTCGGCGTGGCTCGCGCACCATTCGATCGCGCGCCGTGCCGGCATGCGCATGTTTCAAGCGGTCATCGTGTTCGGTCTGTGCACCCTGGTGTTCGCGCTGTCGCGCTCGATGTGGCTCTCGGTCACGGCGCTCGCGGTGATGGGCGCCGCCGACTCGATCAGCGTGGTGATCCGCATCGCGCTGGTTCAGCTATCGACGCCGGACGCGATGCGGGGCCGCGTCGGCGCCGTGAACTACCTGTTCGTGAATGCCTCGAACCAGCTCGGCGAGTTCGAGAGCGGCATCACGGCCGCCCTGTTCGGAGCCGTGCCCGCGGTCGTGCTCGGGGCGGTCGGGACCGTCGCGGTCGCGCTCATCTGGATGCGCCTGTTCCCCGCGCTGCGCGGCGTCGAGCGCCTGGAATAGCGGCTGGATCCATGCCTCGCCGCCGGAACAGCCGCCGTCGCGCATCGGGATCGCTGCGCCGCGGCGCGGTGCGGGTGGGGCACCGCGGCTTTCGCGCGCTGCGGCGCGCGTCCGCTCCGGTCCAGGTGCTGGCCGGGCTCGCCGTGCTGGTGGCCGCCTGGCTCGCGCTCAACGGCATCTATCAGGTGGTGCGCAAGCCTTCCGAGCTCTTCTTCCCGGTGGCCGGCACGCTGAACAAGGCGCCTGCGGAGACCTGGCGGAGCTACGCACCGTTGTTCCGCAAATACTCCACCGCCCTCATCTCTCCCGAGCTGCTCGCCGCGCTCGCGCAGGTCGAAGGCGCGGGCAACCCCGTGGCGCGCACCTACTGGCGCTGGTCGCTTCGCCCGCGGCCATTCGACATCTATCGGCCCGCCTCGAGCGCCGTCGGCATGTACCAGCTCACCGACGGCACCTTCGCGATCGCACGGCGCTACTGCATCCGGGATCACCGCGTCGTCGCGGACGGCCCTTGGAACGATTGGGGCTCGTGCTGGTTCAACGGGCTCTACTCGCGCGTGATCCCGTCCCACGCGGTCGAGCTCACGGCCGCCTACCTCGATCTGGACGCCGCCGCGCTGCTCGGCCGATACCGCATGCGCCGGGCGGCATCGCCCGAGCGCGTGCGCGAGCTCGCCGCGCTGATCCATCTGTGCGGCGCCGGCGCCGCCGATGCGTTCGTCCGGCGCGGCATGCATCTCGGCGCCGACGAGCGCTGCGGCGATCACTCGGCGCTGGATTACGTCACCCGCGTCGAATTCTACGCGCGGGAGTTCATGCGTCTCGCCGCGGCTGATTGAGCGCCCTCGCCGCGACTTCCGCCGCCGCCGGGGAAGCCCCCTCGCCGATCAGCTCCGGCCCAGATGCCGATCGAGCACGTTGCGTGTGACGCGCTCGATCATGGGATCGCGCCTCATCAGCGCGGCCGCCCACTCGCAGCTCCCCGCGTGGAATACCTCGCCGCGCCCGCGCGTGAAATTCACGATCATGCCGGCGCCGCGCTTGACGCGATCGACGGCCGCATCGCTCGTGTCTCCGACGAGAATCTCGGCCACGAACTTCGCGTCATCGTCGGACAGAAATCGATCGTCGAGGGGAACGCCCCCCGGCTCCTCCATGAGCGAGGACATGCCGAGCGCGAGGATCTCGAGCCCCTGGGGTGCGCCGCTGGCCGCGGTCGGCTCCGGCAACCCCCCGCGGATGATGTAGTCCAGGCCGTCGACCTCATAGCCGAAGGCATGACCCTGCTCGCCCAAGAGGTCGCCGTAACAGAGCCCGGTGCCGGCGAACGCCCAGTGCTCGGGCCGGTACACCGGAAAGCCGCGCACGCCGCGCGGCGCGCAGCCGCCCCAGCCCGCGTACAGACCGTGGGTGGCGTTGAGCCCGAAGGTCTGCGCGCCGGGCCGCCCGATCTCGCGCGCCTCCCACGAGCCCGTGGTGCGCGAGGGATCGGCGGACCTGAACACGGGGTCTTCGGCGCGCGCGCGGTACTTGTAGCAGACCTGCGCCTTGCCGCCGCGCTCGAGGCGCGTCTGCCACATGAAGTTGCCCGCGAACCGCGCGACGTGTCCCCCGCGCTCGACGTAGCGGTCGACGGCGTCGCGCATCTCCCAGGTCCAGTACTCGTCATGCCCGCTGAACACGACGCAGGAGTAGCCGTCGAGGATTTCGGGATCGAAATGCAGCTCGTGCTGGCTGGCGAGATCCACGGCCAGTCCGGCACGCTCGGCCCACTGCAGGAAATGCCGGTCGTAGCTCGCCCATCCGGACGAGGTGTATTTGTTGGAATAGCCGTTGGCGAACGCCCATTCCTTGTGCGGGTAGCGCAGCGCCGCGCCGGGCGGCGGAATCATCTCGAGCGGCGCGCGCGGCGCGCCGTCCGGCAGCACGACGAAGCCGCGGCACCAGGGACGCTCGAGGCTGACCGTGGTCGCGTACTGGTTGCGTTTGGGACCGGTGATCCCCTGATAGGAGTTGGAGCCGCCCCAGGTGTTGTAAGCCGTCCAGGATCCCGTCGCGGCCACCTGCAGCACGCGGCCGGGCTTCGCCCCGACCGGCGGCCTCACGATGAACAGGTGATGGGCGGTCAGCTCGCCGCCGCCGCGCGCTTCGGCCGTCAAGGTGATCCGGTAGCCGCCGGAGGGCCAGTCCGCCCCGATTTGAAATTCGAGCGAGGGGGTCCAGCCGCAACCCTGCACCGAGCATTGGTCCGGCGTGTCCTGCATCCGGCCGCCGCGCATCTCGCGCTCCAGTACCGGCAGCGCGCTCGCGCCGTCGCGCATGACCGAGAGCCGGTAGCGATCCGCGGTGGAGCTCACGCTCAACCGGACCGTCGCGCCCTGCGCATATGAGATCGCGTCGGTGTAGCACCAGATCTCGCCCCGCTCGCCGCCGCCGGCTCGCTCGTAGCGGTGGCCGAAAACCGCCTCATGCCGCTCCTGCGGCGTCAGGCCGAAATCCGGATACTCGTTGGTGAATTCTCGCGAGGCCAAGTTGCTTCTCCAGCTGAAATCGCAGGCCGTACATATATCCGCTGAGCGACGAGAGAACAACCGCACCGGTGCGCGGGCCCGGCCGCGGGGTTGCGCCGGCCGGGAGCCCTCCAGGTGCGCTATGTTAGAGTGCCGCGTCCATCCGCCACTCCGGTGAGCCTTGCAGCCCAGCGATAACAAGTCGCGCATCGAGCGGCACACGATCTACCAGATCCCGCTCGACGCCCGGCACGGCAAGGCGCACCAGCTGTTCACCCTCTGGTTCGGCGCGAATCTCAACGTGCTGACGGTCGTCACCGGCGCGCTGGCGACCACGATTTTCCACCAGTCGTTCGCCTCCGGGGTGCTCGCCATCCTGATCGGAAATCTGGTCGGCACCATCTTCATGGCGCTCCACGCCGCCCAGGGGCCGCGGCTCGGCGTGCCGCAGATGGTCCAGAGCCGCGGGCAGTTCGGCGCACGCGGCGCCGGGTTCGTCGTCGCCCTGGTCGCGTTCATGTACGTGGGATATGCGGGCACCGCGTTCGTGACCGGAGGACAATCGCTGCACCTCATCGTCCCGGCGCTGTCGCAGCAGTCGGCCATCATCGCCATCGGCGCGATCAGCCTGGCGGGAGCCATCTACGGGCACGACCTCATCCACTTCTGCACGCGCATGATGACCTTCGTGTCCGGCAGCGCGCTCGTGCTGGCTTACGTCTGGGTTCTGTTCATCACGCCCATCCCGCACGAATACTTCACCCAGGGCTCGTTCTCGCCGGTCGGCTTTTTCGCGATGGTCTCGATGGGTGCGCTCTGGCAGCTCGGCTACGCCCCCTACGTGTCCGACTACTCGCGCTATCTGCCGCCCGATTCCGGGCCGCGCTCAGCCTTCTGGTCGTGCTACTGGGGCACGACCTTGGGCGCGGTGCTGCCGATGATCCTCGGCGCCATGATCGGGCCGGCGGTCGTGGACGGCAACGTCGTCACGGCGATCTCGCACCTCACGGGGCGGGTGAGCCTGCTGATCATCCTGCTGCTCGCGCCCGGAGTCGCGGTCGCAGGCTCGATCTGCCTCTACGGCGGCGCGCTCGCCATGATCACGCTCGGCAACACTCTCGTGCCGGGCTGGCGGGCCACCGCGCGCGCGCGCATTCTCGTCGCCACCGCCATATTCGTCATCGCCCTCGTCATCAGCATGGCGGGCGCATCGAACTTCCTGACGCTGTACAGCCACTTCAACGGGCTGCTGCTCTACCTGCTCGTGCCCTGGACCGCGGTGAACCTGGTCGACTACTACCTGATCCGCTACGGCGACTATGACGTGCCGTCCTTCTTCGCCGCGGACGGCGGCGTCTACGGCTACTACAACGTCACGGCGCTGGTGTGCTACCTGGTCGGCATCGCCGTGCAGATTCCGTTCCTGGCGGCGGACTTCTACACGGGCCCGATTGCGCGCGCCATCGGCGGCGTCGACCTTTCCTGGCTGGCGGGCATCGCGGTCGTGAGCCCGGTGTACTATTTCGCGATCCGCTATCTTCAACGCGCTCGAGCTGCCGCCCAGCCGTCCGGCTGAACGGAGCGCGGCGGAGCTCCGTCACGCCGCGATCAAGATTGCGCGGAAATCGTTCACGTTGGTCAGCGTGGGCCCGGTGACCACCGAGTCGCCGAGCGCCGAGAAAAACCCGTGGCCGTCGTTGTTCTCGAGCATATCCGCGGGCTTCAACCCCAGCTCCCGCGCGCGGCGGATCGAGTCGGGCGCGACGCGGCCGCCGGCGATCTCCTCCTGGCCGTCGACGCCGTCCGTATCGCCCGCGAGCGCGTGGATGCGCGGGTGGCCGTCGAGCGCGATGGCGAGCGACAGCAGGAACTCGACGTTGCGGCCCCCGCGCCCCTTGCCGCGCACCGTGACCGTGGTCTCGCCGCCGGAGAGCAGCACGCAGGGAGCGGCGAAGGGCTGGCCGCGCTCGGCGACCTGGCGTGCGACGCCGGCCAGCACCTTGCCCACGTCGCGCGCTTCGCCCTCGAGCGCATCGCTGAGAATGTGCGGCGTGACCCCGGCCTCGCGTGCCACGCGCGCCGCCGCCTCGAGCGCCATCTGCGGCGCGGCGATCATGCTGTGGGTGGCGCGGGCCAGGCGCGGATCCCCGGGCTTCACCGACTCGCCGCGCCCGCTCTCCAGCGCGGCGCGCACCGGCTCGGGCGTGACGATGTCGTGGCGCCGCAGTATCGCGAGCGCGTCCTCGCAAGTGGTCGGATCGGGCACCGTGGGCCCGGAGGCGATGTCCACCGGCCGGTCTCCCGGCACGTCGGAGATCATGAGCGTGTGGACCCTCGCCGGATGACAGGCCGCGGCGAGCCGTCCGCCCTTGATGCGCGACAGATGCCGCCTGACGCAATTGATCTCGCTGATCGTCGCGCCGCTCGCGAGCAAGGACCGGCTGACGGTTTGCTCGAGATCCAGCGTGAGCCCCTCGAGCGGCAGCGGCAGGAGCGCGGAGCCGCCGCCGGAGAACAGGCACAGCACCAGATCGTCTGCATCGAGCCCTCGAGCGAGCGCGAGCATGCGGCGGGCTCCCTCGAGCCCCGCCTCATCGGGAACCGGGTGCGAAGCCTCCACGATCTCGATGCGCTTGCAGGGCACCGCGTAGCCGTAGCGCGTCACCACGAGCCCCGACAGCTCTCCGGGCCAGTGATCCTCG
>DATAUO010000322.1:0-2834 GCA_036268215.1 Steroidobacteraceae bacterium
ACCGGCGCGCCCGGCCTGGAGCGAATGTGAACCCAACCTTCGTCCGTGATCCACGCCGGCACGCGCTCGAGCGCTTGCCCGAGACAGGGACCCAGGAGGCATATGCCGCTCGCGATATCGAACAAGGCGCCGTGCGCACCGCACACGATGCGGTCACGGGCGAAATTCAAATAGGCGTCCTTGCGCCAGGCGAGCGAGGTCCCGGGAAGGTGCGGGCAGGAGTCCATCCAGGCGTGGATGGCGCCGCCCTCGCGCACGACGAACAACGTGTCGTGTCCTTGCCCGAAGGGATCGAAGCCCCGCGAGCCCCGGTCCGGCAGCTCCTCGAGACGACACAGGCGAATCCCCAGCTCCTGACCGCTCGAAGGCACCGTGCCCGTCTCTCGCCTATGCGATCGGCTGGCCGTTGCTGCGCCCCGAACGGCTCAATGTCCGCCGCCGGCCTTGGGCGGGCCGCCGGGAGACCACTTGGCGCGCTGCTGGAACAAGAACAGCTGCGAGCTGTCGGCATCGATCGGCACCTCGCGCGCCACCCAGGTCTCGTCGTGCAGGTCCATGTCGGCGTCGTACTCGACATGGCATCCGAGCGGACTGTTGAAGTACCAGAACCAGTTCGATCCCATCTTGTGCCGGCCCGGCCCCCAGAACGACTGATAGCCCTTGTTGACGAAGCGATCGCCGGCCTGCATGAGCTCGGTCGGTCCCGCCAGATGGAAAGTGAAATGCTCGCACCCCTTCATGGCGGGCGGCGTCTGGATCAGGAACAGCGTGTGGTGATCCAGCGAGCCGGCCGGCTGCAGGAACGGTCCCGCTCCGATGAACCGGTCGGTGCAGCGGAAGCCGAGCCTGAGATAGAACGCCTCGGCCCGTGCCGCGTCCGGCACGAAATACACCACGTGCGACAGCGTCCGGGGGCGGATGACCGCGTCCTCCTCCGCCCCGATGACGTTGATCGGGCGCTGCGGCGGAGCACCGGGCGCGTTGACGCGCTCGCCCGCCAGGCTGAAGGGACGACGAATCGTCGTTTGGAAGCCGACGACGAATCCCATGTCGTCCACCGTCTCCAGCGATCCGTCCGCGAGCCTGCGCACCGCGCGGTCCCTGCCGAGCTCGGCGGCGATGGCGTCGAGGGTGCCGCGATCCGCGACCCCGTACAGCGTCTTGCGCAGCAAGGTCCCGGTCTCCATGGGCGGCGGAAGAGCGGGATCGTCCCTCCGGCGGATCACGATGGAAGTGCCGTCGAGCGCCTCGAAGCGCGCCCCGTCCGCCGACACCTCGTGCGGCGCGAGCCCATAGTCGGTCAGGTACCGGATGCAGCTGTCGACGTCATCGACGCCGAACAGCAAAGAATCGGGTCCGAAGATGTTCATTGATTCCCCCGCGGCGGTGCGAGCGGAGCGGCGGCGGTCACGCGGCCTCCGAGGTTCTCGGCCACCCAATCAGCGATGTAGGCTCCGGCATTCGCGGAGTTGTCGAAGCTCGAATGCTGCACGCCGCCTTCGCGCGCGGTGAATATCTTCAGCTCGCGCTTCGGGCTGTTGACGAGCTGCTGGTAGGTTCGCTCGGCCCAATGCACGGGGATCTGCGAGTCCTTCTCGCCGTGGGTGACCAGGAACGGCACGCGGATCCGGTCGAGAATTCCGTCCAGGTGCACCTTCTCGGCGATGCGCATGAAATCGCCGGTGTCCTTCGCTCCCCACACCCAGCACACGTGCTCCCAGTAGTGCGGCACCGGAAAGGTGCCTTCGCGCTGCAGGCGCTTCTTCTGCACGTCGCGCCAGTCGTGATTGGCGCCCCACGCGACACCCAGCGCGAAGCGCGGCTCGAATGCCACCGCGCGCGGGCAGTAGTAGCCGCCGAGCGATACGCCCTCGAGCCCGATGCGCTTCGGATCGACCTCATCCCAGCGCTCGAGCGCATCGACGATCTTGCCGGCCCACGTCTCGCTGTCGTACACGGCCTTCATGCCGTGGAGGCGCAGCGCCTCGCCGGTGCCGGGCTGATCGACGACCAGCGAGGACACACCGCGCTGCGCGAGCCAGCGGGGCAGCCCGACGAAGTATTTCATCTCCTTGGTGCTGTCGAGCCCGTTGACTTGGACGAGCATCGGCGCCGGACCCTCGGCGTGCTCCGCGCGCACGTACAGGCCGGCGAGATGGGCATTGCCGTAGGGGATCTCGACGCGCCGGCAGTTGGCGCCCGACAAGCCGATTCCGCGGCGAAACTCACGCTGGAAGCGGGCGTAGAGCTCCGCCCGCCCGGGCGCGCTCTGGCTCTGCATGCGCTCCGCGGTGATCAGATACATGGCGGCGCGCTGGCGCTTGTCGCCTGCGGAGATCAGCCGCCCGCGCGCCTCATCCTCGTCGGCGAGGCCCCCGAGCTTCTCCGCCATGGTCACCCAGCTCTGCGCAAATGCCCGCGTCCCCTCGGCGTCCGGCTTTTTCGAGGCCTCGACCAGCGGCGCGCACATCTCCTCGATCTCGCCGATCCGCGCCCCCATCTCGATGGCGAGGTCGACACCCAGGTTCCAGACATAGTTGGTGGGGAAATAGCGGAACATCTCTCAGATTGCCTCGATCGCCGCTTTGAGCGCGGGCGCGTAGCGCGCGCCGAGCAGTATGAATGCCATGCGTGCGGTCCGGTCGGTGCGGTTCGCCCAGGCGTGATTGGTGCCGCGCTGGATCACCACATCGCCCGTTTCCAGGGAAACCTCGGAGTCATCGAGGATCAGGACGATGCTCCCCTCGAGGACGACGCCGTAGTCGATCGATTCCGTGCGGTGCATGAGCGGATGTCCCGAGCCGGTGCGCACCGTGGAGGCGGCATCGTGCCCG
>DATAUO010000323.1:0-7664 GCA_036268215.1 Steroidobacteraceae bacterium
ATGCTGGGACGCCTCGGCACCAGGAGCACCGCGTAGAGCGTGCCGTCGGGCGCGGCGATCAACGGCGCAAGTCGCAGGCGGACGCGCCCGAAGGGCCTCGGACCCGGTGGCGCAGCGTCCCGAGGCGGAGGAGCCTCGTGCCGCAAGGATGGCGCCTGGCGGCCTTCTCCGTCCGCGATGTCGCGGCCGGCGGCGTCGCGATGGGCCGTGTCAGGGCCGGCGGCGTCAGGGCCGGCGGCGTCAGGGCCGGATGTGTCAGCGCCGGATGCGTCGAGACCCCGGCCCGCGGCCTCGCGCGCGCCGACCTCGGCCTCGCGGTTCAGGATCTCGTCGCGATTGAAGAATTCCAGGCGCCGCACCGCGCTCTCGGAGAGCCGGCGGCCGAGAATGTCGGCCCCGTCGGGCCCGACGATGTAGAGATCGCGGCCCGGCAGGGCGCTCTTGTTCTCCTGCAGCCATCGCTTGAGCGCGGGCAGTCCCCCGCGCGTCAGGACCTCGCCGGCCTGGATCGCGACGGAGGGGCGGCGCTGCAGCTCGGGCGCTTCGTATTCGTGAGCCGCGATGGTGAAGGTCACCGCGATGCTGCCCCCGACGATGAGCGCCATCGCCACCCAGAACAGCACGAATATCCGGACGAACAGGCTGTGCACGCTAGCTTTGAGCCCAGGTCAGCGTATAGCCGGAGCCTCGCACGTTCTTGATCATGGGATTCTTGTCGGCCTCCAGATCGAGCTTGCGGCGCAGGTTGCTGATGTGGGTGTCGATGCTGCGGTCGTAGGGCACCAGCTTGCGGCCGAGCGCCTGCTCGGTCATGGCCTCGCGCGAGATCACCTGGCCCGCGGACCGCATCAAGAGCTCCAGCACGCGAAATTCCGCGCCGGTCAGCGGCACCTGCCGGCCGGCGACGTGCACCAGGCGGGTGCCGGTGTGCAGTGCGATCGGCCCCACCGCCAGCTCGTCGGGCACGCTGCCGCGCGCGCTGCGCGCGCTCACGCGCCGGAGGATGGCGCGGATGCGCGCGACCAGCTCGCGCGGATTGAACGGCTTGCTCAGATAGTCGTCCGCGCCGAGCTCGAGCCCCACGATGCGGTCGACGTCGTCGCCGCGCGCAGTGAGCATGAGAATCGGCGTGTCGTAGGAGGCGCCGAGCTTGCGCAGCACGTCGAAGCCGCCGACGCTCGGCAGCATCACGTCGAGGATCAGGATCTCGTATTCATGCGATTTGAGCTCCTCGAGAGCCTCCCCCCCGTCGTGCACGCTGCGCACTTCGAAGCGCTCCGCCTCGAGATACTCGGTGAGCATCTGGCAGAGCTCCCGATCGTCGTCGACCAGTAGAACCCGCGCCTCGCGGGCGGTGCCGGATTCGGGATTTGCGGAGGTCGGGACCGTCATGACGGTCGATACTCTGTCACACCTGCGCCGCACAGAGAGAGCGGGGCCCGGAATTCACAATTCTTAACAGAACGTTGCCTTCTTTGAGACACATGTTTGCATTGCCGTGCTTAGGATAGGGCCATCCGATCCGGCAACTGGAGCGCTCACAATGAAACCGATTCGCAACTGGCTTGGGGCAAGTCTACTGGCTTCGGGAGCGATGCTGGCGGCCGCGGCCTTCTCGACGGTCGATGCCGCCGATACCGCCGCCGCGCCTCCGCCTCCTCCGGCCGGCGCGCCCGGCTGGCACCACCATCACCATGGTCCATGGCACATGTTGTCCCAGCTCGGCTTGAGCGACCCGCAGAAGACCCAGATCAAGACCATCCTCACGAACGCCCGGCCGCAAATGCAGAGCCTGCACGAGCAGATGCACGCCAACCGGCAAAAGCTCCAGCAGACGCAGCCTACCGATTCCAACTACACGAGCATCGCCTCGCAGGTGAGCCAGACCCACGGCTCGCTCTCCGCCCAGATGATGGCGCAACAGGCCGACATCCGCGCGCAGATCTTCAAGGTGTTGACGCCGGCGCAACAGACGCAGCTTGCGACTTTGGAGGCCCAGATGCGGGCCCGCAAGCAGGCGTGGGCGCACGGCCCGAATGCTAGCGACGCGCCGCCGGCCGAGTAGTTCCGGCCGGCGGAACTTTGTCGCTAGACCGGGATTGGCGTCACTTCTGGGTCGCGCCAATCCCGTCTTTTTTCAAGAGCTCGATCACGCTGCCGCGGCCGACCAGGTGGCCGGTCCCGACAATCACCAGATAGTTCCCATCCTCGGTCAGAAGTGCCTCGATCTTCGGCACCCACTTGCGATTGCGCCCCGTGATCAGCGACTCGTAGAGCCGCGGATCGTCGCCGAACTCCTGCCGTAGCTCCTTCTCGAACCAGCGCGTATCGCCCTGCTTCCACGCCGCGACGAGCGCGTCCACCTCGGAGGGCAGCTCGTGCGCCTCCTCCAGGCTGGCGAGGAGGTAATCGGCCTGCGTGTCGAGCGACAGCTGGCCGAAGAGGGCGATCTGATCATGCACCGTCTCCAGGCCCGTCACCGCCTTGCCGTCCTGGTGCGCCTTCTCCAGGAAGTACATCTCGACACCGGACTGCGGGTCGAAGCCGAGCTTGGCGAGCTGGAGCTGGGATACCGCCTCCGCCGCGAACCAGGGGGCGAATCCATCGAAAGCCGCGAGCTCCGCGCCGGCGTCGCGAGCGAGCGCGGCCGCGCGCGCATAGCGCCGATCCCCGAGCACCGTGGGCAGGGACTTGCCGGCCGGCAGGCGCGACTCTGCGAGCAGATCGGCGGCGGTTTCCGGCTTCTCGAGATCGTCGAGGTCGACCTCCATCACCAGCGCGCCCGAGCGGGCGTATGCGTCGAGCACCGGCTGCGCCAGCGGATAATCGCTCGGCCTCAGCACGTGAATCGATCCCAGCAGATAGACGGTGTTGCGCTTGCCGTGCAGCTCCCAAAGCGAGTGCAGCGAGGCATCGGCGTGCGCACGCGGGGCCGCGCACAGCCACGCGAGCAGGACTGCTGCAAGAACGCGCGCGCTGCGGTGCTGGATCATGGCGGCGGAGAATCAGAGACGAAGGGAGGAACGCGTCCTGGCCGAGCCGGCGCGCGCGGGAGCGCCCTAGCGCGCCGCAGCCTGGCGCATGGGCTGCGACTCGACCCAGCGTACCGACGTGTCGATGCGGCCGTCGGGGTGCAGGTCGAAATGGCGATAGCCCGGAGGCCGGGAATCGACCGCATAGCGATCGCTATTCGGCAAAAACTGCGCGCCGGTCGAGGGCGTGGCGAACAGGCGGACATTGCCGCGTCGCGATTCGTACACCTGGTGCACGTGGCCCCAGGCCACCGCGCGCACGTGCGGATGCGCATCGATGACGCGCCAGAAGCCATCCGGGTCGGCGAGGCCGACCGTGTCGAGCCAGCGGCTCTGCATGCGCACCGGATGGTGGTGCAGGCACACCATGGCGTGCTTCGGCGAGGCGCGCAGCGCATCGTCGAGCCTGCGCAGCTCCGTTGCCGAGAGGCGGCCGCCCACATGGCCGGGATCGTAACTGTCGAGCATGATGAATTGCCAGTGGTCGGTCTCGTAGGTACCGCAGATCTGGAACGGCGGCCCGGACAGCTCGTGGCGCATCGCGTCGGGCTCGTCGTGATTGCCCGGGATGCAGAGCACCGGCTTGCCGAG
Source organism: Steroidobacteraceae bacterium (assembly GCA_036268215.1). GTDB lineage: Bacteria > Pseudomonadota > Gammaproteobacteria > Steroidobacterales > Steroidobacteraceae > Bog-1198. The sequence goes on from DATAUO010000323.1 coordinate 3,624, forward strand.
ACCCCGGAACGCGTTGGCGAAGCGTCGATAGCCGGAAGGATCGTCCTGAACCAGATCGCCCGTGACGAGGATGGCTGCATAGTCCGCGCCCTGAGCGAACGCATCGTCCAGCACCGCGCTCAAGCTGGATTGCGTCTCGACTCCGCGCAGTTGGCCGCCCGCATTGCCGTAAAGATGGGGGTCAGTGACGTGTAGAATTTGCATGACCGAATGCTAACAAGACACCCTCGAATTGACGGTGAACTGGGTCATGGCAGCGGGCCAAGCGGTTGGACATATTGGACCGCAACCGTGCGCCCGTGCATCGTATCGCCAGGCCCACGGGTAGTGTGATCTCGTTCCGTCGCCATTTCGCGTCACGCGCCATCGTGCGAAACGGCCGGTTGCCGGCGGCGCGCACACGGGCCTGCGGTCGGTTGCTGGCGGGGGGCGCATCGGGGACAATAACCGGTCTTGTCTTTCCTTATCCTTCAACCAAGTAGGCCCCCATGCCCAGTCGCCGCGAACTAGCCAATGCGATTCGTGCCCTGTCGATGGATGCCGTCGAGAAGGCCAATTCCGGCCATCCGGGCGCCCCGATGGGAATGGCCGACATCGCCGAGGTGCTGTGGCGCGACGTACTTAAGTTCAATCCGGGGAATCCCGAGTGGTGGGATCGGGACCGCTTCGTGCTCTCGAACGGCCATGCCTCGATGCTGCTCTATTCGGTGCTGCACCTCACGGGCTACGCACTCTCGATGGATGAGATCAGGAATTTCCGGCAGTTCGGCTCCAAGACGCCCGGCCACCCCGAGCGCGAGCTGCATCTCGGCATCGAGACCACCACCGGCCCGCTGGGGCAGGGAGTGGCCAATGCCGTCGGCATGGCGGTGGCCGAGCGCTCGCTGGCCGCGACCTTCAACCGGCCGGGACACGAGATCATCGACCATCATACCTACGTGTTCCTGGGCGACGGCTGCATGATGGAGGGGATCTCGCACGAGGTCGCCTCCTTCGCCGGCACGCAGAAGCTCGGCAAGCTCATCTGCGTCTACGACGACAACGGCATTTCCATCGACGGCAAGGTCGCGGGCTGGTTCGGCGACGACACTGCCAAGCGTTTCGAGGCCTACGGCTGGCACGTGCTCCGGAATGTGAACGGCAACGACAGCGATTCCGTGATCGCCGCGCTCGCCGCGGCGCGCGCGGAACGGGACCGTCCCTCGCTGATCTGCGCCAAGACCATCATCGGCTGGGGTGCGCCCAACAAGCAGGGCACCGCGTCGATGCACGGCGAGGCCCCGGGCGCGGAGGAGATCGCGGCGACGCGCAAGAACATCGGTTGGCCGTGGCCGCCGTTCGAGGTACCTGCCGAAATTCGTGCCGCATGGGATCGCCGCGAGAAGGGCGCGCAAGCCGAGAAGGAATGGCGCGACCGATTCGCCGTCTACCAGAAGGCGTTCCCGGACCTCGCCGCGGAGCTCGAGCGCCGGATGTCCGGGCGACTGCCGGATGGACTGGGCGCCGCCGTCAAGGCTTACCTGGATCGCTTGCAGGCCGAAGGCAAGACCGGCAAGCCGCTCGCGACGCGGCAGGCCTCGCAGGCGGCGCTGAACACCTTCGGGCCCTCTCTGCCGGAGTTGCTCGGAGGCTCGGCGGACCTCACGCCGTCCAACGGGACGCTGCGCAAGGACTCGGTCTCCATGAGCCCGGCGGCGCCGGGCGGCAACTACCTGCACTACGGGGTCCGCGAGTTCGGCATGTCCGCGATCATGAACGGCATGATCTGTCACGGCGGCTTCATCCCCTATGGCGGCACGTTCCTGACTTTCTCGGATTACGCGCGCAACGCCGTCCGCATGGCGTCGTTGATGAAGATCGGCGTGATATTCGTGTACACGCACGACTCGATCGGCCTCGGCGAGGACGGTCCCACGCACCAGCCGATCGAGCACATGGCGACCCTGCGGGCAATCCCCGGCCTGGACCTGTGGCGGCCCTGCGATTCCGTGGAGACCGCGGCGTCCTGGGGCATCGCGCTCGAGAATCGTCACGGTCCCACCTGCCTCGTGCTGACGCGGCAGGCCGTCACGCACGAGGATCGAAGCCCCGAGCAGATCGAGGCCATCCGGCGCGGCGGCTACGTGCTCATGGATTGCGCCGGTGCGCCGGACGCCATCGTGATCGCCACCGGCTCGGAAGTGGGCATCGCCGCCGAGGCGGTACGAACCCTCGCCGGCCGGGGGAAGAAAGTGAGGCTCGTGTCCATGCCGAGCACCACCACGTTCGACCGCCAAGACCAGCCCTACAAAGACCGGGTACTGCCGCCGTCCGTGACGGGCCGCGTCGCGGTCGAGGCCGGCGTGCCCTTGACCTGGTGGCACTACGTCGGGTTGAACGGGCAGATCGTGGGGATCAACCACTTTGGCGCCTCGGCGCCCGCGAAGGATCTGTTCAAGGCTTACGGCTTCACCGCCGAGCACGTGGTCCAGGCAGTCGAGAAGGTTCTGGCAAAATGATCTGTCTCGATTATTCAGGACGGGGCCGTTTCGGTAAGTCCGGCGCGAAGCGCCTGGCAAGTTCGGGGCCGTTTCGGCCCCGTAGGTCCGGCGCGTAAGCGCCTGGCAAGTCCGGCGCGAAGCGCCTAAGAAGGGGTTTTAAAGCATGGCGGTAAAGGTAGCGATAAACGGGTACGGGCGCATCGGCCGGAATATCCTGCGCGCACTGTACGAGGGCAAGCATGGAGCCGACATCAAGATCGTCGCGATCAACGATCTGGGCGATGCCAATCACAACGCCCATCTGACGCGATTCGACACCGTTCATGGCCGTTTCCGCGGCGAGGTCGAGGTCGAGGGCGATACCATGACCGTCAACGGCGACCGGATTCGCGTCGTGGCTCAGCGCGATCCGACCAAGCTGCCCTGGGGCGAGCTCGGCGTCGACTTCGTGCTGGAGTGCACGGGGCTCTTCACCAGCAAGGCGAAGGCTTCGGCCCACCTCACATCCGGCGCGAAGAAGGTGGTCATCTCGGCGCCCGGCGGCGAGGACGTCGATGCGACCATCGTGTATGGCGTGAACCATCACACCCTGAAGTCCAGCCATTCCGTCATCTCGAACGCTTCCTGCACCACCAACTGCCTGGCGCCGCTGGTCAAGGTGCTGCACGACAAAGTGGGAATCGTCGCCGGCGTCATGAACACCGTGCACTCCTACACCAACGATCAGGTGTTGACCGACGTGTACCACTCGGATTTGCGCCGCGCCCGATCCGCCACCATGTCGATGATTCCGACCAAGACCGGGGCGGCCGCCGCGGTCGGCCTGGTGCTGCCCGAGCTCAAAGGCAAGATCGACGGGTTCTCCATCCGAGTGCCCACGATCAACGTGTCGCTGGTGGATCTCTCCTTCACCGCCGCGCGCAAGACCACGGTTCAGGAGATTCACGATGCGGTCAAGGCGGCTGCGTCGGGTCCCTTCAAGGGCATCATCGAGTACAACGATGCCCCGCTGGTCTCGGTGGACTTCAACCACGATCCCGCCTCGTCGACCTACGATGCCACGCTGACCAAGGTCATCGAAGGGACGCTGGTCAAGGTGTGCTCCTGGTACGACAACGAGTGGGGTTTCTCCAACCGCATGCTCGACACCACGCTCGCCTGGTCCAAGGCGAGCTGACGACCGAAGGAGCCGCATCGCCGCGGAGCGGGCGAAGGGACGCCGGCGGACGGCCGGCGCACGATCTGGGAGGCCGTAGGCTGGTACGGCATGCATGGAAAGGTTGCATCCTTGAAAATCATCAAAATGGCCGGGCTCGATCTCAAGGACAAGCGCGTCCTGATCCGCGAAGACCTCAACGTGCCCATTCAGGACGGAGTCGTGACGAGCGATGCGCGCATCAGAGCGGCCCTGCCCACCATCCAGGCCGCGCTCAATCAGCGTGCCCGGGTGCTGGTGATGTCGCATCTCGGCCGCCCGGAGGACGGCAAGTACGCCGAGGAGCTCTCGCTCGCGCCGGTGGCCAAGCGCATGGCCCAGCTCTTGGGCGTCCCCGTGGCGCTC
>DATAUO010000324.1:0-9204 GCA_036268215.1 Steroidobacteraceae bacterium
CGAGCGCGAGGACCAGAGCCGTCAGAGTCCGGCGAGTTGCCGTCATGACTTCCTCCCTGAGCTTCCTTCCTGAATGGTTTCCGCAGCTCCGCTGCAGGCCGTCTCAGTGCAGCGGCGCGCGAAGCGTGCCGCCGTAGACCACGCCCACGCACGGATTTGCTCCCAAAGCGTAGCTCAGCTCCGCGGGATGCTCGATGTCCCACATCGCGAAATCCGCGCGCTTGCCGGCCTCGAGCGTACCGATGTCGCGCCCGGCGCCGAGCGCGAGCGCCGCATGGCGCGTCGCCCCGGCCAGCGCCTCCTCCGGCGTCAGGCCGAACAGCGTGCAGGCCATGTTCATGGCGAGCAATAGGGAGGTGCAGGGCGAGCTCCCCGGATTGCTGTCCGAGGCCACGGCGAGCGCTACGCCGGCGTCGCGCAGCATTTGGACGGGGGGCGGGGTGGTCTGCTTCAAGGTGAAATAGGCGGTCGGCAGGAGCACGGCCACGGTGCCCGCGGCCGCGAGCGCGCGTGCGCCCGCCTCGCTCATGTATTCCAGATGATCCGCGGACAGCGCGTGCCATTTGCCGGCGAGCTCGGCGCCGCCCATGTCGGTGAGCTGGCCGACGTGAAGATGCGCGGGCAAGCCGAGCTTGCGCGCGGCCGCGAGCAGGCGCTCGGTCTCGGCCGTGGTGAAGGCGATGTTCTCGCAAAACGCATCGACGGCATCCACCAGCTTCGCGGCAACGAGCGACTCCAGCCACGGCCCGGTGACGTCATCGACGAAGCGCCCGCGCTCCTGCGCGCGCTCCTTGGGAAGCGCGTGCAGGCCGAGAAACGTGGTCTTGACGGTGACCGGCATGCGCGTGCCCAGCTCGCGCGCGACTTCCAGCTGCCGCCGTTCGGCATCGAGCTCGAGACCATATCCTGACTTGATCTCGAGCGTGGTCACGCCCTCCGACAGCAGGCGCGCGGCGCGGCGCGCCGCCGCGGCGTAGAGCTCCTCGCGCGACGCGCGGCGCGTGGCATTGACGGTCGATTGGATGCCGCCGCCCGCGCGCGCGATCTCCTCGTAGGAGACACCGCACAGCCGCTTCTCGAACTCCTCGACGCGGTTGCCGCCGTAGACGAGATGCGTGTGGCAGTCGATGAGCCCCGGCGTCAGCCAGAGACCGGCCGCATCGTGGATCGCGGCGCCGCGCGATTCGCCGCGGGCGCGTGCCTCGGCGGCGGAGCCGATCCAGGCGATGCGGTCGCCGGCGGTCGCGAGGGCGGCGTCATCCCGCCGGCCGTAGCGCTCGCCCGCCATGGTGGCGAGGTTGCACCCCACCCAGACCTGATCCCACGATTTGTCCGAACCTCGTTCCACCGCACTCGCCCAGTGTCCGCCGTTCGACGTATGATACGAGAAAGCGAGTTGCCTATACAGGTATAGTCAAGTGCATCGATATCATCTCGAGTCCGCGTACACGCCGGCCGGCTGGGCGCGCGACGTGGTCGCCACCGTGTCCGATCAGGGCATCATCACCGCGCTCGACCCCGCGGCCGGCGCCCCCGCGGCCGGCGACAACTCGACCGCGGCGGCCTCGCCGGCGACCGAGCGGGTCCGCGGCATCGTGGTCCCCGGCATGGCCAACGCGCACAGTCACGCCTTCCAGCGCGGGATGGCCGGCAACACTGAATATCGCCTGTCCGCGCGCGACAGCTTCTGGACCTGGCGCAACGCCATGTACGCGCTCGCGAATCGCGTCGAGCCGGAGGAGCTCGAGGCGATCGCGGCGCAACTCTTCGTCGAGATGCTGAAGAGCGGCTACACCACCGTGGCCGAGTTTCACTATCTGAACCGCCGCCGCGACGGCACGCCCTACACGGACGCCAATGCCCTGTGGGATGCGGTCAGCCGCGCCGCGGCGGCCGCGGGTATCGGCCTCACCTTCCTGCCGACGCTGTATCAGTCCAGCGACTTCGGCGGCAAGCCGCTGCGCCCCGACCAGGCGCGCTTCGAGTCCGAGACCGAGCCGTTCATCGACGCGGTGGCGCGGCGGATCGCCGCGGAGCGGCACGAAGCTGCCGCGCCTTTCGGGGTCGAGCGTGGGAGCGAGGATCGGCGCGGGCTCACGCATCGCACCGGCATTGCATTTCACAGCCTGCGCGCGGTGCCTCTCGCGAACCTCCACGAGGTGTCGCGAAGGCTGCGCGAGATCGACGCCGGCCTGCCGATCCACATTCACGTCGCCGAGCAGGTGCTCGAGGTGAAGGCCTGTCAGCGCGAGACCGGCAAGCGGCCCATCGAGCTCCTGCTCGACACCGGCCTGGTCGATCGCCACTGGTGCCTGGTGCATGCCACCCACTCCGTGCCCGCCGAGCTCGAGCGCCTCGCCGGCACCGGCGCCGCGGTATGCGTATCCATCAGCACCGAGGCCAATCTCGGCGACGGGTTCTTCGACGCCGCGGGCTGGCTCAAGGCCGGCGGCCGTCTCTGCGTGGGGTCGGACAGCCAATCGACCGTGAGCCCCGCCGAGGAGCTGCGCTGGCTCGAATATCAGCAGCGCCTGCGCAAGAAGCGCCGCGCCGTACTGAGTACGGCCCGCGATCCTCATGTCGGCACGCGGCTATGGGCCGATGCCGCGCGCGCCGGCGCCGACGCGCTGGGTCAGCCCGCGGGCGCCATCGAGGTCGGCAAGCGCGCCGACTTCCTCGTGCTCGACCGCGAGCACCCCTCGATGCTCGGCGGCGCCGACGACACGGCGCTCGACCGCCTCTTGTTCGCGGGGGGCGAGGCCGCGATTCGCGATGTGATGGTCGGCGGCCGGTGGGTGGTGAAAGATCGGCGGCACGCGAAAGAAGAGGAGCTGCGGCGGGGATTCGGTCGAGTGATGTCGGCATTTTCGAGCAAATAGGCTCGAAATCTCGGTGAAACCGCCTGGTTGACTGTACCTGTCTATACAGGTTAGGCTTGACCGATCATGGCCAAGTCAGCCACTGCGTCCGTGCAACCGCTCTACGTGCAGGTGAAACGCCACATCCTGGACAACATCGGCTCCGGCAAGTGGGGCACCTCTTCCCGCGTCCCGTCGGAGAACGACATCGTCAAATCGTTCGGCGTGTCGCGGATGACGGCAAATCGCGCGTTGCGCGAGCTTCGCGACGAGGGCGTGCTGGTGCGGGTCGCGGGCGTCGGCAGCTTCGTCGCCGATCAGCACGCGCATGCGCACCCGCTCGAGGTTCGCGGCATTGCCGACGAGATCCGCCGCCGCGGCCACGCGCACCGCGCCGAGGTCGTCAGCCTCGAGCGCATTCGCGCGGCGGGCGAGCTGGCCGCCGACTTCGGGGTGGCGCCGCGCAGCACGCTCTACTACTCGGTGATCGTGCACTTCGAGAACGACCAGCCGATCCAACTCGAGGATCGCTACGTGCGGCCCGAGCTCGCGCCGGATTACCTCAAGGTGGATTTCACCCGCACGACGCCCTACGACTACCTCATCAAGGTGGCTCCGCTGCAGGAGGCGGAGCACGTGCTGCGCGCGGTCATGCCCGATGAGCGTACCCGCGGCCTTCTCGCGATGAAGCGCGACGAGCCCTGCCTGGTCATCATTCGACGCACCTGGACCGCCGGGCAGACCGCTTCCGTGGCGCGCCTCCATTACCCCGGCTCCCGCTACGAGCTTTCGGGGCGCTTTCGCCCCCAGTGATCACACACCCGAGGACACCGCCATGCTCGCACCCGTCAAGAATCGCGTGATCCGCGCCCCCCGCGGCAACACCTTGAGCGCGCGCACCTGGATGACCGAAGCGCCGCTGCGCATGCTCATGAACAATCTCGACCCGGACGTGGCCGAGAATCCCGGAGACCTCGTTGTATACGGCGGCATCGGCCGCGCCGCGCGCGACTGGAACTGCTACGACAAGATCGTCGAGACCCTGAAGACGCTCACCGAGGAAGAGACTTTGCTGGTGCAGTCGGGCAAGCCCGTCGGCGTCTTCCCGACGCATCCGGACGCGCCGCGCGTGCTCATCGCGAACTCCAACCTGGTGCCCCACTGGGCGACCTGGGAGCATTTCCACGAGCTCGACAAGAAGGGCCTGGCGATGTTCGGCCAGATGACGGCGGGCTCGTGGATCTACATCGGCAGCCAGGGCATCGTGCAGGGCACCTACGAGACATTCGCCGAGATGGGGAAGCGCGACTTCGGCGGCAACCTCCAGGGCAAGTGGGTCTTCACCGCCGGTCTCGGCGGCATGGGCGGCGCGCAGCCGCTCGCGGCGACCATGGCGGGCGCCAGCATGCTCGCGGTCGAGTGTCGCGCGAGCCGCATCGCCATGCGCCTGAAGACGGGCTATGTCGACGCCGAGGCGCGCACGCTGGACGAGGCGCTCGCCATGATCGACGCCGCCCACAAGAGCGGCAAGGCGATCTCGATCGCCCTGCTCGGGAACGTCGTCGATGTGCTCGCGGCGATGCTCGCGCGCGGCATCAAGCCCGACGCGCTCACCGATCAAACCTCCGCACACGACCCGGTCAACGGCTATCTGCCGCAGGGTTGGACGGTCGAGGAGTGGGACGAGCGACGGGTCAGCGACCCGAAAGGCACCACCGAGGCCGCGAGCCGCTCGATGGCCAGGCACGTCGAATACCTGCTGCGCTACAAGCACATGGGCCTGCCGGTATTCGACTACGGCAACAATATCCGCCAGGTCGCGCTCGACACCGGCGTCGAGCGTGCCTTCGACATCCCGGGCTTCGTGCCCGAATACATCCGGCCGCTCTTCTGCCGCGGAGTCGGCCCGTTCCGCTGGGCCGCGCTGTCGGGAGACCCCGAGGACATCTACAAGACGGACGCCAAGGTGAAGGAGCTGATTCCGGACGATGCCCACCTGCACAATTGGCTGGACATGGCGCGCTCGCGCATTCATTTCCAGGGTCTGCCCGCGCGCATCTGCTGGGTGGGCCTCGGACAGCGCCACCGCCTGGGGTTGGCGTTCAACGAGATGGTCAAGAGCGGCGAGCTCTCCGCGCCCATCGTGATCGGGCGCGATCATCTCGACTCGGGCTCGGTCGCAAGCCCGAACCGCGAAACCGAAGGCATGCGCGACGGCTCCGACGCGGTCTCCGACTGGCCGCTCTTGAACGCGCTCCTCAACACCGCGAGCGGCGCGACCTGGGTGTCGATCCATCACGGCGGCGGCGTCGGCATGGGCTTCTCGCAGCACGCCGGCGTCGTCATCGTGTGCGACGGCAGCGATGCGGCATCCAAGCGCATCGGGCGGGTGCTGTGGAACGATCCCGGCACCGGCGTCATGCGCCACGCCGATGCGGGTTACGACATCGCGATCGCCTGCGCACGCGAGCAGGGCCTGAAGCTGCCGATGATCGGGCCATCCTGGTGACGCAGGCGCTGAATATTCGCGCGGGCTGCCTCACGCTCGGCCTGCTGCGCAGAATCTACGAGCGGCCCGCGGCGCTCGAGCTCGCGGCGGAGGACCGTGCGCGCATCGCGGCGTCCGCATCGCTGGTCGACACCCTCATCGCGGCGGGCGATGCCGCCTACGGCATCAATACGGGCTTCGGTCTCCTGGCGCAGACCCGCATCCCCAACGATCAGCTCGACCTCCTGCAGCGCAATCTGCTCTTGTCGCACGCAGCCGGCGTCGGCGATCCCCTCCCCGACGCGGTCGTGCGGCTGATTCTCGCGCTCAAGGTCAATGCGCTGGCCCGAGGGTACTCGGGCATCACCGCGGGCGTGGTGGACGCGCTGCTCGCCCTGCTCGAGCACGAGGTCTATCCGCTGATTCCCGCCCAGGGCTCGGTCGGCGCCTCCGGCGACCTTGCCCCGCTCGCGCATCTGTCCACCGTGCTGCTCGGAATCGGCGAGGTGCGGGTACGCGGACAGGTGCTGCCGGCCGTCGAGGGATTGCGCGCCGCCGGGCTCCAGCCGCTGAAGCTGCGCGCCAAGGAAGGACTTGCGCTGATCAACGGCACGCAGGTCTCCACCGCGCTCGCGCTCGCGGGACTGTTCGGCGCCGAGGACGTATTTGCCGCCGCGGTCATCGCCGGCGCCATGTCGGTCGACGCGTTGAAGGGCAGCGATGCACCGTTCGACGCCCGCATTCATGAAGTACGCGGCCAGCCCGGCCAGATCGTCGTCGCGCGCGAGTACCGCGATCTCATCGCCGGCAGCGCGATCCGCGCCTCGCACCTCGAGTGCAGCCGCGTGCAGGACCCCTATTCCTTCCGCTGCCAGCCCCAGGTCATGGGCGCCTGCCTGGACCTCATCCGGCAAGTGAGCACGACGCTCGCGGTCGAGGCGAATGCCGTCACCGACAATCCCCTGCTTTTCGTCGACGGCGGCGATGTCATCTCCGGCGGCAATTTTCACGCCGAGCCGGTCGCCTTTGCGGCCGACACGCTCGCGCTCGCGCTCGCGGAGATGGGCAGCCTCGCCGAGCGGCGCATCGCCGTGCTGGTCGATCCGAAGATGAGCGGCCTGCCCGCCTTCCTGGTCGAGCACAGCGGCGTGAACTCCGGCGTCATGATCGCGCAGGTCACGGCGGCGGCGCTGGTTTCCGAGAACAAGACGATCGCCGTGCCCTGCAGCGTCGACTCGATCCCGACCTCGGCCAATCAAGAAGATCACGTCAGCATGGCGACCCACGCGGCGCGCCGTCTCGCGAGCATGGTCGACAACGCAGCCGCGGTGGCCGGCATCGAGCTGCTGGCCGCGTGCCAGGGGATCGACTTTCACCGGCCCGCGCGCTCGTCCGAGAGCCTCGAGCGGGTTCACGCCGCGGTTCGAGGCGAGGTGCCGTTCTACGCCGCCGACCGCTACTTCGCGCCCGACATCAAGGCCGCGCAGGGCTGGGTTCGCTCGGGAAGATTCTCGGGACTGGTGAGCCGCATCCTGCCGTCGCGGAGCAACGCCTGATGGCGAAGTCCGCGCGCGTACCGATCTTCGGGTACGATGCGGGCACGAGCCCGCTCCTGATCAGCTTCCCGCATTCCGGCACTTACGTCCCTCCGGACATCGCCGCGCGGCTCGCGCCCGCCGCGCTCGACCTGCCCGACACGGATTGGTTCGTCCCCGAGCTCTATCACTTTGCGCGCGAAGCGGGCGCTTCCGTCATTCGCGCCACGCACACGCGCTACGTGGTGGATTTGAATCGTCCGCCCGACGGCAAGCCTCTCTACCCGGGCCAGCGCGAGACCACCGTGTGCCCCGTGGAGACCTTCGACGGAGAGACGCTCTACAAGCCCGGCACGGCCCCGGCGCCCGGCGAGGTTGCGGCGAGGCTCGGCATGTACTGGCGGCCCTATCACGACCAGCTCGCCGCGCTGACCCGCGAGATCGCGGCCCGTCATGGACGCTGCATTCTCTGGGACGCGCACTCCATTCATTCGGTGGTTCCCGGGCTCTTCGAGGGCCGGCTGCCGGACCTCAACGTCGGCACCTCGAGCGGCAAGAGCTGCTCGCCCGCCCTCCTCGAGCGCGTGATCGCCCCGTTGAAGGCCCAGTCGCGCTTCAGCTTCGTGGTCGACGGGCGCTTCAAGGGCGGTTACATCACCCGCCACTACGGCAATCCCGCCGCGCGCATCGAGGCGGTGCAGATGGAGATCGCGCAGTGCGCCTATGTCGCCGAGCGGCGCGTGCCGGTGTACGACGGCGAGCGGGCGCAGCCGCTGGGCGCGCTGCTGCAGCAGGTCATCGAGAGCCTGGCCGAGCCCTAAGCACCGACCATGCCGCGAGCGCGGCGAGCTTCTGATCGCGCCCCCACGGCTTGACGGGCAGCTTGCCGAGCTTCGATGGATCCAGGGATCTCGGCGCAACGATGCGGGTCGGGACGGAGCACGCCTCGCGCAGGATGTCCCGATAGAAGAGCCCCTCGGCGGTGTGGACTCGGGGATGCGAGGCCAGCACCTGCGCCAGGTCGCCGATCTCGCCTTCCTTGGCGACGATGGCACAGATCTGCGGGCTCATCTCCTCGGCCGCCGCCAGAGCACGCCGGGCGCTCGCCAGCGCCTCGCCCCGCACGCGCGCAAGCCATGAGCCCGCGGCGTTGCCTTCCATCTCCGCGGCCTGGTGAAAACAGAAGCGCTGCGCCCCGTCCACGATGTCGATGATCTCGCTCGAGAGGATCTCGGGATTCGCCGGAGTGCCGGCCACGACCACGCAGGCTCCCCAGCCGGTGTGCACGGTGATCCCCATCGCGCGGCGCATGAGGCGACGCTAGCACACAACCCGGTCGGGAACAGCCTATCTCCCTCACCCGCGCGGGATTTTGCATCGCGCTCGAACTTGCGCTCTCATGGGCTGTCTTGAGCGACATCGCCGTTCCTCGATAGGCCAACAATGACGACATTCGCCGTTTCGCCGGGCTCGCGCCTTTCCGGGCTCGCTCTCACCGCCGCCCTGACGGCCTCCGCGGCTCTCGTCGCGCTCCTGCCGGCATCGCCGGTCCGGGCCGCGGAGATCAATCTGGCCACCCTCACCTGCGTCAAGTACGAGAACGAGCTTCTACCCGCTTCGGCCAAGAATCCCGACGCCGACTCCCTCGACACCGTGATGTGGCTGTTCGGCTACGCGGTCGCGAAGTCCGGCAAGCACGTGCTCTACACGGACGCGCTGCCGCCGTTCGGATTCGCGCTGGACGACGAGTGCAAGAGCAACCCGGCCGAGAGCATGCTCGATGCGCTCGCCGTCGTGAAACCGGAGACGAAGAACCCGATGGATCTGTCCAACGTGCAGTGCGGGCCGTTCTCGACCCGTCACGCGCAATTCGCGCGCTCCGACGAGGAGAGCGCCAAGTCCATCATGATGTGGTTGTTCGGCTTCACGGCGGCGACCTCCGGCGGCCACCTCTTCGATGCGTCGGCTCGGCCGAGCTTCGAGGCCGCGCTCTTGGCCGAGTGCGCCAAGCGTCCCGACGACACGCTGCTCGACGTTCTCAAAAAATTGAAGTGGTCCAAGCCGAAACCGGCAGGCTAGCAAGGGATTGTGGCGCCGCGGCCGCGCCTGCTGTGGCTCTCCTGCCGATCCGGACGTAGCATACGCCTGCCAAGCTGGGACGATTCGTGAGGAGGGGCCCAAGCCGATGGATAGACCCAAGAGAGCCCTAGGCCAACTCACGCGCCGCGAGACGCTTCTGCTCGGCGCCGGCGCATGCGCAACGGCAATGGCGACCGCCGCTGCTGCGGCGAACTCCGCGCTCCCGGCGGTCCCCGTGACCCCG
>DATAUO010000325.1:0-9676 GCA_036268215.1 Steroidobacteraceae bacterium
ACCTCGGCTCGCTGTCGTTCTCGTCGGGATCGTAGAGCACGTCCTCCGTCTTGGGGCCGTTCGGGAACAGCGTGTCGGCGTAGGTCTTGAGCAGCTTTTCGAGTCCCAGGCGGACCTCCTGCGCCGAGAGCTTCAGCGCCGCCTCCGAGAACTGCGGCCATGCCAGCGGCAGCGGGAATTCGTCCTTGTATTGGTTGGTGATGGTGCCGTGAAGAAAGGGCAGACCCACGAGGCCTTTTTCATCGAAGCGCGCCTTGTTGTTCTCCGCGTCGAGCACGAGGCCGATGGGCAGCGAGTAGTTGAGATTCTCATTGGGTGATTTACGAAGAACGACGCCCAACACCCTGCCCTGCTCATCGCACAGCGGGCCGCCGCTGTTGCCGGGAGACGCCGCGGCGGAGAATCGCATCCACTTCCAGCGGCCATCCTGATCCTCGGGCGTCTCCGACGTGAACAGACCGTCGCGGATCACGACGCCCTCGCCCAGCGCATTGCCAACGGCGAGCACGGTCTGGTCGAGCTTGGGTTCCCGATTGACCGCGAAGCCCGCCGGCGCCGGATCATCCTTGAGCGAGAACACCACGAAGTCCTCGTGGTGCGAGTACTTGACGATCCGATCGATGGAATACACCTTGCCGTCGGTGCGTCTCAACTGGGGTGGGCCGAACTGACTGCCGATCGCGACCTGGAATACGTGGGCCGCGGTGACGTAGGTATTGTGGCCGAGCGCGAACGCCGTGCCGATCGACCGATAGGCGTCCGTGCGCTCGATGTACGGGAGGAGCTCGAGCGGGAGCGCCTTCTCGTACGTGACCGGGTCGTCCGCAGGCTTCTTGGTCACGACCTCGAAGGTGTTCTCGCGGATGGTCCGCTGCAGCTCCGGCGTGACGGCGGCGGGGGCCGCGGTTGCGGCGATGAGCGCGAAGACCCCGGCAATGGAGGCACCTCGAAGCCGTTTTGGCAACCTTGCCCTGACGATCCTGATCATTCCCTATTGCGTTCGCGCGCCTCGAGCCCCAGCCGTGCACTAGATTACAGGTTGGCCGGGGCCGTGTCAGGCGGCGAGCTACGGCGCCCGCATCGCCGCACCCGACCCCGCGCCGACAACGAGCACGGTGAAGGATCCCGGCAGCGGCGTACCTCGCGGATGCGGGTGGTCCGGCGTCGGCGCGGGCGCGGGCGCGAGGCGGGCGGTGACCAGGTACACCCTGCCCCGCGCCGCGTCGAGCGCCATGGTGCGCGCGCCGCGCTCGGTCGGCACCGTCTCGGCAACCTCGTATCGATCGGGCGAGACCTGCCGCACGACGGTGAGGTTGCCCTCGCCGTTCGAGCTGAAGACGAGTCCGCGCAGCGGATCGTAGGCCGCCGCATCCGGCCCATCGCCGATCGCCACCCGCGCGACCTGCCTCCCGGTGCGCGAGTCGGTGACCACCATGACCTTGTGGTCGCACACCGAGAACAAACGATGATGCTCGCGATCGATCGCAAGACCGGTCGGGCGCGAGCAACCCGGCAGCGGCCAGACTGCCCGCGACGTGAGCTTGCGGCTGTCGATGACCACCATCTGCCCGGCATCGCTCTCGATGTTGCCGAAGACCGAGCCCTCGCCGTCGTCGACCGCGAACTCCGGCTTGTCGGGCACGGGAATGGTCGCGACCACGCTCAGCTTGAGTGCATCGAGCACGGTCACATCCTTGCTCTTGCCGTTGAAAGTGAATACATGCTTCGAAGCGGGCTCATACAGAATGGCGTCGGGATTGTGTCCCGGCACCTTCGCTTCCTGGATGACGGCCAGCGTCTTCAGGTCGAACGCGGTGACCGAGTCCGCGCGGCCATTGCTGGTGAAGCCGCGCTCGAGCTCCGGCGCGATCGCGATGCCGTGCACGCCGTCCGTGTTGAGGATGGAGCCGATGATCGCTCCCGAGGAGGTATCGAGCACATCGACCCGCGTTCCGCGGCTGACGAACAGGCGCGAGCCGGTCTCGCCCACGGTGAGGTAGTCCCAGCCGCCCTCGCCGCCCACCGGCCAGCGCTTCTCGACCGAGAATACGGGTGGGGAAGGCGCCGCGGCCGCCATGGCCGCCGTGGCCGACGTGGCCGAGAGCGAGATCCACGCGATGAGTCCGGATAGCCTGGTGACGGTCATGATGCGATTTCTCCTAGAAACGTTTTGAAAAGCCGACTGTAAGTCCGCGAGGCAGTATCCGTACCGACAGTGGAACGGAGCGTGTCGAGCTCCAGTACCCCGCCGCCGTGCCGAGGGCCCATCCTGCAAGCACATCCGACTGCCAATGTGCGTGGCTCTTGACGCGCGCCACGGCATCGTAGACAGGCAGCAGCTCGAGCGCCCACACCCACTTGTTCTCCCCCGCGTAGTTGGCGATGAAGGGCGTGACGAAGGAGGCCTGCAAGGTCACCTCGCCGCTCGGAAAGCTCTCGCAACAACTGCCTTTGAACCAGGCATTCGGGCCGTCGCCCTGGCTCGGCCGTGCGCGGCCGAATGCCCGCTTGAGGGCGATCGCCGCGACGGCGGAGACGGCCGAGGAATCCACGGCCTCCCAGTAAGTCTTGCCGACCTTGCTGTCGCTGCCCTCCCAAAGCGCGCCCGCGAGCTCGACCGCAATGACGCCGCTCTCGAGCGCGGTCTGATATTGGCGCCCCCAGATGCCGCGCTCATCGAGCGCCGTCTCGTGATCAATACCGAATGGCCCGCCCGCGCGCGCAGGTTCCGTGAAGCACGTGGCGCCGCCTGCGGCCAGCGTAAGGAACAGGAGTGTCGATGAGCGATGCACTTTGCGATACAAAGTACACGCTCGACGAGGGCAAGGGCAAGCAGAATGTACGGGTATGGAAAATCGCAGCGCGTATCATTGTATTAAGAGATGGCCTGCTCGACCGCAGCGGCCGCCTCGAGGAGCCCCTCCTCGCCGTGCACGCTGTCCAGGGACAGCCCCACGGGCCCCGCGCTCATCGGGTGCAAGTGCGCGCAAGGCAGGGTGATCGAGGCGAGATCCAGCACGTTGGCGGGCACCGTATGGCGCAACAGCTGAGCGTTGACCGCGGCCAGCACGTCGGCCGCGCCGACGTCCGCGACGCGCGGCGCGACGATCGGGCAGGTCGGAAAGGCGATGGCATCGTACTCGCCGAGCTCCTCCCGCGTGCGCAAGATCGCCGCGCGCCGCCGCGCGAGCAGCCCGCGGTAGCGCTCCTCGGAGCACCGCTCGCCGAATCCGAGGCGATACAAGGTGAAGGGATCGTACAGGTGGCGCGACCTCTCGAGGTACGGCCGGTGAAAGGCAAACGCCTCGGGGGCGGAGATGCCTCCGTCCGTCGCCAGCGCGAGCCCCTCGCCGATCAGCGGCAGGGGTGTGGGGATGAGCTCGAATCGCGGATCCAGGGCCAGGCGCTGCAAGGCTTTTTCGAACGCGAGCATGACGCTTTCGTCGCGGAGCCCGTCGGTCGGCGAGCCTGCTCCCGACGGCACCGCAATCTTGAGACGCCGCCCGCGCTCCCGCGGCGGCGCATCCCTGTCCTCGTCGGCGATCGCCTCGAACACCCGCGCCACCCGCTCGACCGAGCGTGCGATCACGCCCACGCAATCGAGCGATTCGGACAACGGCACGACACCCTGGCGCGGGATGCGCCGTTGCCTCGGCTTCAGCCCGACCACGCCGCAAAGCGCGGCGGGAATCCGCACGGAACCCGCGGTGTCGGTCCCGATGGCGGCCTCGCCGAGACCCCGCGCCACCGCGACGCCCGCGCCGCTGCTCGAGCCGCCCGGAATGCGCGGTCCGTGCGAGTCGTGCGGATTCGCGGGCATTCCGTAGTGAGCATTGATGCCATGGGTGGAGTAGGCGAACTCGCTCATGTTGGTTTTCGCGAAGATCACCGCTCCCGCGGCACGCAGCCGCTGCACCACCGGGGCGTCCTCGCGCGCCGGCGCATGATCGCGGAATACCCACGATGCCGCGGCCGTGGTGTAGCCGGCGACGTCGATGTTGTCCTTGACGGAGATTTGCAGTCCGCTGAGAGCGCCCTCGGAGGATGCGGCGGCATCGGGAAAGATCTGCGTGAAGATGCGCCCGGACTCCGGTCCCAGAGCGTCCAGCGCCGCCCGTAATTCTTGCTTCAAGCCCATTACCTCGATGACAGGGGTCCGACTCGGTGCGATATTACCCCGGGCCCTCGGTCGATCCCTACCTGCAAGCCGGGCGCGCGCTTACATACCGGGCACACTCCCTCTCTGAGACTGCCTCAACGAACGCCCCTGCCGAGCGGCAGCCGGCGCGTCCGCGAAGGAGATGACATGCCCGAGCTTCGTGCAGATGACCCGGCCACGACCTCGCGGCCCGAGAGTGCGCGTTCCCTGTCCGATCACATCGAGCAGAACGTCGAGAGCATCGTCGCGCTGGAACGCCGCGAGGTCGAAAGCATCACCCCGTCGCAGCGCCGCGTCGAGCATGCGAGCCGATTGCTCGGGCGGCCGATGTATCTGCTGGGGGTGCTGGTATTCGCGCTCGTGTGGGTCGCCGCGAATTTGGCCGCGGCGGGCCTGGGGCGCACTGCCTTCGATCCGCCGCCCTTCGGTCTCCTCGACGGCATTCTCACCCTGGCTTCGCTGGCGACGACGACCATCGTGTTGATCGCCCAGAACCGGCAAACCAAGGCCGAGAAGCAGCAGGCACAGCTCGACCTTCAGGTGAGCATGCTGACGGAGCAGAAGGTCACCAAGTTGATTCATCTGCTCGAGGAGCTGCGCAAGGATTTACCGGGGGTTCGTGATCGTCACGACCCGCAGGCGGCCGCCCTGCAAGAATCCGCGGACGCAGCGACCGTGGTCTCGGTGATCGAGGATCGGGCGCCGTCGGCGAAAGAGCCGCCGCCGCCCAAGAAATGATGCGGTGGAACCCGCCTACCGGGGTTTCGGCCCCTGGCTCGGGGCAGGACTGGAGGCGCCCTCGTTCCCGCCGTTCTGCTTCGGCGAGCTCAGCTTCTGCTCGGTGGGCGTGGCCGCAAGATCCCCCAGCTCCGCCTGGCGGGTCGAGTGCTGGCTATGGTCGTATTTTTCGCGCTCGTCAAAGGTCTTGCGATTTGGCATCTGACGGACCCCTCCGCGTGCTAAGCCGACTCGGCCGTATCCCCGCGCAGGGCCGACACGAAGTCCCGGATCTCGAGCGGCAATCGCGCCATCGCCCCGATGGTGAAGCCGCGGTCCGGCGCGCGCGACGAAGAGGTGATGCCCGCGGCCTCGAGCATGCGCACCGACGCGCTCCCGACCAGGATCGGATGCCGCAGCCGGCACTGGGCATTTATCAAGCCTACGGCGCGGCGATCCTGGAGCAGACGGGTGACCGCTTCGTGACCGTCGGGCAGCACCAGCGCATCGAAGCTCTCGGGCTCGACCGAACGGAGCGCCGCATCGGCGACGAATTCCTGGCCATCGGTGCTCCTCACCGTGCCGCGATCGACGCCGAGCAGCCACGGCTCGGCGCCGGCTTTGGCCAGCGCCGCGACGGTCATGGCGATCGGCTCCGCCTTGACCCCATCGGCGATGAGCACGGCCACCCTGCACGGCGGCTCCGGTCGGATGTAACGCCCGGCGCGGGCACGCTCGCCCTCGCAATACCAGGCGTTCAAGGCTTCGGCTGCATCCATCATGCGATGCACGATTTCATGTCCGGCGTCCCCCGTGAAGATACAAAACCATTGATACGTTTGTAGCTCGATTCCTACATTCAAAACACCAGGAGAAACAGCATGATACGCAAGCTCCAGTCCGGCGAATATCGCCTTTATTCCCGCAGGCTCGATCCCAAGACGCAGCGGCGCCGCAACCTCGGTACCTTCAAGACGCGCGCCGCCGCCGAGAAGCACGAACGCGAGGTGCAATACTTCAAGCGGCACTGAGCGGGGGCGACGAGCTCGCGCGGCGATCCTTCAGGTCGCGCCGACGAGCTCGCGCGGCGATCCTTCAGCTCGCGCCGACGAGCTCGCGCAGCTTGCCGACGCCGAACTTCCAGATCTGATCGAGGTGCACCTGCGGCATGGCGGGGATTTCGGCGGCATCGACCACCACATCGACGATGACGGGTCCGGGCGCGGCGAGCGCCTCTCTCAGGGTGTCGCGCAGGGCTTCGGGCCGCGTGACCCGGAAGCCGCGGCCGCCGCAGGCTTGTGCGAACAACGAGAAATCCGGATTCCGGACCACGGCGCCGCCGGCGAACACGGGCAGCCCAGCCTCCTCCATTTCGAGGTGCACGAGTCCCCAGCCGCTGTTGTTGAAGATGATGGCCTTGACCGGAAAACCGTGCTGCGCGCAGGTGAAGAATTCCTGCATGAGCATCGCGAAGCCGCCGTCGCCGCACATCGCGATCACCTGGCGGTTCCGGTCGAGCGCCTGGATGCCGTTGGCCATGCCGAGCGCCACGCCGACCGCCGCGTTGTTGAACGACCCGGTGACTCGTTGATGGCCGCGAGGGCGGAGCCAGTTTCCCGTCCATAGCGTCACCTCGCCCGTGTCGACGCAGAACACGGCATCCTCGGCCGCGAGATCGCTGACCATGCGCGCAAGCGCCTGGGGATGAATGCGATCCTTGCTGCGGGCCGGGTCCGCTTTCTGGTCGAGCATTTCTCTCCACGATTGCCATTCGCGCTGCATCCGCTTCAGGAAAGCATCGTCGTCCTTCGGCTTCACGCGGGCGAGCAGCGCCGCGACGCTGGGCCCGCTCGAGCCCGTCACGGCGCAGCTCACCGGGAGACGGCGGCCGATGGCGAAGGCGCGCTCGTCGATCTGCACGACCTTGGCCTTGCTCGGCAGGAATTCCGTATAGGGATAATCGCTGCCGATCATGACCAGCACGTCGCACTTGTGAACGGCGTCGAATCCGGCCTTCGAGCCGATGAGCCCCAGGCCTCCCACCACCAGCGGGTGGTCGAAGGGGTAGAGATCGAGCGCGCGGTAGGTATGCACGATGGGCGCCCGGAGTTTTGCGGCGAGCGCCAGAATCTCCCCGCGGGCCGGTCGCGCACCGTGGCCGACGAAGATCGCAACGGCGGATGCGGCGTCGATCAGTTTCGCGGCGGCGGCGATATCCGCCTCGTCGGGCGCCGTTTCCGCCCGCTGCCGCAGCGTCGCGATGCTCAGTGCCGGCTGAGAGGTCTTGGCGCCGAACACATCTTGCGGAATGTTGATGAGGGCGACGCCGCGCTCGGAGTAGGCCGTGGAGATGGCTTCATGGATCTGCGCGGGTGCCGCCTCCGCGGAGTTGATCGAAGCGGCATAGACACAGGCGTCGCGAAAGGTCTGTACATGATCGGCGGCCTGCAGGTAGTCGATGCCTTGGCGGCTGGTCGGCAGGTCGCCGGCGATGGCGAGCACCGGCGCATGATCGTGCCTTGCTTCGTACAGGCCCGCGAGCAGGTGGGTCGCACCCGGCCCCGCCGTGCCCGCGCAAACGCCGAGCTTGCCCGTCAGTTTGGCCTGCCCCGTCGCCGCGAGCGCCGCACCCTCCTCGTGCCGGACACCGAGCCAGGAAAGACGCTGGTCGCGGCGGATGGCATCGGTGAAGGGGTTGAGCGCATCGCCGACGATGCCGAACACCTGCGTGACGCCGACCTCGGCGAGGGTCGAAGCCAACAATTCACCGACGGTTTTGCTCATGGCAGCTCCTTCGCTGATCGCGTGCGCGGATTATGGGCGCGTCGCGCTCGGGGCTCTGTCGGCGATGCCCCAGCCAAGGGCTGTCAGCCGCTTCCTACGATCCGACACGCTCGGCCGGCGTGCAATCGCCGGGCAATGCGGCCGACAATACCGCGGCCGCTGGCGGAGCGAAGGACGTCGTGCGCCGATACCGAACGCGGCGGAGCGGCTCATCCTGCTCAATGCCACCGGCATCATGCTGGTGGTCGTCGGGCCGGTGATCGTGCTCACGCTCGCGGCAGCCTGGTGGTATCGGGCGTCCAATCGCCGCGCCAGGCGCCGGCCGGATTGGTCCTATTCCGGACAGGTCGAGCTCGTGGTGTGGGCGGTGCCGGCCATGGTCGTGATCCTGCTCGCGGGCGTCGGCTGGATCGGCGCCCATGACCTCGATCCCGCCCGCAAGCTCGCCTCCAAGGCGGCCCCGCTCGACATCGAGATCGTGTCCCTGGATTGGAAGTGGCTGTTCATCTATCGGGGAGAGCGTATCGCCACGGTCGATCGACTGGTGGTCCCCGTCGGGACGCCGCTCGACCTGTCGCTCACCTCGGCCACGGTGATGAACGCCTTCTTCGTGCCGCAGCTCGGGTCGCAGATCTACACCATGCCGGGCATGATCACCCATCTGAATCTCATGGCGGATCGTGAGGGCGATTACCCGGGACTGTCGGCCAACTTCAGCGGCAACGGCTTCTCGGACATGCGCTTCATCGTGCACGCCGTGCCGGAGGCGGAATTCCGGCGCTGGCTCGCGCGCGTCCGCACCCAGGGCGATGCGCTCGACGATGCCGCCTGGGCGCGGCTCGGGACGGATCCCGCGGATAGGCCGCCCTCCTTCCGGTCGGTCGCGCCCGACTTCTTCGAGCACATCGTGCAGGACACGGTCCATCGCGGCAGCGCGCCGGCCAAGCCCATCTGACATGGGCAAGCTCACCCTCGCAGCCATTCCCATCCATCAACCTCTGCCCATGGCGGCCTCGCTGTTCATGACGGCGGGGTGCTTCGCGGCCGCCGCCCTGATCACCTGGAAGCGCGGGTGGCCCTATCTGTGGCGCGAATGGCTGACCAGCGTGGACCACAAGCGCATCGGCGTCATGTACGTGCTCCTGTCGCTGGTGCTGCTGCTGCGCGGCTTCATCGACGCCCTCATGATGCGCTCCCAGCTCGCGGTCGCGGCGGGCGGCGCCCAAGGGTACCTGCCGCCGGAGCACTACGATCAGATCTTCACCGCGCACGGCACCATCATGATTTTCTTCGTCGCCATGCCGTTCATGATCGGGCTCATGAACTTCGCCGTGCCGCTGCAGATCGGGGCGCGCGACGTGGCGTTCCCTGTGCTGAATGCCGTCAGCTTCTGGCTGACCGCGGCGGGCGCGCTGCTCATCAACATGTCGCTGGTGGTCGGAGAGTTCGCGCGCACCGGCTGGCTCGCCTATCCGCCGCTCTCGGAGCTGCAATTCTCGCCGGGGGTCGGGGTCGACTACTATCTGTGGGCGCTCGAGATCTCCGGCGTCGGCTCGCTGCTCGCGGGCATCAACCTCGTGACCACGATTTTGAAATTGCGCGCGCCCGGGATGCGCTACATGCGCATGCCCGTGTTCTGCTGGACCTCGCTCGCCGCAAACATGTTGATCGTGGCGGCCTTCCCGGTGCTGACCGCGACCTTCGGCATGCTGCTGCTCGACCGCTATGCGGGCATGCACTTCTTCACCAACGACGGCGGCGGCAATGCCATGCTGTACGTCAATCTGATCTGGGCGTGGGGGCACCCGGAGGTCTATATCCTGATATTGCCGGCGTTCGGCGTGTTCTCCGAGGTCATTGCCACCTTCTCCGGGAAGCCGCTGTTCGGCTATCGCTCCATGGTGCTCGCGACGCTCGCCATCTGCGTGCTGTCCTTCATGGTGTGGCTGCACCACTTCTTGGCCCACTTTCACAACGTCATCATCGGCGGGGTGCTGTTCGGCGGCATGGCGGGGC
>DATAUO010000326.1:0-3684 GCA_036268215.1 Steroidobacteraceae bacterium
GCGCCGATTTCAGGCGCCGGGCCCGGCCGCTCCCCCGCCGCCGAGCGCATTCACCCGCCCGATTTGCGCGGTGAGCTGACCGATCTCGGTATGCAGCTCGGCGACGCGCTGCCGATCCTTGGCCACCACCTCCGCGGGCGCGTTCTTCGCGAAATCGGCGTTGCTCAGTTTGCCCTCCATCTTGGCGAGGTCCCCCTCGGCCTTGCGCAGCCGCTTGGTGAGCCGGTCGAGCTCGGCGGCGGGATCGATCAGGCCCGCCATGGGTACGAGAATCTCGAGGCTCCCCAGCAGGGCAACGGCAGAGATGGGCGCAACTTGAGCACGGTCCATCGTCCTTGGCGGATCGATTCCCGCCAGACGGGACAGAAAATGCATGTTGCGGGCGAGATACTCGCCATCCCGGGCCGTCGCTCCCTGCAGCACCACCTCGAGCTTGCGGCTGGGCGCGATGTCGAGCTCGCCGCGAATCTGACGCACGCCCTCGATGAAGCCGATCACCCAGCGCATCTCGGCTTCAGCCTGCGAGTCGACCCGGATGTCCGCGGCGCGGGGGTATCGGGACAGCATGATGGTGTCGCCGCCCGCGCCGGCGCTCGTCTTGACCCGCTGCCATATCTCCTCGGTGATGAAGGGCGCGAGCGGGTGCAGGGCGCGCAGCAGGGTCTCGAGCGTGGCGATCAGGGTGCGCCGCGTCGCGTGCTTGGCCGCGGCCGAGGCGCCGTCCGACTGCAGCACGGCCTTGGAGAGCTCCAGGTACCAATCGCAGAATTCGTGCCAGGTGAATTCGTACAAGGCATTGGCGACCGCGTCGAGCCGGTAGCCGCGGAAGCCTTCGTCCGCGCGCGCCAGCATCGCGGCGAGGCGCGCCTCGATCCAGCGGTCTGCAAGACTGCGCTCGACCGCGGGCGACGCGGCAAGGTCCTGGCCGCCCTCGACGTTCATGAGCACGTAGCGCGCGGCATTCCACAGCTTGTTGCAGAAGTTGCGGTACTCCTCGACGCGCGCCATGTCGAAGCGCAGGTCGCGGCTCTGGGTCGCGAGGCGCGAGAAGCAGAGCCGCAGCGCGTCGGTGCCGAAGGCGGCGACCCCGTTGGGGAACTGCTTGCGGGTGGCGCGCTCGATGGCCGGCTTCATCTGCGGCTGCATCAAGCCGGTGGTGCGCTTGGCGAGCAGCGCCTCGAGCGAGATGCCGTCGACGATGTCGAGCGGGTCGATCACGTTGCCTTTCGATTTCGACATCTTCTGGCCGTCGTGGTCGCGGATCAGGCCGTGGACGTAGACCTCGCGAAACGGCACGTCGCCCATGAACTTGACGCCCATCATGATCATGCGCGCGACCCAGAAGAAAATGATGTCGAAGCCGGTCACCAGCACCGACGTCGGATAATAGGCCGACAGGTTGCGCGACGCGTCCGGCCACCCTTGCGTCGAGAACGGCCAGAGCGCGGACGAGAACCAGGTGTCGAGGACGTCGTCGTCCTGGCGCAGCGGCAATTCGGGACCGAGCCCATGAATCTCGCGCGCCTCCGCTTCGCTCCTCGCCACGTAGCAATTCCCTTCGCCGTCGTACCAGGCGGGAATTCGATGTCCCCACCAAAGCTGCCGGCTGATGCACCAGTCGCGGATCTTGCGCATCCACTCGAAGTACACCGCGGTCCAATGCTCGGGGACGAAGCGGATGTCGCCGTTCTCCACGGCGCGGATCGCGGGCTCCGCCAACGGCTTGATATCGACGAACCACTGATCGGTGAGCAGCGGCTCGAGTATGGCACCCGTGCGATCGCCGCGCGGCACGGTGAGCTTGTGCGGCTCGACCCGCTCGAGCAGGCCGAGCGCATCGAGATCGGCCACGATGCGGGTGCGCGCCGCGGCGCGGTCGAGTCCGCGGTAGGCCGCGGGCACCTCACCGTTGAGCGACGCGTCCAGCTCGAAGATGTTGATCAGCGGCAGCGCGTGACGCTGCCCGACCTCGTAGTCGTTGAAATCGTGCGCGGGCGTGATCTTGACGCAGCCCGACCCGAACTGCATGTCGACATACTCGTCCGCGATGACCGGGATCTCGCGGTCGGCGAGCGGCAGGCGCACGCGGCGGCCGACCAGATGCCGGTACCGCTCGTCCTCCGGATGCACCGCGACGGCGGCGTCGCCGAGCATGGTCTCGGGCCGCGTGGTCGCGACCACGAGCACGCCGTGGCCGTCGCTCAGCGGATAGCGCAGATGCCAGAGGCTCCCTTGTTCCTCCTCGGACACGACCTCGAGGTCGGAGAGCGCCGTCTTCAGCACCGGATCCCAGTTGACCAGCCGCTTGCCGCGATAGATGAGCCCTTCGCCGTGCAGGCGGACGAACACCTCGGTGACCGCGCGCGAGAGGCCCGGGTCCATGGTGAAGCGATCGCGGGTCCAGTCGACCGATGCTCCCAGCCGACGCATCTGCCGGGCGATCTGTCCGCCCGACTGCTCCTTCCATTGCCACACCCGCTGGATGAAGGCATCCCGTCCCAGATCGAGGCGCGACTGGCCGGCGGCATTCAGCTGCCGCTCGACCACCATCTGCGTCGCGATGCCGGCATGGTCGGTGCCCGGCTGCCACAGCGTGTCGAAGCCCTGCATGCGCCGATGGCGGATGAGCGCATCCATGATGGTGTCTTGGAAAGCGTGACCCATGTGCAGGGTGCCGGTGACGTTCGGCGGCGGAATCACGATGGAGTAGGGCGTTCCGCGGCCGCTCGGCGCGAAGTAGCCGGAGCGTTCCCAAAAGGAATATATCTTCGACTCGATGTCGGCGGGCGAGAACGCTTTGTCCATCAGACGTCCGCGGATTCGTCGAGCTGATGCGTCTCCAGAGTGACCTTGAGATCGCGGTACGTCTTGAAGCGCTCGCGCCCGAGCCTGCGGCACTCGGGATCGGCGTCGATGATCTCCGCGACCCGCCCGAAAGCGTCCCAATGGGCGGGGAGCTGGGCGCTCAGGTTCACGAGGAGGTCCGCCGCCGGCACCTTCAGCGGCAGCGAGGAGATGTGCACGGGCGTCGCGGGATCGAGCGCGCGCTCATCCGCGCACACCTTGTGCGGCACGAAGGATCGATCGTTGAACGTCCAGAGCAGATCGTCGATGGCCCTGGCATCGTCGCCGGTGTCGCTGGCGATGACGACGCGCAGATCCTTGAGATAAGCCTTCTCGATCAGACGGCATGCGAATGCCCAGCGCTGGCGCGCGGCGGCACTCTTCAACACGTAGAAGTCGACACGCTCCGTCATTTGGCCCGGGCTCGATGCAAGAGGAAATCGGCGAGCAGGGGCACCGGACGGCCGGTGCTGCCCTTCTGCGCGCCGCCGAGCCACGCCGTTCCGGCCACGTCTAGGTGCGCCCAGTGGAGGTCCTTGGCGAACTTGGACAGGAACGATGCCGCGGTGCAGGCGCCGCCTTCGCGGCCTCCGACGTTGGCGAGGTCGGCGAAATTGCTCTTCAGCTGCTCGACGTACTCCTCGCCCACGGGCAGGCGCCAAGCGCGGTCATCCGCGCGCAGGCCGGCGGCCGTCAGCTCGTCCGCGAGGGGATCATGATTGCTCATGAGCCCGCTGAAGTGGTGGCCGAGCGCGACGATGCACGCGCCCGTGAGCGTCGCCACGTCGATCACCGCGGCCGGCTTGAAGCGGCGGCTGTAGGTGATGGCGTCGCAGAGGA